>DATBQZ010000177.1:0-1644 GCA_036560565.1 Candidatus Nitrosotenuis sp.
AAGGGAAACGGAGTAATCGTTTCAGACAAAAGCGAAAAAACCTTGGCGCTAAATGGGCTGATGGAGAAATACCAGCCGGAGGGAAAATATGAAAAACTCACACATGACATGGAGGTAGTAAATGAGGTTGCAATAATCAAGATAATTCCACATACGATGCGCGGGAAATACAAAATTGGCCAGCATATGGACAAAGGCGTGCGAGGCCAGCTTGCAAAAAAAATACTAGAGCGAAATTCTCCCACATCAAAAGAAACATTGCGAATTATGGGTTTTGAAATTACTGAAAACGGCGTAAAAATGACAGACGAGCCAAACTGGTAATTAGGAATTAGACATAATTCCAGTCATGTCAATGTGATACGGCAAGTCTTTTTGTGCAAGATAGAACAGTTGGTTCTCAATTACAATTGTCTGCTTGTCGTTGTTGTCTGAAAGAAGTGATTCATCAAGCGTTCCTTTAATTACAAAAGAACCCACAGTGTCAGATACAAACGTCAGTATGATATCATTCCCAGTTATCGTAATTGATGGACGTGTAATTGGAATCCCAGAATTATCAAACAACATTTTTGCCTCAATTACCTCAAAACTCTCCAAATTCGTACCAGGGGTTGGGAGGATTTGCATCTCAAGACTTGCAGGTCTTGACGCACTTGGAGAACCGGCATAATATGTCCCACTCAGATTCAGCTGGAATTTTCTTTTTTCAAGGGATTCAAGACGTGAAACAGGTTTGACTGTTTTTTCAAATCCACTAGGCATTTTTTCAGATATTAGTTTCGCGTTTTTTGATTCTGCATCAGCAGATGCTGATAGTATCGTATTTTGGGCCATAGACTCAGACGGATTACCAGACACGACATCTGCAATTTGAGGAATGCTTTCTTGAGGCATTATTTTTTCTGCCAATCCAAATCCCCAGAATGCAATTAGTGACACTGCTACAATCGAGCAGATGCCGATCAGGTGTGGATTATTACGTATTTGCAATCAAGGCACATCTTTGGAGTTTAGCATAAAAGACAAACGTATGATTCATCAGTGATCAGTTCAGACTATTCACGTATACAGCATAATACAATCACCATTGCTTTAAATTTCGCAAAATACGATCGCATCTGTTGCAAGTACACCCGTATCAACTAGTATCAGACTTTGAGCCTACAGGAGACCAACCACAGGCAATTGCAAAAATAGCAGAAGGAGTTAGGAAAAAGAAAATTCAGACACTACTTGGGGTCACAGGCAGCGGCAAAACGTTTACTGTTGCAAACGTAATTGCACAGACAAGAAAAAACACGCTTGTCATATCGCACAACAAGACACTTGCAGCTCAGCTTTATTCTGAGCTAAAACAGTTTTTCCCAAAAAATAATGTCGGCTATTTTGTGAGTTATTACGATTACTATCAGCCAGAAAGCTACCTCCCGCAGACTGACACATACATAGAAAAGGACACCCAGATTAACGAGAAAATCGAAAAAATGAGGCTAGAGGCAACCGCAATGCTGCTCTCAGGCGAGCCGACAATAATTGTAGCCACAGTATCATGCATCTATTCACTTGGCTCCCCAGGGGAGTGGGAGAAAATGGCAATAACAGTAACTTCCGGCCAAAACGTAGAGCGCTCCGAATTGATAA
>DATBQZ010000178.1:0-11097 GCA_036560565.1 Candidatus Nitrosotenuis sp.
ATGAAAACAGGCACAAGAAATTCTCTTTAATATTTTATAATTAGATTTATGTTTTCGATTTGTTCAAACAATACTCGTCATTATATGGCAGAAGACAAATCAAACGGCTTTGCATTTTTTAGAATCACAAGATAAAACAGCGCCAAATCATCACAAGTATGCCTACATGTCAAAAAACAGTACAAGGTTGTTTGTTCATTTTAAATATCACAGTAAACATTAGGAAGAAATCCCGAAATTCATTATTGGTAAAGCACATTAATCGTGTTACAAAGGATGGACAGCCTAATCCCAGTCAGGAGACTGCAGAAGACGAATGGTCGCATATTACTGGAGTTGGGTCCAAAATTGAGATTCAGGACGCAGCAGATGTAACAGAGAGATCAATTTTCTTTTCAAACAAGCCTCAAATTCTAACAAAACATGAGGAAGTGTTACAAAAATCAAAGGATTTCCATGATCAGATTCTCGATACCAACCAATATCAAAAATTTGTAAATGCCACGCTTACGCAGAAAATGGCTAATGTAAAAACACTGCTTGAAAAAGAAAAAAAGTTTGCCGATGAAGTAAATTGTTTTCGAGAAGCGCCAAAAAACAGAGTAGAGCTAGAAAAAATAAACCCAAAGCGCATAACGGAAAGCGACATAAAGGCGCTCATATCGAATTTAGAGTCCAATTATAGTAGATTAAATGAAAAACTAGAACACGAGCAGATGGTAGCTGAAAAAACAAAAAATGAGATGATAACAACAAAAAGGCAAATAGCATCACTAAAAGAGGAAATGGAGTTTGTCATAAAGAAGCAGCAAAGTCCAGAAATCACGGATCCCACCCTACTGATAAAACAAGAATTAAAACGATTAGGAATTAACGACGAGCATTCCGAAAAAATATGCAGATTAATAAAATCACAAGAAGGCTAAACCATTATTTTAGAAATAGCGAAAATTAAAAAATTATTTCTTTACAAGCAAATTAGGCATACGTATTGTAAACGTAGTCGGGGTATTTTTTACAGATATGACTCCGCCGTGTTGGTCAATTATGTTTTTACAGCTTGACAGTCCAAGGCCTGTTCCCCTCTGCTTTGTCGTGAATAACGGATCAAAAATCTTATCCAAGTTTTCAGAAGGAATTCCAGGTCCAGAGTCTGCCACTTCAATTATTGCATAATCGGACGTCTCCACATAGCGAACATAGATCTTGCCAGGAGTATCCGCAATCGCCTGAATGGAATTTAGTATGATATTTCCAAAAACCACTTCCATTTTTATCGCGTCACACTTTAACATCATGTCGGCATTTGGCAAATTAATTTGAACGTTTTTCGGTATTGTCAGAGGCAGTATCGACGCTTTGATGATACCAATCAGTGATGCAGGCTCCAGCTTTAAAGGAGTTTTTTTGATATAATCAAGTACGCCGTCAACTTGATGACTTATTCGGAAAATAGAGTCATCCATCATTTCAAATCTTTTCATGACATATTCGTCTATTGGCTTACCTTGGAATGTTTTGAGCAGTTTAACTGTGCTTTTGATTGTCGTTAGCGGATTTTTTATATCGTGTGCAAGCCTTGCTGAGAGCTCGCCTATGGTAGACATTTTTTCAGAATCGATGATTTTCTTTGTTTTCTCCTCCACTTCCACCTCGAGTTGATTTTTTCGCTGTTCTAGCTCTTCGTCTAATTTAGAAATGGTAAGAAGGTTTGTTTGTAGCGTATCGTTTAGATGTTTTGTCAGCTGTTGTTCTTCTTCCAGATGTTTGTACATTAGTTTTATTTTACTTTCTTGGAATTCTTTAACAACCCCCAATGACTGATCAAATAATTTTTTTATTTCTTGAGATTGGCCGATGACTTTTGGTTTATCGTCTTCATCAGTGTCTTCATCAATATCTTTACTTTCATTCTTAGTCTGTGTCTTTAATTCTGAGGTATTATTAGTAGGGACAGATTCGGCAGCATGATTTGGTTTAAAATCCTCCTTGTCTAGGTCGTCTATCGTAGGTTGATTTTTTGCATTTGGATCTTTTTTGAAAAAGACTGTGCGCTCGGTATAGCTCATTGGATCCGAGTCTTTAGTCTGTACTGAAGATTCAGCATCCTCTTTTCTAATGATGAACCTACGCATACAAATGTTGCAGGACTTCTTTTAAAAAAAATGTGTTTTTTTAATCGAACAAACAGGTTTTAAGAATTATAGTTTGTAAAAAACATGTGAATTTTTTGTACAAACACATGGTTAATTGGATTTTATTGGGTAATATGGTAAATGATCAAGAAGGCCACCATAATAATAGTAGAAGACGACAAAGACATGGCCGAAATATTTGAAGAGTGGGCAAAATCTGCAGACATTACTGTTTTGGGCGTAGGCCATGACGGAAAAGAGGCAGCCGAACTGTTTGAAAAACACAAGCCGCAAATTGTCGTACTTGATCTAATGATGCCATATTATGACGGGTTTTATGCAATGGAGAAGATACGAAAAATCGACCCAGATGCAAAATTCCTAATTTTGACAGCAGACATCACAGATGTAACAAAGAAGAAACTCGATCAAATGGAGGAGATTTCATTGATGTACAAGCCTTACGATTTAGATGATGTGATAAACGAAATTAAAAAACTTGTCAGTGTGCAAGCAGCAGTATGATTCCCTGAAATTTGGTTTAAAAATACAACTTTCTAATTTTTACAGTATTTTATCCAGACATCATTTGATATCTGAGCATAGTAATGAAGACAGTTCTCGCAAAACGATTCCCATTCATCAATCTTTAAAATGTCAAAGAATTCCTTTGTCCATTCGTAAGACGGGGATTTTCGGTATTGAAACTGCTGAATTGTGTAAATGTCCTTTTCGCTAAACTTGTTCAGGCACCTTTTGCATTCGGCGTTTTTCACTAGTTGTCAGAATTAGACCCAGAATTTAGGAATTTCTACTCTAGTTTAGGAAAGACCAGTTGAGATATCTACAGATAAAACTTGTAAAATTAGCAGTTTACACAAATCCAAAGCAAGAAATGTTACAAATTATTGACGAAATTATGAGCGAGCCATCCCCAATCAAAGAAATGCTATACGATCAGATAAAGTCAATTTCAGAGCAGAAAATTCAAGTAGAGATTTCAAAAAACAAAACTGCCGATTTGATCAGGCACATTACAAATAACTGCTATCCAAAAATTACCAAATTAAACGGAGACCAGCACGAAAACTTTGAAGCGTTTGCAGAATCGCTAATGCATTATTTGCTTACAAATGCACTCATTCCAAGCCAGAGAAAGGTGACACTAAAAGCAGTTGAAATAGACATCGTAATTCCAGATGTGCGAACACTTGGTTCGTCCCCAAAAGACGCACTAGTCATATTTTTCCCAAAAACAAAGAACTTGGGCAGGATTCTTGAATCACTAAAGAAAATAGAAGCAATACAGCCAATAAAAGAAAACATTTGGCTTGTGCAAAAAACAAGCCTCGGTCTTCAACACAAGACATATGAAATTGACAGTGGCTGCTCGTTTGCCAACATGATAAATGACATCACTGCATTCTGCGCCTCAAAGACACAGTCAAAATTTAAAATCTTTAAAGTGTAAACTAGAGCGCAGACAGCATGCCGTTTGCCGCCAAGATTTTAGAAATTTTCTCCGCGTTGCACCCATCAACATGTGGAATTGAGCACAGTACATCAAGCCCGCTAAGATTTTTCAAATCAGACGTGAGATCATCCACAGCGTAGCCCGCAGCATCAAAATTGTTTATGACTATACCTCTTGTTTTGATCCCATACTTTTTGCAAGCATCACATGTCAAAATGGTGTGGTTTACAGTTCCAATTCTTGAGCTTGTCACTATCATAGCCTCAAGATTCATGTCCTTGATCAAATCAGCAACACAGTAATCTTTGAGAATTGGAGTCATGATCCCGCCAATCCCCTCAACTAGCACAGAGTCATGAATGGACTGCAGATTCTCAAATCTATCGAGCACCAAACTGACATCGATTGCAGATTTCAGCTTGTTTGCCGCCAGGTATGGCGAGGCAGGAATTGGGAAAAAATACGGATTAACTAGACTTTCATTGTCTTTTGTGCCAGACGCCTCGACTAGAATTTTTACGTCTTCTGATTTGTATCCAGTCTTCTGCGGAGTGCCGGTGGCAAAAGGCTTCATTACACCCACGTCAATTCCGGAATTTTTCATTGCCAATGCAAGGCCTGCAGCAAAGCAGGTTTTTCCAATCCCGGTGTCAGTTCCAGTGATAAAGTAGGACTTCAACAGAAAAAATCCAGTTAGTTGATTGATTAACCTTTTCACCGCTTGATTATTAAAATGAAAACCAGCCATATAGGTGATGAAACCGCATAGCTCCGTTTGGCATCCGTATACTCAGATGTCCGAATGGGATTCTTTTACAAAGATCGTAAAAGGCCAAGGAATGTGGCTAATTGATTCAAACGGGAACAAGATTCTTGACGGGGTGGCAAGCATGTGGTGCAACGTATGGGGCCACTCTAAAAAAGAGCTAATTTACGCAATAAGAAAACAATCAGAGCGGATTGTGCATTCGTCGCTGTTTAATCTGACAAATGAGCAGGCAGAGTCGCTTGCAAAAAGGCTAGTAGAGATATCGCCTGGAATGAGCAGGGTGTTTTATTCAGACGACGGCTCCACCGCGATGGAGGTTTCATTCAAAATGGCCCTCCAGTACTGGCAAAACAGGGGCGAGAAAAACAAATCCCAGTTTGCGACACTCCAAAACGGATACCATGGGGACACGTTTGGCGCAATGTCTGTAGGATACGTGCCGGGATTTTTCTCCAAGTTCAAAAACCACCTGTACAAAACAATTCAGGTTCCTTTTGCAAACAGCTACAGACTGCCCAGCAACACAACACCCAAAGAATATCAGAATCAGCGTCTAGAAAAAATCGAAAAACTGTTTTCAAATAACGACAAAATTGCAGCGTTTGTAATGGAAAGCGGGGCACAGATGGCAGGCGGAGTAAACATCTACCAGGACGGATTCCAAGAAAAAATAAGCAGGCTGTGCAAAAAACACGGAGTATTGTTCATACTAGATGAAATTGCAACGGGTTTTGGAAGACTGGGATCACTTGTAGAATATGTGTCTCAAAACAGCAAGCCAGACATTGTGGCTTATGGAAAGATGCTAACTGGAGGATACATCACAATGGCTGCAACGCTAGTGACAAAAAACATCTATGATTCATTTTTGGGAAAGTATTCGGACATGAGGCACATTTATCACGGACATACGTTTACCGGAAACCCATTATCATGTGCGGTTGCAAACGAAAACCTGAATCTGTACGAGAAGACCAACCTGATTAAAAAAATACAGAAAACCTCAAAGGTCTTTGAAAAAAGAATGCAGGAGATCCTTGATCTAGACACGGTAGGTGACATACGACACAAGGGCATGCTCATGGGAATCGAGCTAGTACAGGACAAGCACAAAAAGACGCCTGTTTCCTTTAAAAAATCCACAAACAAAGTGGTTTTTGAGGAAGCAAAGAAAAACGGCATCTATCTTAGAACCCTCGGAAACATAGTCATGCTTGTTCCACCGCTTGCAATTTCGGAATCCGAATTAAACTACCTAATAGATGGAACGATACGCACCATCAAAAACATTGCAAAGTAATTGTAAACCAGCATACAGTGCAACCAGTTAACATTGAAATCTTAATTAACCGTGAAAAATTTGTACTGTTTGATGATTCCTGATCATCAATTCATTTTAAATTGTCAGCAAAAGGTCCTAGACGGAGCCAGTCTTTCCGATTCTGACCTAGAGGGACTAGTCAACATGCCAGAATCAGAACTAAAAGCACTCTCAGACGCGGCAAACAAGATAACGCGCAAATTTGGCGGAGACAAGGTGGATGTCGAGCAGCTTGCAAACATCAAGAAAAACTACTGCAGCGAAGACTGCGCATTTTGCGGCCAATCTGCATTCTTCAATACGGGAATTGACAGCTACCAGCTGCTTCCAGCAGAAGAAATAGTGGAAAAGGCAAAAAAAGCGCTAGACGAGGGAGCTGAATCATATTGTTTGGTGGCAGCTTGGCGAGAGCCGTCGGATTCAGACTTTCAAAAGGTGTGCAACATAATTGAGCAAATCAACAGCCAAGTAGGAATCAGCATAGAATGCAGTTTGGGCTTTCTTACAATGAATCAGGCAAAACAGCTAAAGGCACTAGGAGTGCGCAGGTACAATCATAATTTAGAAACAGCAAGATCAAAGTTTCCCCAGATTTGCACGACGCACACATACCAGGACAGAATCAACACACTCACAATAGCACGCCAGGCGGGGCTCGAACTGTGCACTGGCGGAATAATAGGAATGGGTGAAACAAGGAGTCAGAGATTAGAGATGATTTTGGATTTAGCAAAAATGAGCCCAGAGGAAGTTACGATAAATTTACTTGTTGCAATGCCTGGAACTCCGCTAGAACTACAGACGCCGCTGCCGTTTGAAGAAATACTGCGCATGTTTGCAGTTACAAGATTTGCACTACCAAAAGCAATAATCAAAATTTCCGGAGGTCGCGAAGTGCACCTAAAAGACAGCGGTGAAAAACTGCTCTTAAGCGGCGCAAACGGCATCATCAGTTCTGGCTACCTGACCATGGACGGAAATGAGATGAAAAAAGACTTGGAAATGATTAAAAAAATAAATCTTGAAGCCTAAACTCGAATTCGTAGACCGTCTTTTAAGAGAAATAAAGAAAGAAAATCTCCACAGACAGTTGCGTGATGGATACGTCAGGGAATCACACATTACAATTGGAACAAAAAAACTCATCAATCTTTGCTCAAACGACTATCTTGGCTTACAAGTAAAGAAAAACGTGATAAACCAATTACAGTCAAGCTCGCGCCTGGTTTCTGGAAACGACGTTTCGTTTAGGAAATTGGAAAAAAAACTCGCAGATCATAAATCACAGAAAGCGTCACTTGTATTCCCAACGGGATACATGGCAAATCTAGGAGTCATTTCCGCACTGGTCGGAAAAAAAGATCTAATACTAAGCGATGAGCTAAACCACGCAAGCATCATTGATGCGTGCAAGATTACCGGCGCAAAAGTACAAGTGTACAAACACAACGACGTGGAAGATTTGGCAAAAAAAATCAGCAGGTACGGTAAGATGCGCAAGTTCGTAATCACTGAAGGAATCTTCAGCATGGACGGAGACTATGCCAATCTAAAACACATGACAGAGATTACTGAAAAAAACAATGCGATTCTAATCTTAGATGATGCGCATGGGGATTTTGCAGTGGGTGATGACGGTAGGGGCACTGCAAATCTTTTTGGAGTCGATAAAAAAATTGACGCATATGTGAGCAGCCTAAGTAAGGCACTTGGCTCTTTTGGCGGATATGTCGCTGCACAGGATTCTGTCATAGATCTGTGCATAAACCGCTCAAAATCATTCATCTATACGTCTGCACTTCCCTCATTTCTCGTCAAGATGTCACTTGACAGACTAGAGCAAAACAGAAAAACATGCCAGGCGGCACTCAAGAAAAACACGGTCATGCTATCATCAGGACTAAAAGAAATCGGTTACGACATAAAATCACCCACGCACATAATTCCCATCATAATTGGAAATGAGAAAAAAACGCTTGATTTTGGAAAATACCTATTTGAATGCGGAGTATTTGCCCAGCCAATACGCTATCCGACTGTTCCAAAAAACAGTGCACGAATCAGAATTTCTGTCACTGCATGGATTTCAAAAAAGCAAATAGATTACACGCTATCAGTTTTTGAAAAAGCTGGGAAAAAGTTTAAGATTTTCTAATTCAGGTTGTGCTAACTTGCCGAGACCCAAAAATTTTGAATCAATCCGATTTCAGGTTGGATGGGATTTTATTTTCTGGGCGCCGTTACCCTGGTTATGGTCAAATTCTAGGTGTGAGTTAACCTTATTTACTCATTTTAACAAATACTTAAAAAGATATCAAGTTTAAACCGAATAAAGTAAAGGAAATAGTATATGTCAGATTCATGCACCGATTACAGGCTAGAAATAGAAAAAAGAGTTAAAGATCTTAAAGGATTACCCGAGTATAACATTACCGGACAAGCACTTGTAAATCAAATACAATACCGATCAAAACAGATAGGTGCAGATACACTCAGTGCAAATGATCTTCGTAAGGAAATACGATTAGATGTTAGAAAAATTTTGTCAAGATATGGTTCTAGACAACCACGTGCTAATTATGGGAAACTTTCCACAAAATCTAATTGATAACTTAGCATGCGGATATATCTCAAGCCTTCTGTCTCATATTCTACTTTAGTGAAACACCTGCAGGCGAGTTAATTAGAAAGATCTTCAGAAAAGCATATGATAATGAGGTTACGATAATAACGTCAGGTTGGTCAATAAATCAATTTCTCGATGAATTAATTTTTCTTGCAGGTGGAAATGAAGAAGAAATACTTAACACTAGGATTCTGTGGAGCATTATGGCGAGGAAACAGGAACAGCTGGGCAGAACAAACAGATTCATTGAAGTTGGGTTAACTAGTACCTTACTTGATTCATCTTTGTTGTATGTAGTAAATGCGTTTCTAACTGCAGAACAGGCTATCCATGTTTTTTCTGCTAAATTAAAAGGATGCGACATATTTGTGATTGGAGATGAGAGATTTCGTTTGGAAAAAGAAAGATGGAAAAACGATTTTGATGTTTACCATCTTAATGATGAGGTTGATGTAAAGATCCTTAGCACCGTGTTGAATTCTAAAAAAGAAAATAATTAGTTTTTTCTCAGATATTCACTCAGGATAATCCTCAGAATCAGCCATGATAAAGGCAGACGGTAAAAACAGATGGAAAACCATCATACAGAACGCCAGCATTTACAAGCAGAATCACGAATAATTTTTTGTTAATTCAGGTCAACAAGTTAGCAGAACCCTAATTCTATCTGCGCATATCCATGCCCAGAAACATTGGAGAGCCGAGATAAACTGCAACTGCGACTATGATTCCAAACACTATTCCAATTACGATGAATCTTTTATTCATGGAGGTCACAAGATATGGCTAGATAAAAAGTAATATCTGGCAAATTGGACTGAATTTGGAAGAATGCTTTAATAAAAAAATTCAACCTAGTGTAACATGTCGGAGATAACAATCGCAATAGCTGCAGTGTCCGGCCTTGGCTCATTTCTGGCACCATGCATATTGCCCGTAATACCTGCATTTTTGGCATACATTTCTGGAACGACGATTACAGATCTTCAAAAAAACAACGGCGTGATCACAGTTGCAAATCGGCTAAACGTTTTGTTAAACACAATATTTTTTGTTCTTGGGTTTTCAGTGGTGTTTTCAATTTTTGGAGTAGTGCTAAACAGCGTACTTTCAAGTGTGGCGTCTGGCCTAATATCTGGACTAAACCAAGTTGGTGGAATCATAATAATTGGGTTTGGTGTCTTTATGCTATTATCGACCAAGATCAACAAGCTAAATTTTGAAAAGAAATTTTTGCCAAGCGGAGGCAAGGCAAGTTATCCGCTCTCGTTTGTCTTTGGGCTTGCGTTTGCAACGTGCTGGACGCCATGCATCGGTCCAATACTTGGGAGCGTCCTGACTTTGGCTGCAACCACCCCGGGGCAGGCATTTACATTGTTGCTTGCATATTCCCTAGGACTTGGGATTCCGTTTATCCTAATGGGAGTATTCTTTTCAAGATTCACAAGATTAACACGGGCACTAAGCAAACACTTGAAATATTATTCCATAATCATGGGCAGTTTAATCATCATGCTTGGAGTTTTGGTGTTAACAAACCAGCTTGCCACAATTGCGAGCTTTCCGTTTTTGAATGATTTGTTGTTAGGGTAAGAAAATGAGGTCGGAAATCAAATCAGCCATAATCATGGGAATAGTAATTGCAGGAGCGATAGGAGGGCTGAGTGCTTATTTTACCTCGCTAGAGTCCCCAAAGAATGCAGACACGCAAGTGTTATCCATGGACAAAAGCATGTTCAAAAAAGCACCAGAACTACAAGGAATTGCAGGATACATCAACACGGATGCAGATGATCTCAAAAACCAAATCAAAGGAAAAGTTGTGCTGTATGACATTTGGACATACAGTTGCATAAACTGCCAGAGAACCATCCCATACATCGTAGCTTGGAACGACAAGTATTCGGACAAAGGACTAGTCATAGTAGGGATACATTCGCCAGAATTTGAATTTGAAAAAGACATCAACAACGTAAAGCAGGCAACTGAAAAGTTTGGAATCACGTACCCAGTCGTACTGGATAATGACAAAGAAATCTGGAGTGCGTTTTCGAACAATTATTGGCCAAGAAAATACATTGCAGATGACGAAGGCTACATCAGATATGATCACATAGGTGAGGGAGGGTATGAAGAAACTGAAAAAATAATTCAAGACTTGCTAAATGAGAGAGCATCGAGGCTTGGACTAAAGATCGATACAGTACAATCGCTTGTTGAAATTCAAGAATCGGAAAACGGCGCCAGAACCCCAGAATTATATTTTGGGTATGATTTTGCGTATGGAAGAGACAGGTTAGGAAATTCAGAAGGATTCGATCCAAATAGAGAAGTAGAGTATGTCATTCCAGGCGAACTGCAAAATGATCACTTTTACTTGGACGGAATTTGGAAAAACATTTCAGACCGCATGAGTCTTGTATCAGATTCCGGAATCATCAAGTTGCCATACTTTGCAAAAGAAGTAAACATTGTAGCATCTGGAGAATCAGACCTCACCATACTGTATGATGGAAAACAAATATCGCAAGAAGATGCAGGTGCAGACGTCAAGGATGGCAAAGTCCACACGTCAGAGTCACGACTTTACAATCTGGTCAAAGCAAAGGAGCCCGGAAGACACACGTTAGAAATTCAGATAAACAAGCCTAGCTTTGAAATCTATACGTTTACCTTTGGATAAACGCTGTAACCGGCTGATCTTGTAACTAGAGTGACAGGGGTCGCGGTTACAAACTTGTTTAAAATCAATTTTTCTATCAATAATGGAAA
>DATBQZ010000179.1:0-2451 GCA_036560565.1 Candidatus Nitrosotenuis sp.
ATTGTTTACAGGCGAATTCTTTTCATCAAAATTTGATACTAATGTAAATGACATATCAACTAGCCCTCACATTATTGAAATGATAGTGGAACATCCAGATTATGGTACAGTGTCATCTTCTGTGTATAATCCACAAGGAGATCAAGACACTACTATCTATGGTGTATTTACACAACCGCCTAGCTAAGTAAAACCATGAAAGGATTAGAGATCGTCTTTCTTTCAGTTGGGGGATTACTTGGAACCTTTCTGAGATACAAAATTACAGACTCACAAATGATACTGGGTACACTTTCTGTTAGTGTATTGGTAGTGAACATCATTGGTGCATTCATACTTGGTTTGTTTGTCGTGCTTGCGCAACAATGGAACCTTGAAGCAAAATACGCGCTTTTTGTAGCAGTGGGATTTTGTGGCTCGCTTACTACGATGTCTGCCTTTGCACTTCAAACAACAAATCTTATGGATAATTCGCAATTTGGCCTTGCCGCAGTCAACATAATAGCAAATGTTGGACTTTCAATTGGTGCATTGATGGGCGGAAGAATATTGATGAGCTATATTGTTAACACCTAAACTATTCTAATAATGAAACCAAGTGGGGCAATGCACTTGCAGATGTCTCCCTTAGCGACAAGTCCATGTCTTTAGACATGATGGTTTTTTCTGGATTTACCTCTATTAACACAGCTCCATTTTGTTTTGCAAAGATTGGGAGGGTGTTTGCAGGAGACACAGCTAGCGAGGTTCCAGCAATCACCATGACGTCGCATCTTTTTGCATGATTTATGGCATCACACCAGATGTCTTGCGACAAGGCCTCTCCAAACCACACAACGTCAGGTCTTAGGATCTTACCACATTTGCATCTTGGTGGCAATTCGTCAAATTCATTTGTAACGTTATTTTTGAAATCACAAACGGTGCATTTTATTCTAATTATACTACCGTGAAGCTCAAGGACTTGTTTACATCCCGCTCTCTGGTGCAATCCATCGATGTTTTGTGTCAATACAACAACATCTTTGTATTTTGCAAGATCGGAAATCGCCAAATGACCCTTGTTTGGATGTGCAGCAAGAATGTTTCTTCTTCTTTCCTCATACCACTCCCAGACAAGCTTTGGGTTTTGGTAGAATGCATCAATTGTTGCAAGCTGCATCGGATCGTACTTTCTCCAGTAACCGTCTTTTCCTCTAAATGTCGGAATTCCACTTTCCTGCGAAATCCCAGCACCTGTCACAAAGACAATTTTTTTGGCGTCTCTAATTTGGTCTGAAACAGCCTCAAACATGCTTATTTTATCTCAATCTCAAGTAGGTCTTTTGCGGCAATCACTGAATCATGAATGGTTTTTGCTTCTTCAAGCAGTTCTGTTTCGTCTTTGTATCGTGCAGAAAAATGAGTCAAGATCAGATTTGAAACGTTTGCATTTTTTGCAAGTATGGCTGCCTCCTTTGCCGTACTGTGGCCTGTCTCTAGCGCTTTTTCCTTTATCTTGTCAGAGAATGTGGAGTCAAAACTAAGATAATCGCAGTTTTTAAAAAACAATTCAAGTTTTTTTGTGGGTCTTGTATCGCCAGATATTCCAATTTTTTTGCCAGGTCTTTTTGCTCCTACAACATCTGATGGCTTTACTGTCTTGTTTCCAAACGTAATTTCTTTTCCTGTTTGCAGATCATGCCAAAGACTTCCCTCTGGAATTCCAAGGCTTTTTGCTTTTTGCAAATCAAATTTCCCCGGCCTATCTTTTTCTTGAAACAAATATGAAAATGCCAAAGTTGAATGTTCTGCTTCTTCTACATATACGGAATATGTTTTTTCTTCGCATACTAGTCCTGGTGTTACTACAGTTATCTTGACTGGAAACGACAAACCAAAATTTAGAACTCTGATATTTTCACCGATAAATATGTCAATTCCATCAGGACCATAGATTTCCATCGCTTCTGTTCTGTGTTGTAAGGTCATAGTTTGTAAAAGTCCTAATACTCCAATGCAGTGGTCGCCGTGCAAATGAGTTACAAAAATTTTCATCTTTTTGTTCCATCCTAATCCTGATTTTAGATAGGAAACTTGGGCACCCTCTCCTGCATCAAACATCAAAATTTCGCCGTCTTTTTCAAGGCATGTGGAAGATAATCCGCGATTCTCTGTTGGCTGCGCAGCCGATGTACCTAAAAACACTAATTTCATTTTACCAGAATCATCCTTGTCAAGCTCTTATGCCTATAGATTTCATATTTTTTTGTTAGTTTTATCTTGAGATTTGAATCAAGACCTTTTTTGCACATAATTGCAAACTTTTTACCTTTTGGCATTTTTGATACAAAATTTTGTATTAGTTTTTGGGGAGGTTCTGATATTTTTGATGCAGTCCCATACGGTAAATCAGTTACTATGCCATCAAAACTGTCCCTGATTTGTAGCATATAGTCATAGTTTTGATTG
>DATBQZ010000180.1:0-5049 GCA_036560565.1 Candidatus Nitrosotenuis sp.
AAATCCCATGAAGGAAGCTAGCTCTTCATTAACAAATTCAGGAATTTTGCCGTGGTAGGCAGATCTTGTAGTAGGGGTAAAGTTGGTCGGCACGTATTCTTTGATGTTACATGGAATGTTGGTAATAGATCTAAGCTCATCGCCTTCCCTTAATTCATCAAGTCGCTTCCAGCCATTTCTTGTAAGTAATGGGTGGTTGTATGTTCCAATAACACTCTTCCCAGTTTCAGTTAAGATTTCTATGACTTTTTGGCTTTCATACTTGTGAAAGACTGTAGCTACATCATCACCATCTTCATTTTGCATTCTAACTTTTATCTGCTCAAGGTGGTTCTCTCCAAGGGATGCAAGATCAACAATCCCTCCATCTTCGAGAATTACTTTGGAAGATCCCACTAAACAGCCAGGATCTCCAACCAAGAATATGTTGATATCGCCTCTGACTTTGGTTCCGTCTTGGAGTATTCTTTGAGTTGATCCAACTATTAGCAACAAAATCGCTTCTTTGATTATGGCATGGCCTTGGATGTGCGGCGCAAAGGAGCTTACCAGTCTTTCATAAATGTCGTCGCTTTTTGCAAGAGACTTGATTATTTTTTCCTCCTCTGGGGAAATCTCTTCTCTTTCTGACTTTCTAGAGTTCTTTGTTCCCCTTCCCCCTAGAAACTCGATGTTATTTCCCTCTATTCTGAGTCGGTGCAGTCCACTGTTGATTCTAGTTCCTGTGATTTGTTCTTGTTCAATTCGCACTATTCCAGTTAGGATGATTCTGTCCCCAGGTCGCGCATTATCCACTAGATCTTGCCTTATTGTAACATCAAGGTAATGTGGGAGCTGTCCCGGTGGGAGATCCTCTGGAAGCTCCTGCAGTCTAACTATTTGAAAATCAATGAACTTGCTGTGTTCAGGATCAATTCTCAGATCACGCTGTGTGCATCGGTCATGGCTGCACTTTGAAGGCGCATATATGCTCAGGCCTCGCTCAAGCGGAACCTCGGTGACGTGTCCTTCAGGGCATTTGTAAATAACGTTTTTTGCAAGCGGTTTTACTTCAGATGATCGTACAACCATCCCTGAAACGCTTGCCATCTTGCCAATTACCTCCGCATTGATTTGCCTAAGGCTGCGCTGTATCGGATAGTTTGCTATTCTTACTCGGATGTCGTCATCAATTTTGTTTGCATATTCTGGGAATCTTTCTTCAAGAATGTTTTTTACAGCGCGCGCAAACGCGTATAATATTTCATCTGGCTCATTGTTGAACTTGATTTCAATTTCTCTTTGAGAAACTAGATCGTTATAGTCGACTACTATATACAGCGCCTGCTTTGCCATCATCTGGTCGATTTCTTCTACGTACCTAAACGAGCCTGACTTGTCCTTAAACGACGATAAGAAATTCTGCACTTGATCAATTAGTGCTGCGCGGGTCTGTGTTTCCAGAGTCATTTTTCATCACGAAATATTTGATTTATGAAGTCGCTGCTGTTTTTGTGGATTACGTTGTACAGTGCCCTTTCCTCAATGGATAGTTTTTTTGCTATGTCTGCAGTCAGCGTCATGGAATTTGCCCGTGGAACTAGCTTTCCAAGCCTTTTGCGGATTAACGTCTTGAGTAAGCTTTGCAGTTTGTCGTATTCTTTTTCTGACTGTCTTGCCATGTATCCAGTCATTTTTATGTAAAAATCTGGCTCCAGATGAGATAACTCTTCGCCTTGAAAATTTTCTTTAGACAAGGATTGAGTGAGCTCTATTCCCATGTCGGATTCTTGAATTTCGGCATGGCCCTCGGACTCGAGGGTTTGCCCCACCCATCTAGGTATGTTCAGGATTTCTCCTTGTTTTCCGTCTATTGTTACATTTGAAACATTTATCTTAAAATCATGATTAATGAGGGCCTTTACATCCTGGGTCCCATAACCAATGCTGTAAACTTGGAGTAATTCGTTTATGTTCAACAGTTATGAAAGTGAGTTCAAGGATTTAATGGATACGATCGATCAATTGTGTTTACAAGAAGCTTTGATCATTTGATCCTCAGCCGTAACTTATTAGTAAGACTAGCCGAAGAGTCAACTTAATGCCGGTTTCAAACATGATGTGGGTTGAAAAATACCGCCCCCTGAAAATAGCGGATCTTGTAAACCAGAAAGAAGTAGTCGGCAGCCTTAGCTCGTTGCTCAAAAACGTCACAGAGATACCGCATCTTTTGTTTTCTGGATCTGCAGGAGTTGGCAAAACAACTCTAGCTGTGTGCATTGCAAGGGAGATACTTGGGGACAGATGGCGAGACTATACGTTAGAGCTTAACGCCTCAGACGAACGCGGAATCAACATGGTACGAGAAAGGGTCAAGAAATTTTCAAGGTTTGCAGGACTCGATGCAGATATTCCATTTAAGATAATAATTCTTGATGAGGCAGACGAGATGACCTCTGACGCACAGACGGCATTGCGTAGAATTATCGAGGATACCTCAAAACATTGCAGGTTCATACTGATTGCCAATAACATTTCCAAGATTATCGAGCCGATTCAAAGCAGGTGCGCAGTGTTCAAGTTCACAAGAATTTCCGAAAAAGAGATAATCGCGCACCTAAAGGAGATTGCAAAAAAGGAAAAACTAAAGGCAGACGAAGACGGCCTAAAGGCAATTTTTGATTATTCCGAAGGAGACATGCGACACGCAATCAACATAATGCAGGCAGCGGCAAGTCTTGGAAGCGTTACGGAAGAAAGCGTAAAGGGGGCAGCCGGCCTTACAAAAACAAAGGATGTAGACGAAGTTCTCAAAATGGCTTTGGCAGGAAAGACAGTTGATGCAAGAAACAAGATGATTGAACTTGTCAAAGTGTATGGGATGTCAGAGTCTGACTTTTTAAAATATCTCAACGAGGCAATCTACAAATCAAAAGTAGACAATCTAGTTGAAATTTCAGAGGCGATTGCAAAATACGACTACAGGATACTTTCCGGCGCAAATCCTGAAATTCAGCTGTCTGCACTTTTGGCAGAACTCAGCAAGTTTGGAAAATAAGCGCAGAGAGAGGGATTTGAACCCCCGGGTGCTTGCGCACACAGGCTCTCAAGGCCCGCGCCCTACCGAGCTAGGCGACCTCTGCGGGATTCGGTGATTAGAACCAGTTAAAATTTGTTTTATTATTAATTTTGGATATAAACTAAAAATTATAAAAGAAAAGAAAAGAAATGTTGTTTCTAGTCGTGTGCGTGTGGGTTTTCTCCACCGGTTAGCTTGATGAAGGTTCCAGCTGCTTTCTCGTGTGCTTCCAAGTTTGCTTGATCAACCTTGATTGCCAGAGGTGGGCAAACTGATACGCAAGCCATACACCAGATACAATCATGTTCTCTGATTGGATCTGCTTTGTCGGTGAGGTCTTTGCGTTCTTCTTTTACTGAAGAACCAGTACCTGCAAATGTCTTACCAACAACATCTTTTGCTGGAATGTCCATTTCGGTTCTGTACCATTGGAATACTTGTACTGGGCAAGCCTCAATACATGCTCCATCTGCTACGCAAGAATCCCAGTCGACTGCGACCATTGTGCCACTGACACCTAATGGAACCTGTGTCTCACCACGTGCTTCGTATGCTGCGATTACATCATGGTTTGAGAAGCATTCTGCGTCGCTTCTGCCTGGTCCCCACATAAAGTGAAAGTGTTCTCCATCGGAGTGCATAATTTTGCCTGTTGGTTTTAATCCCTGTGGGAAATGTTCGTCTATTGGCATGTTGAATACTTTCATGGAATGTTATTTAAATCTAAACAAAATTAGTGCAAACTAAACCGCTGATCGATGATCTAGTAGATTATAACACCGTTTTCGTGATGAACCGCCCCTACGTTCATATTTTTTGATTCACAAAACTAGTAGTTGAATATTTTCAAATATGATGTATATCGAGGGCCAAACATAGGCATTTACACCAAGGCAAACGACAGCTTTGTTTTCATACCAAACGGTTTTGCGGAAACAAAGGCAAGTACATTGTCGTCCCATTTGAAAGTGGAACCTTTGTTCACATCAGTGGCAAATACGAGGCTCATTGGGACTTTGATGGTAGTAAACAACCACGGAATGCTTATTCCAAATATTTCCTTTGAGCACGAACTGTCGTACTTGAAAAAAGCAACCGGTCTTAATGTCCAAGTACTAGATGCAAAGATGACAGCGCTAGGCAACATGATGTGCGTTAATGACAAGGGCGGAGTTGTATCACCAAAAATTCCAAAAGAGGCCATAAAAACAATCCAGGACACATTGGGAATCGAGGTAATTCAGAAAAAAGTTGCAGGATATCACCAGGCAGGTGCCATGGTATATGCAAACAATCATGGCGGCATAATTCATCCAGAAACTGATGATGATGACATCAAGGCAGTTTCCGACATATTGAAAGTAAAGATAGAGCCTGCAACAATAAACGGCGGAATACCGTATGTTGCATCCGGAATTCTAGCAAATAACAAAGCGATGGTAGTTGGAAACTTGACAAACGGTCCGGAAATAATGATGCTCACGCGTGCGTTTACAGACTGAAAATAGATTTTGCGTTTGAGAGTAAAGAGTCAATTGTTTGGATAGTTTCTTTTCCATCAGACATGTTTTTTACAACAATTTGTTTTGAGGAGTATTCTTTTGGTGCGACGATTACGGAAAACTTGGATGCAGATGCGTTTTCGATTTGTTTTTTGAATGGCCTTCCAACAAGATCAATGTCAGTTGCAATTCCCATCTGCCTTAGCTGCGATGCAATGTTTACTGCGGGTGCAATCATCTCCTCGTTTACAAATAGCACAGAGACAACTGGCGCAGAATCAATTTTTGTCATCCCTTGTTTTTCAAGTGACAAAATAATTCGTTCTACTCCGCCGGCAACTCCTGTCGCCCCCAGATCATCGCGGCCAAATGCTTTTGGCAAACTGTCGTATCTGCCGCCCCCAACCAACGCACCATAATCAGAAGTAGTATCAATGCCTCAAAGACCACACCGGAGTAATAATCCAGCCCCCTCACTATTCCAAAGTT
>DATBQZ010000181.1:0-1661 GCA_036560565.1 Candidatus Nitrosotenuis sp.
TTTTTACAACAATTTGTTTCGAGGAGTATTCTTTTGGTGCAACAATTACGGAAAACTTGGATGCAGATGCGTTTTCGATTTGTTTTTTGAATGGCCTTCCAACAAGATCAATGTCAGTTGCAATTCCCATCTGCCTTAGCTGCGATGCAATGTTTACTGCGGGTGCAGTCATCTCCTCGTTTACAAATAGTACAGAGACAACTGGCGCAGAATCAATTTTTGTCATCCCTTGTTTTTCAAGTGACAAAATAATTCGTTCTACTCCGCCGGCAACTCCTGTCGCCCCCAGATCATCGCGGCCAAATGCTTTTGGCAAACTGTCGTATCTGCCACCTCCAACCAACGCACCATAATCAGAAGTAGTATCAAATGCCTCAAAGACCACACCGGAGTAATAATCCAGCCCCCTCACTATTCCAAAGTTAATGCGAGCATTCTCAACTTGCCTGTTTTTAAGAGAGGAAAATAGCGATTTTATCTCGTTCCAAGCATCCAATCCTGAAACGTCAAATTGCTTTTCAACTTGCTCAGGCGTGCCCTTTATTTTTGAAAACTCGAGTATTTGTTCTAGTTTGTCTGCAGAATATCCTTTTTGCTCGTATTCTTTTAGAATTTCCTCCTTTTTCTTTTTTTGGATTTTGTCTATTGCGCGCAGTATGTCGGCAATCAGGCCAGAGTCGGTTGACTGGAAAATTTTTGCGACAACTGATTCAACTAGTTTTCTATGCGAGATGTCTATCATCACGCCAGATAGATTTAGTTTGGAAAAGAATTTGGACGTAAATTCAATTATCTCTGCATCAGATTCAAGACTTGGCTTTCCGTAGATTTCCAGATCCCATTGGTGAAAGAAGCGGTATCGGCCTTTTTGCGGTTCGTCATATCTCCACACGCCTCCAAAAGCTGCAATCTTTGCTGGAAGTTTGAGTGACTTTTGTGCTGCCAAGTAGCGCGTTAATCCAACCGTAAAATCAAATCGAAGTGCTATGTCCCTGTCTCCCTTGTCTTTGAAAAAATAAATTTCATCTCTAATTGCAGGTCCGCTCTTTGTTTCTATTACCGAGACAAGTTCCAGTGGAGACGGATCCATCAGGTTAAAACTAAATGTCTTGCAGTTTTCAAGAAATACTTTCCTTACATATTCAATTTTTGACAGCTCGTCAGTTTCAAAATCTTTCATTCCCCTTGGAAGACTCAATTCAAAACAAACTGTGGAATTAATGCATTTAGACGTTGCTGCTTTTTATCTATTAATAATAGAAGTAGTCAAGCACAGTATTGTCCTATAGATATTTGGAGCATGCTACAGACGCAATCATTGAAGTTGAGGCATCAACACTAGAAGAGGCGTTTGTATTGGCAGGAAAATCTGTTGTGGATACAATTCTTGATTCCAAACTAGTCGAGGAAAAAAAAGAAAGAACGCTCACAGTTACTGGAAAAGACCTCAGTTACTTGCTGTATAATTGGCTTGAGGAGATGATCATACTTACAATCACAGACGGTTTTGCTACAAAAAAAATCAGTCTCCAAATTGAAAAAAATGCGTCTTACAAGATTACGGCTGTACTAACAGGGGAGGACATTAGCTTTGAGAAGCATCATTTCAAGGTTGAAATAAAATCGCCCACTTTTCATTTGATGGAGATAAAACAGGAAAA
>DATBQZ010000182.1:0-2021 GCA_036560565.1 Candidatus Nitrosotenuis sp.
TTTCTTTATTTCACGTTCCATATCAAAACCAATCGCAAGGGCAACTGAAATTGCAATCAAGATTAGCGAAGGAGATCTTTCCATCACAGTAGAGGACACAAAGTCAAAAGACGAAATCGGCAGACTGCTAATGGCTGAAAAGCAAATGGTATCCAACTTGAAAAACACCATGTCCGAAGTACACATGGCGGCACAGTCAGTGTCATCGAGTGCGCAACATATTGCCGCATCAGGTAGTGAGCTAAATTCATCAGTGCAGCAAATTGCAACAACAGTTGATCAAATTTCAAGAGGCTCGCAGACACAGGCGCAAGATCTAAGCAAGTCAAAACAAATTGTAGATCAGCTGACAAGGGATATTGGCGAGCTTGCGACAAACGCAATAGAATCTGTTGAAGTGACTAACGAGGTAGGCAAACTATCAGAGAGTGGTTCAGAGTCAGCTAAAGAGGCAGGAGAAAGAATGAACAACATAATAAGAGTCACAAATAACTCTGCGCAAAAAGTCAGAGAACTGGCAGACAAGACAAATGAGATTACCGCAGTTTTGGATGTGATCAGGCAAATTGCAGACCAGACAAATCTCTTGGCGCTAAACGCCGCAATAGAGGCAGCGCGCGCAGGAGAGGCAGGCCGTGGATTTGCAGTCGTCGCAGACGAAGTCAGACGCCTTGCAGAAAGCTCTTCAAAGTCATCAGAGGACATCGACACGAAGCTTAAACAAATTCAGGAAAACGCACAGATTGTAGTTGAGGATATCGAGACCAGTTCAAACGAGGTAAACCAAGGAAAGATGGTAATTGATTCTTCGCTAAAGGTGCTTGACGAAATTGCGTCTCGCATAAGAAACGTATCCAAAAACGTAAGCAGGTTATCAGATTCTGCCCAGGCAGAAATGTCCAAAGTAAAACTTGTATCAGAGAGCGCGTCAGAGATTTCTGCAGTGGCAGAACAAAATGCCTCGGCCACAGAGCAAGCATCAGCTGCAGTGGAACAACAAACAGCACAGACACAAGAGATTGCAACATCTGCAAGTCAGATGTCAGAGCTTGCAACGCAGCTCCAACAGATCATCTCTAAATTCAAAATAGATACAGATTCTGAAAAAGCATCTGAAAACTTGGTTAAAGTAGCTAATTGATTTTAGACGTCGTCAGACTTGTCGTATGCCTTTAGTTGTTCTTTCTTTCGTTTCATAATGGCAAAGATTCCCAATATTGCCGCAATCCAAACTGAGCTAAATACGATGTTTGAAAAGCTCGCATACATGTACGGTGTTGCATCCATCAGGTTTTGCCTGATTTGAATTGCACCCACTTGAAGGTGTAGCATTGCGGTGTTAAAATCAGCCTTGTTGCTTGGCTCGCCAGTAAGTTCTTCAACACTTGCAATCATAGAGTCAACATCTTCTTGTATTCTGCCAAAATCAGTAGTGTCAGTTGGGAATATCCAAACGGGATTTCCTTTGACTGGCAAGTGCTGCTTTATTTCGCGAAGATCCGCAAGTATTGATTCAGGGTCTTTGCTTGCCGCAATTCTATCTAGCAAGCCACGGGATTGATCAAGTGGATATACGTCGCTCTGATATCCAGAATATGCCATGTATCCTCCAAATGTGATAATTGCAAACATTCCAATGATTGCTGCCTGATAGTATTTGTCTGCCATCTTTTCTGTCTTTGATTTTTGTATACTGGATTTATTTCTTTTAAATTTAGAATGGGACAAGCTCACGTATGCAATATAGAAGAACCCGATGGTCGGAATCGCTATAATTGGTGCAAAAATAGGATTTTTTGAAAAAATCGCAATAAGCATCGCCATTAGGCCATAAATTCCAAAGAACAACTCCAAAAGCGTGGTCTTTGTAAATGGAAGGTTGTATGCCTTATCATGCCAGTCATCAGTATTGTTTACAATTCCATATTTTGGAGTCCTGAGAAATTCGTTCTTTTTGCCAAATATTCCATCAAAGACTGCGACTGTGTTGTTTACTGCCATTCCAGAAGAATAAATCAGTA
>DATBQZ010000183.1:0-1973 GCA_036560565.1 Candidatus Nitrosotenuis sp.
TCTGTAGCCGGGGTATTTGTTGCCCCATTGTTACACATCTGGGTGAATTAGAAATCACAGAAATCTAATACGATCGACTCATCCTAATCCGTCTACGTGTATGCTCTTGGGCAATAGAAAATAGGTCTAGTCAAATATTAATCCAGTTAGTACAATCTCAAATCCTGACACCGGCACTCTGATTTTGAAATTGTCAATTACCCGCTGGTCTATTTCGCCTATCACGCCCACTGGTTTTCCTCCAACCAGAACCTCTGCGGTCCTTCCGCTTGCAAACGACGGATGAGTCGAGGCATTTGTCTTGCATACTATACCAGAATCGGTTTTTAGCAAAGATTGCAAAATTGATTTTATCTCGGTAAAGTTGGTGTCCTTGTGCGCACTCACGCATGATATGGATATGGTTTCATTGATTGGGTGACCCTTTGTAAAGACCACTCCCGTCTCAAATAATTTTTGAGGGTACGACTCGTGTATGTTTTTTGAGAGATTCTCAAGCAATCCAGGCAGTATAGAGTCGCGTAGTACCGTGTGCTCTAGACTTTTTGATTCAGATACCTCGATTATTTCTGACGGGTCCCTTTTGGTATAGTCATACAGTATCTGCTTGCTAGTCAGGCTGGAGTTGAGCGCCTCTGTGAACCCAAGTCCAATCATCACAGACGTGATTTGGTCAATCTTTTTTGTGACGGTGTTTTTTTCCCCGACAGATACGGATGGAGGGAGCGACGGGCTCAGGTTTTCAATTCCATGACCAAGCGCTATCTCCTCGACTAGGTCCATCTCGCCTAGGATGTCAAATCGGAACCGCGGAATGGTACAGAGGATTTTCTTCCCCCTTGGAATGGCATCAAGCCTGCATTTTTTCAGCGAATCGCAGATTTTTGGAATGCTCAAGTCCAGTCCCAAAATCTGGTTTACCAAGGCAGGATCAAGTAGAATGGTTCGCGCCTTGAATGTATCAGATGAATGCTTTGCATCCACCGTCACACCAGATATGGCAAATCCCATGTTCTGCAGAGTCATTGCCACCACGGACAGAGAATCATCGACTGCGTTCTTGTCCATCCCGGTTACCTCGACTAGAATATTTTTTGTTCCAGTCGATATGGTGGTCAGTGCAGAATTGATTATCGGCGGAAATGAAACCGTGTTATTCTTTGCATCCAGAATTATCGGGACCTTGGAACTATCCCCCAAGATGTGGGAATATTCCTGACCGGTGCTTGTCTTTTCTAATACCTCTTTTACAGTAACGCTTTGTGTAGATGCCAGGGGCACAAACTCGTGGTCCTTTGGAACGGCAGTGTATCGGAGCGGGGAGGATATCGAATCCAGATTGTGTATTCCAATTGACGCCTTTTTGCGCCTGCGTCCTATGCCAAAGTGAAGGTCTTCCTGGAGTGCTATGATCTGTCGTATGGACTCGTCATCAAGTTTTCCGTTTCTCGCGATTACTCCAGAGATAAACGGACGGATTTTCTTAACAGAAGCATCAGATTTGATCAGAAATTTCTTTTTTTCCTTTTTGATTGATACCATGACCTGCCCCTTTTTTACCCCAAGCAGACCCTGCAGTCCAGATGCAATACCTACATCAGTAGCATAGTCAGGTCGATTAGGACTGTATTCAACCCGGACGAAATCTTTTTGCTCCTCTTCGATGTCCAGTCCCAAGAAAGGCAATACATCTAGAATTTTGCTCTTGCTTGCCTTTCCTCCGACAAGTCTTTGCAGCCTGTCCAGGTATAGCGTGACTACTGGCATTTTGATACGTTCCTCAACCATCCAAGGTTGTTGTTGTAAAATTCCCTAACATCATTCAGCCCGTACTTTAGCATCGCTATTCGCTCTATCCCCCCGCCCCATGCAAGGACAGGTCTTGTTATGCCAAAGGGTCTGGTCACCTCAGGTCGGAAGATTCCCATTCCAAACAGCTCGACCCATTTCTCCAGCTTGTCGTTATACACCAT
>DATBQZ010000184.1:0-2094 GCA_036560565.1 Candidatus Nitrosotenuis sp.
CTGTGACGGAAAGTGCATGATCTTGCTGATTCTCTTTAGGTCTAACTCGAGATCCTCGTTGTTTTTGTTTAGTAGAAAGTTATAGCCTGCAAATATTTCGTCTGCTCCGTCTCCTGTCATTATTTTGTTAAATCCCAACTCCTTTGCTGCAGACAATGCAAGGTACATTACAACATTGTTCCGTATTTCAATATCGTTAAAGTTTTTCAGAATTTTTATGGTCTCTTCAATTCCAGAATAAATCTCGTCTGTTTCACAGAACCTGATGTTTAGTGGAAGGTTGAATCTGTTTGCAGCAAGTTGGCAATACGTCAGATCGTTTGCAAGAAAGTCTTTTGCTATTATTGATATGGTGTTGATTTTTCGATCTTTTAGAAAGTATGCCAAAATTGTACTGTCCAACCCGCCCGATAACGACAAACAGTCTACATTGCTTCCCAAAACTGCTTTTTCTATGATTTGGTAAGTTTGGGTTAGAACCTGATTCACATTTTTTTTTGGATGGTAAACAAATTAAGTTTTGAGTAATGAAATTAGCTGCAGCTATTCTTTGTATAAAATTAATTTGCCTGACGTGATTTGATTTTGCACATTGTTAACTTTAAATAGATTGTAGCCCGATTTTCCATCGTTGTTACTACCTGCAGAAATTGAATCAAAAACACTAATTCCAGCATTACGTGCAATTTTAGCAAAAAAGCTTGCAGAAGAGCATCAAATCCGAGAAGACGAAATCTCAAAAATGCTCGGAGTAACGCAGGCTGCAATAAGCAATTACATTCGCGGAACACGCGGTGATCCAAAACTCATTCAAAAGCTCATAGCAGACAAACAGGTGTCTCAGCTGATAAATACTCTGAGTGATAGTCTTGCATCCGACATGGCATATACCCCGTCAAGCCTTGCAAAGTTCATCAGTCTCTGCAATTACATAAAATCAAGCCTTTTGATTTGTGAGATTCACCATAATCTGGAATCAAACATTGACGAAGCAGTGTGCAAAGAATGCGAAAACATGCTGCTAAAAGGCCCTGGTAGCGTTTACTAGTTTTTAATTATAGAAATTTCTATTGTGGATAGCATTCTCTTTCCAAACGCATCTGTATTTTCACTATCCAGTGTTATGCGCTCTATCGATACTGCGTTGTGAAGCATTTTTTCAACGATGATGTTTGCAATTGCAACCGCACTTGGGATCGTGTTTCCCTTTGCCTTTAGCAATCCTTTTCCATGTTTGTTGATTAACATAAAAACATCAAGCGCCGCCGGCATTATCGGCTCATTTCTTACGTAAAATACATGGGATTGATCAGTTTGTTTTGCGGTTTCTGTGTTTTGTTTTGTCTCTTCCATGCTGATCATTCCATTTTTTCAAAAAATGTAGTTCTTTTAAGTTTTGTCGACGATTCGTCCATTAATTGAAAAAGTCGATTGGAATGTTTTGGTAATCGCCGTTTGGCAGTTTTCTTCTAATAACAATTGGAATTACTCGATCTTCGAGCTCTTTTAGTGCTATGTCAAGTGATGTTCTGGCGTTTGCAGGGATTGTTATGAATGGTGGTGCTCCCAATGACAGTTGTAATGCTCGTGCGCCTAGAATTCTTGCCTTTTCGAATCTTGTTAGTGTTGGTGGACCGATTGCTATTTTGCCTTTTCCTGCAAGTGGAATCTCTATGGCGTCGTGAACTGGGTCTGTATCAACAATTTCTCGCTGTTCCATCTCCTTTACTTTTTTGTCTAGCTCAACCCTCTCGTCATCTGTAAGTTCTTTGGTCTCAAAGATTTTTTTGTATGCCGCTACTGCGTCTTCCATTGAGGTATCTTCTGCAACCTCTTCTACGCCAATTGGCCTTGCAAACTCTGGTTCTTCTTCAACCTCTTCGGTAATCTCAACTTCGGCTTCTTCAGGATCTGACAACTAAAAAAATTCTCTAATACGGTTATATATTCATACGCCAAACCGACTGGGATGAGTGCTGGCTCTGTATCGAGTTTTCAGCTAATTATCGAAATTAAAGGCAAATCCAAGCTAACCTGTGAGCTAAAACGTCACCTATCGCCAAAAACTGTTAGCTCGATACTGCGATCATTACC
>DATBQZ010000185.1:0-3140 GCA_036560565.1 Candidatus Nitrosotenuis sp.
TGGTCGGTATAGATGCATTAGGATCTCCCATCAGAGAATATGCAATCATCCCTCCCTTGATTATCAGTTTTGGCTTGATGCCAAAAAATTGCGGCGTCCACACTACAATGTCGGCAATTTTTCCAGGCGTTAATGATCCCACGTATTGTGATATTCCATGCGTAATGGCTGGATTTATTGTGATTTTAGCAAGATATCGCTTCACCCTTAGGTTATCGTTTGCTCCTGATTCTTGTGCAAGTCTACCTGTCATCTTTTTCATCTTATCTGCAGTTTGCCAATTTCTTGTTGTAACCTCGCCTACTCTGCCCATTGCCTGACTATCAGACGACATCATGCTTAGAACCCCCATGTCATGCAAAACATCTTCAGCTGCGATTGTCTCACCTCGAATTCTTGATTCTGCAAAAGAGACATCTTCTGGAACAGATGGGTTGAGGTGATGACACACCATCATCATATCCAAGTGTTCGGATAACGTGTTTACAGTAAAAGGTCTTGTTGGGTTTGTCGATGACGGTAGGACGTTTTTTTCACCGGCAATCTTCATTATGTCTGGAGCATGCCCTCCGCCAGCGCCCTCAGTGTGATATGTATGGATTGTTCTGCCAGCTATTGCATTTATTGTATCATCCACGTATCCGCATTCGTTTAGGGTATCAGTGTGAATTGCCACTTGGGTGTCAGTTTTGTCTGCCACCCTTAGAGCAGAGTCAATGGTGGCAGGTGTCGTGCCCCAATCCTCGTGTAACTTTAAACCGCATGCACCGCCCTCTATTTGTTCCATTAGTGCCACCTCTTGGGAATCATTTCCTTTCCCCAAGAAGCCAAAGTTCAAGGGAAGATCGTCAACTGCCTCTATCATTCTTTGAATGTTCCAAGCTCCAGGAGTACAGGTTGTAGCGTTGGTACCATCAGCTGGGCCCGTCCCTCCGCCAATCATTGTGGTGGTGCCGCTACAAATTGCGTGTATGGCTTGCTGTGGCGAAATGAAATGAATGTGAGTATCGATGGCGCCCGGAGTACAAATTGTATGTTCTCCTGAGATTACTTCGGTGTTTGATGAAATAATCATATCAACTCCATCCATTATGTTTGGGTTTCCCGCATTACCAATCCCTACGATGACCCCATCTTTGATTCCAATATCGCCCTTGACTATACCCAAGATTGGGTCCAGGATTATCGCATTTGTTATTACAAGGTCAAGTGAGTTTTCTCTTTTCACACCGCTTGCTTGACCTAGTCCATCTCGGGCACTTTTTCCTCCGCCAAAGACCACCTCGTCTCCATATACGAGAAGATTTTTTTCAATCTCAATTATCAAATCAGTATCAGCAAGTCTTACTTTGTCACCTACAGTAGGACCAAAAAGGTCAACGTACGTCTTTCGTGGTATTTTTAGAGTCATGATTTGAAACCTCTTTCCTTTGATTTGTTCAGAGCCTCTTCTCTCTTTTCATCCAAATTCCCGTTGACCAATCCAGAAAACCCAAACACGATTCTTTTTCCGGCATATTCTACCAAGTCTACTTCCCTAGAGTCTCCTGGCTCAAATCTAACGGATGTACCTGCAGGAACGTTCAAATGAAATCCATAGGAATCTTTTCTGGAAAAAGACAGTACTTTGTTTACCTCGAAAAAATGAGTATGCGATCCCACCTGTATCGGCCTATCACCAGTATTCGTTACTAGAATTTTTACAGTCTTTCTATTTTCATTAGCCATGATTGGTTGGTCTGAAATGAAATATTCTCCAGGGATCATGTTTTACACTATCGGGTTATGCACGGTTACGAGTTTTGTTCCGTCCTCAAATGTGGCCTCGACTTGAATTGTATGAATAAGTTCAGGCACGCCGGGCAAGACGTCATTTTTTTTCAGTACTTTGTTTCCAGAGATCATAAGCTCTGAAACCGTTTTTCCATCCCGCGCACCTTCAAGGATGTGATCTGTGATCAAGGCAACTGCCTCTGGATGATTTAGCTTCAAGCCTCTCTCCTTTCGTCTCTGTGCCAGTTGTGCCGCAACAAAAATACTGAGTTTATCAAGATCTTTAGGGGTAAACATCATTGCTATAGGTATGAAATCATTCTATTTATTGCTTAAACGTAAAATACGAAAAGATAACTTTAGGCAGACAATAGATTTGACGTGTTAAGCCCAACATCAATTATTGGAAATATTTTTGCTGAAGATGGATCACAGATTCTAAAGGGAAAAGCGTTTGAAAAACTACAGGTATCGCGTAATGACTTGGAAAAAAATAGGCTTCGTAGAACAACTGACAAAGGTATCGACATTGCCATAATAATGGAACGCGGCGCCAAATTGCAGCATGGCGACATCCTCAAACATGATGAAAATTTTGTAATAATTGAGCAAATCCCAGAAAAAGTCATCACAGTAAAAACAAAGGAAAAAGAGGATGCCTTTGAAGTATTGGTATTATTGGGCCACATAATTGGAAACAGGCACAGGCCAATTTCATTAGAAGGTAGATCAGTGACGTTTCCCATACAGGCAGAATCAGAACTAGAAGTCTTTGAAAGACTGTTCGCACCAATAATAGGAAAAATAGAGATGAATGTTGAAGAAAAAATCTACAAGCCGGATGAAAGGATGAATGTTCATGAGCATTGACGACATGAATCAAGACTTGGGGATGATGCAGATATCAGACTCCTTCTTCCCTACAGGGCTGTACGCAAACTCGAACGGCCTTGAAAGTGTATTTCAAAATAATAAAAAAATCACGCATCTTGAAGTTGCAGAGATTATTGAAACGCAACTAAAACAACAGATTGGCCCTGCAGATTTGATAGTGATGATAAATGCGTTGAAATTTGCAAGTAAACGAGAATTTGACAAAATATCAGAGATAGATATGAAAATTAACTCGATGAAAAACGTCAAGGAGATCAGAGAAGCTTCCAGAAGATCCGGAATCCAGTTAGCAAGATGCGTCAATGAATTTGCCAATGATGAAATTCTTGAAAAATATCTTGAATTTCATCAAAAAGGAATGACAGATGGAGCATACCCAGTTAGTTTTGGTCTATGCGCTAATGCCTTGGGGATTGATCCTCAGAAGGCAGGGTTGATGTTCCTGTACGGTTTTGTAGTAAGTGTAGTAGGTG
>DATBQZ010000186.1:0-3803 GCA_036560565.1 Candidatus Nitrosotenuis sp.
TTGCTTGCATGTATCATAACTTAATCCCCGTAAAGCGTGAACACGAGTCCTAAGTCCATCTTCCCAGTTTATCAGTCCTTGAATTCCTTTTCTTGTGATTTCCCAGATTTCTTTTTCCTTGTTTATTTTTTCTGCAAGAATTGGCAAATACTCTGCGTCAAAGAGCACTCCTTCCACATCAAAAATTGCGAGCAATTGTTTCCAATTTTTGGAAAAAATCTATCAATATAAAAGTTGAAGTTTATTTTTAGATCGCATACCCATAGTAGTGAACTACTGTTGGACAAATCCAATAACAGTTTCCTGCTTCAACGACCGAGCTTCTGATCTCTACAGGCGTGCATTCCCGCAGTTCCTGCGGTAATCTGTCTGAACCTAATCCTGTTTCGGCTTTACATGATAACAGGTAGAAGTTCATATCAATACCATGACGTTCTTCCACTTTGCCTAGCTCTGACATGCACATATTATGGATTTATCAGATTTATGAGGACGGGTATTGTGTTATTACCTACAATTCGTCCACAGGACAAGTTAGATGATTTTCCTACTTCAAAATACTATAAATCACGGTAGGAAAATTATCAAAACATGGGCGAGCTTGAGCACAAGTATGAAGTAGAAGTAAAGGCAGCTGAAAAGCTACAAAAACTTCCAGACGAGGTCAAAGATGAACTAAAAGCATCCGGGATGATGGATGATAAAGGAAAACTCAAACTCAAAGGAGTCAGTCCAAAAATGCTAAAGAAAATGAAACAAGAGTACGTCGATTGCCCCGTTTTAAAACAAGACATTCAATTTGTCCAATGCTTCGTGTGTCCCAATTTCCAAAGCAGAGTAATGGGAAAAGTGCTTTGTAAAGGGGATCCACTCAAGAAATAGTTAGAATTTAAATTCAAAATTTCAAGTCAGAGATTAGGATCCAGTCCAGAATCGCCCTAAATGTCCAACCACGGATTATCAATTTGGAGTGTATTTTTTTGCGGCTAAGAAAAGCTCATTAGTCAAAATTTTTGTCATATATGCATTGAGCAAAGAAAGTGTCGGTATTACAGTTTCAAAAAATGCGGATTTTAGTGAATGGTACACACAAGTTGTCCTAAAGGCACAGCTTGCAGACTATGCCCCAGTAAAGGGACTCATTGTTCTACGGCCTGACGGATACGCGATTTGGGAATCAATCAGGGAAACACTTGACGAAAAATTCAAAAAAACAGGACACAGAAACGGCTTTCTGCCAGTCCTGATTCCAGAATCACTGCTCACAAAAGAGAAAGACCATTTTGCGGGATTCAATCCGGAAGTTTTTTGGGTAACACATTCTGGAGACGCTGAAATTGGGGACAGGTTAGCTCTGCGCCCCACATCTGAGACACTTGCGTATTCCATGTATGCCAAATGGATTCATAGCTGGAGGGACTTGCCTCTGAAGATTAATTTTTGGAATACTGCGCTGCGTGCTGAAATCAAGGCAACAAAGCCGTTTCTTAGGACATCAGAATTTTTGTGGCAGGAAGGACACACTGTACATGCGACAAGCGAAGAGGCTGAAAAAGAAGTCTTTGATATTTTGGAAATTTATAAAAATACAGTTGAAAAAACGCTTGCAATACCAGTAATCACTGGAAAAAAAAGCGAGAAGGAGAAATTTGTCGGGGCAGTATACACTACTGCAATTGAATCCATAATGCCAGACGGCAAGGCACTGCAAATGGGAACATCGCATTTTCTTGGCCAGAACTTTTCAAAACCATTCGAGGTCAAGTTTCTAGATAAAAACAATGTAGAAACTTTTGCATGGCAAACATCATGGGGCGTATCATGGAGACTTATTGGGGCCATGATAATGGTGCATGGGGACGATAAAGGACTTGTATTGCCACCAAGAGTTGCCCCAATTCAAATAGTAATTGTCCCAATTTATTATTCAGAAAAGGATGCAGAAAGAGTCAGACCAAAAGCAGACGAAATTGAAAAAATGTTACAAGACAAGGGGTTGCGAATACATGTTGACAGAAGAGATGAACTCACGCCAGGTTTCAAGTTCAATGATTGGGAGCTGAAAGGAGTTCCATTGCGAATAGAAATTGGCCCAAAGGACCTCGACAAAAGCAAAGTTACAGTAGCTAGACGCCACAACAGGCAAAAATCAGACCTACCACTTGACAAAATAGAATCAGACATCGAATCCATACTACAACAAATTCAAGATGAGATGTTTGAGGCTGCAAAGAAAATCCTTGAGGAAAAAACGATAAGGGTGACAGATTACAACCAGTTCAAATCGGAGGTTGAGAGGGGCTCATTCATTAGCACACATTGGTGCGGAAAAACAGCCTGCGAGGAAAAGATCAAAGACGAGACCATGGCTGACATTCGAGTAATTCCATTTGGAAGTGAGGATACTACAGGAAAATGCGTATACTGTAGCGAGAAAAGTACTACAAGTGCAATATTTGCTCGAGCATATTGAACTCCAATTCTTGATATAGTATATTACACAATTCAGACATATTGGATGAAATTCTAATTGTTGAAAACCTACAGAAATACTTTATCAAGACAAATTGGTTAGGGAAACAATCCTCGCTTGTAAAAGCAGTTGACAGAATATCGTTTGCAGTCAAACGTGGGGAAATCTTTGTTTTGGCAGGAGAGTCAGGCTCCGGTAAATCCACCATTGCAAAACTGATTTTAAAATCAATAGAGCCAGATGAGGGGAAAATAACTTTTGATGGAACTGAGATCACCGACAAAAAAGAATCCCTCAAAAAAATCAGAATGGGTTGCCAGATGGTCTACCAAGATCCGTACGACTCTATAAATCCAAGAATGAAGGTAAAGGACATAATTTCCGAACCAATTGAAATTCACAAAATTGGCAACTCAAAACAACGCGAAGATCTAGTCAGAGAGGCACTACACGAAGTAAGATTAGAGCCTGCAGACGAAATTATGGAGAAATATCCAGGAATGTTATCTGGTGGACAAAGGCAAAGAGTAGTACTTGCAAGAGCGCTAGTAATGAAGCCAAAACTCATCATTGCCGATGAGCCAGTATCAATGCTTGACGTGTCAGTAAGAGCTGAAATTCTCGAACTGATGGAAGGTTTGCGCCAAAAACACAATATTTCCTTTATCTACATCACGCATGATTTGGCAACTGCCAGATACTTTGGTCACAGCATTGCAATTTTGTATCTTGGAAAAATAGTCGAGAGTGGGCCAATTAATGACATTTTACTTCATCCAAAACACCCGTACACGCAGGCTCTACTTGATGCAATATCAGAGCCAGACCCAGCCAATCTCTACAAAGAAAAAATAGTCAGAGTAAAAGAACAGCTTGATATCGATGTGTATCAAGGGTGTAGATTCCAGGCAAGATGTCCTTATGCCTTTGAAAAGTGTAAAATTGAGCCAGAACTAGAAGACGCTGGACACGACAGAAAAGTTGCCTGTTTTGCCAAATTAGAAGATTAGTTTTACATCCACCAAATCCAGAAAAACAGTCTGATTTTATTGGATATTGTAGAGAAAAGTTTTAGCTCGTAATTGATGGCATTCGTTTGTCCTTGTATGTGACAACATGAGATACACCGTTTTTCGGGTAAACACCGTAGATGAGTTTGGCTTTTTGTACCACAGAGTCCTTGAGGGACACCATAATGAACTGGCTTCCGTTTGAGCGTTGTTCTATTATTTTGGCGAGTTTTTCAGCGTTTGGCGCATCCAAGTGTGCGTCAACTTCATCAAACAGGTAAAACACTGACGGCTTGAGCTTTTGCAGAGCCAAAACAAAT
>DATBQZ010000187.1:0-9613 GCA_036560565.1 Candidatus Nitrosotenuis sp.
TGCATCCAATTACTGCAAAAGAGGGTACAGTTGAGCAGACAAAAATGAGGCTTGATACGGCAATAAACAAAATTGAAACACTGCGTGAGGAATCAAAACAAGTGTCCACGCAGTCTGATTCTAGCTTAAACCCGTAAAAAAAAGTGTAATGTAAATAAATCCCGAGCCTTTGAAAAAAACATGAAACGGGTTTTTGTGAACGGGTATGGCTCAATTGGAAATCGCATCGTACAGTTCATCAAAGACGATCCTGAAATCAAGGTAATTGGGATTGGCAAGAACTCCCCAGATGATAAGGTAAATGATGCGATATCTCGCGGGTTTGACGTTTATGTCCCTGAAAAAAATATTGGCACTTTTAAGAATTACAAAATCAAAGGAACCATCGAAAGCGCACTGGATGACTGTGACCTTGTAATCGATGCGACACCTGGTGGAACTGGACATGCCAACAAAAAGCGCCTCTATGAGCCAAAGGGCGTGATGGCAATATACCAGGGGGGAGAGTCAGTATCTGGAGACGAACGGGTCTCTGACTTGTTGTTCAATTCCCGTGTAAACTACAAAGAGGCATTTGGCCAAAAACACGTCATGCAGGGAAGCTGCAATGTAACTGGAATGGGAAGGATTCTTCAGCCACTGCGAGAAAAATATCATTCCAGACTAGTTCGATTTGATGCAGTGTTAGTGCGAAGATGGGCAGACCTTGAGCAAACAAGTAAATCTGTCCCAGACACCATAGAGTGGACTCCAAACCCGCACCACGGCGATGATGTAAAACACTACATGGGAAAAGACACGCCGCTGTTTTTGCAGGTGATCAAAGTTCCTACGCGACAGATGCACCTTCATCTTATGACTATTAGATTCAAAGACAGCGCTCCTGAGACTTCCGAAATCTTGGATCTTTTCAAAAATGAACATGGGGTTGCAACACTGTGGACTGCCAAGGGAACAAAGCAAATTCGCGATGCTGCAGAATCCATGAGGTTTAGCTTCAAGGACACAAACATGATTCACATTCACGCAAACATGCTAGAGTCAATTGGAGATACAATCAAGATGGCGTACTCTGATGATCAAACAGGAATCGTAATTCCGGAAAACCACATACTGATGCAGGCAATGTTGTTCCAAAAACCATACGCAGAGGCGTTTGAGCACACCGAAAGCCTGTTTCACATGGCTGAGAAAAAGAAAACACTAGAAGAGTTCTTTGCTAAACCATAACTTTAGATATTATTTTATTCTCTCTCGCTCAATCTCGACAAAGATGTGCTCCCTGTTTGCCTTTGGAACTATCTCCATTATTCTCTGTTCAACTGCGTCTGTTACCAATTCTATCTTGTCTGTGTCTAGATTGTCTATCAAATTCACCTGAATACCAATCAAAATATCCTCAGGTCCCAAATGCATCGTTCTCATCGATATGAGTCTGTTTACTTCGGGAATCTCATTAATTGATTTGACTATCCTTTTGTATTCTCTTGACGTGATTGATTCGCCAATGATGAGCCCCCTGTTTTCTTTTGCCAAAAAGAACGCAAAGAACATTAGAATAGATCCAATTAGGAGGGAGGCGACTCCGTCATAAACTGAATTTCCAGTAATGTCAGAAAGGAGAATTCCTATTGCCGCTATTGCTATTCCAAGTAATGCCGCAGAGTCCTCGACAATAATTGTTAAAATTACCGTATCTTTGCTTTCTTTGAATTCACTAATCATTGAAGATGGGGTGATTTTTTCTCCACGTCCCTTGATTCCTTTTGTGAATTGTTTTAATGCAATTCTCAATGCATTTGCTTCAAAACCAAATGCTATTATCAATATGATATAGCTTACCTGAACATTTTCAATCTTGTAATTTCCATGAAGTAGGGATGACGCGCCATTCTCTAATGACAAGATGCCCGATATTCCAAACAGCATTGTAGCTACAATGAATGACCAAAAGAAAAGATCCCTCCCATAGCCAAACTGGTGCTGATAACTTGCAGCTTTTGTACTGGTTTTCATTCCAAACAAGAGCAGAATTTGGTTGAACGTATCTGATGCAGAGTGGTACGCCTCTGCCCACATTGCCGCACTTCCTGTAAATATTGCTGCAATGAACTTGCTAATTGCGACGCCTAAATTTCCAAATAATGCAGCATATACTGCTTTTTTAGAACCTACTGCCAACTATGCCTCACTTTGTCAAGTTGTGCTCTATAAATCAAAGGGCGATCTAGCTATCCTCTTGGGGGAATGGCAAACCTGTTTGCAGGATTGTTGTGATAGTCAACTGGCAGACTGGAATCCTTTTGTCTGCCTGTCAGTATCCCTACTACGACATCGTCTTTCTTGATTATGCCTTTTGCGACAAGTTTCTTAATTCCTGCCGGCGTTGCACCTGATGCCATCTCGCAGTCAAATCCGTTTAGCCCCACTATTGACATGCCGTCAAGCATTTCGGAATCAGACACCTGCTCTACGACTCCGTTTGTAAATTCAAGCGCTCTTATTCCCTTTAGGATGTTTGCCGGCCTGCCGATTTGGATTGCAGTTGCCTTTGTCTTTGGTCGTATTCCTTTTTCATCCATGTCTTTGTAGTATCTTTTTATCAAATCAGTATTTGGTTTTCCTTTGTTCCACCGGAGTTCTGTCTCTTCAAATTTGCCGTTGTACAAATCGTATAATGTGCTTGCGCCGTCAGAATTTATCGCGGCAATTCTTGGGACTTTTTTGATCCAGCCCCACTCGTACAGCTCCATTAGGGCCTTGCCGCAGCTTGAAATGTTTCCAAGGGCTCCGCCCGGATACACTATCCAGTCTGGCGCCTGCCAGTTCAGATATTCTATCGCTCTATACGGGATTGTTTTCTGTCCCTCTATTCTAAACGGGTTTACTGAATTTACCGTGTATCCGTCCTGGTTCTTTGCGTCGTCAAGCGATTTTGCAAGCGCGTCATCAAAATTTCCCTGCACCTGAATTATCTGTGCGCCAAACTGGTACGCCTGGCTTAGCTTTCCAGGTGCTATCTGTCCTGCCGGAATGTACACATGACAGTCCATGTTCTCGTTTGCAGCAAACATTGCAGCTGCGGCAGACGTGTTGCCAGTTGATGCGCAAATTATCTTTCTTGCCCCGATCAGTTTTGCGTGGGTGATTGCAGTTGACATGCCGTTGTCTTTGAAGGAGCCGCTTGGGTTGTATCCCTCCGGCTGGAGCCACAAATTCTCGTGATTCACTCCAATGTACTCTGCAACCTTTGACATCTGATATGGCTTTGACTGCCTTCCCTCTGCCCCGTCAAGTGATACCAGGTACTTGGAGCATTCTTCCTTGTTTCTGGTGTCTATCTGGCAAAAGTTGAGCAGGTCTCTAAATCGCCATACCCCGCTTTCGTTGAAAATGTTTCCTTGAGAGTTACGCCTGGTATAGAATAATTCCTTTAGTTCAGATGATGGTGATTTTTTGTATTTTACGTCAAGAAGGTGGCCCTTATCGCACTCTATGTTTCTTGACGTGATTGGGTACTCCAATCCGCAGAAAGGATCAATGCATTTTAGGTACGCGTTATCGTTCAATGATTTGCAAATAAAATACTGGTTTAAAAATCGTTAACCATGATTAACACACATCAATCAGGCCTAACCTTTTTGAATAGTCTTGTCTGAGTACAAGAAATGGCTGTATTTTCCAAGTACATCGAGGGAATCCTGCAGCAAATATCTGACTCTAATGCCGTCTTGCAAAATCTAAATGACAAGCCTGGAGACTTGGACGTGATAAAAAAAGAACTCGCCAAAATAACCGGACTTTTGCAGGTCTTGGCAAACAAGCTTGAGGCAAACCCTGAAGAGGCGTCAGAGTATCATTACTTTCTATCGCCGTCAAAGTTTTACCTGAATAATTATGATTTTTTTAGGGAAATTGAGACCGTGTCACTATTGTACTCTGATGACCCGATGCGACTAAAGGGCATCCGACTTGCGATACTGGATGCGCTGGATGAAAAAAACTTAATTGGACACATTAGCGCTTTTCTTAGGGGGCTGTGATTGGCTGAAAAAAAATGCGTAATTTGCGGATGTAGGGATCACAAAATATTTGGCTGCTCAAGGCATTGGTCGAAAAACTGCAGCTGTCACAATACCTAGTCGCTTGGCTTACACGTATCGCATATGATTATGCTGAAAGACTTTTTGGCCATGCCTATTGTGGAAAACCAGTGAAACCCGTTCTCACTGCTTGCAAACTTGTCCTCTGTTATGGAGTCGCACTTGCTTTGGTGTATTGTCTTTGACGTATCGTCAGAGAACACGATAAAGCCAAGGTTTGACTCTTTGACTAGTTTGAACTGTTCCAGGCTTTCAATTTTTGACAACTATGAAATGATATCCACTTGGTATTTTAACTGGGCTTCTTCGCACCCGAACGAACATGGAAGTTTATACAACACTTGCACTCTTTGTTGATGCATTCTGACTCGGTGTAATGGCCACAAATGCCGCACTCACAATGTGTTTGCATAAGCATCATTACCCATTCCTGAATATAACTAAAACTGCGTATCTTTTGCTGATTTGGAGCTAAAATGATGTTATTTTTTTGACTTTGAGTGTTTTTCAGGCTTGGCTTCTTTTTTTGCTTTAGCTATCTTGCCTTCTAGTTCTTCAATCTCTGCCGCCTTTTTGTCAACAACCTTGATTATCTCTTGGATGAATTTGTCCAGATCGTCGTCTGCTACAGGGGGCTCTGCCTGAGCGGCTATTTCGGTTATGGCGTTTGATATCTCGGAGCTTACCTGCTCAAAGCTTTCAGGATCCTCGTACGCAGCGCTGTATAGTGATTTGAGATTATTTACCTGGTTGAGGAGCTGATCAGTCAAAGTTACATGGTAGTCGGTGCCGCTAATCGAAATCTCCCTTGTAAGCATGATCTGTCATTTTCGTATGCCGTCTTATAGTTTGCGCTAGAAGCGAGTCACAAAAATGAAATCAGAACGTGATGTATTCTAGCGCGACTGCATCGCTAATCAGGGAGAAGTGCTTTGTGTTTACCACGTATCCGTTTTTGATGTCGTTTACCGATACCCATCTGTTTGTAGATGTGTAGTGGCTTCTCTCTTTGAGTTCTTTTTCGATTACGTCGATGTCAAACTCGCCTTCCTCGATCTGCTGTGTGGCAAGATGTTTTATTGTGACCAAAATTTTGTTCACCTTTACCCTGTTTCCGAACTTCCACTGCGATGGCGGGTGCTCGTCAGAGACTTCGAGTATTTTGATCTTCATTTCCTTGTTTCCAAAGACGTTGTGGCTTACCAACATCCTTTCGTCAACAAATTGTTCAAAGCTCATGGGTATAGTATGGTGAAAGGATAATTAAAGAATTGCCCTAAACCCAAAACTCCGTTGGCACCATTTTAGGAACTGATTTTTGAATGCCTCATCTTAAACGGCATCATATGGTCCTTCAGGTCCAGTTTCTGGCGCTTTCCGTCAATTAGGGAATAAGTCTCGCCCTCATAACTGCAGACAAAATCGTTGATTTGGTGCGTCTTGTCCCAGACCTTGTAGAACTCTCTTAGTTCTCTTTTTTCGTATATTCCAAGGCCTATTCTCTTTTTTGACAAAAACTTGAATGCAAATATGACCTTGCGTGTGCCGTAAATCTCAAAGGTATCTGTCCATCTTAGGCATCTTTGGATTTGGTCATATGGGACGGTCAGGGAGTTTGTCGTTCCTGACTTTGCCTCTATGGTGAATATGGTGCTGTGTTTTGTGCTTACAACCAAAATGTCAGGCAGTCCGACGCTTGGGGATCCCAATCGAAATGCCTTCCAGTCCGACATTGCATTAAATCGCTTTACAAGAGTGTCTTCCCAATTGTAGCCTCGCTGGCGCCGTGTTCTTGCGATTTTTTTGTTGTCCTTGACTGGAGGATCTGGTTTTGCATCTATCTTGGATGGTTTTAACAAAAGGACTGGCTTTGATGCTTTCAATGATTGTCGTTGTTTTGTTTCGTTATAGTGACTAGGTTATTATGATATCAACAAAATTGTGAAACACCCTACACCGGACTAAATGCAAATTGTGGGGATTTGTCAAAACTACATTCTGAAATCTTGATTTTTTGACCAATTATTGGGGTTTTGGTGTGGAGCGAGCCCATGACTCTGACCGAGTTTTCAAATTCTACCATGCAAAACGTTTTGCCGTCCTTTGAGGAGTATTCGACAAGCGTTCCTGGCTCATTTATCGTGCGCCATACTGTATTTCCAAAACAATGCGTACAAAACTCGCTTGGAGGCCAAATTACACTTTGGCATCTTGGGCACTCTGAGATGACGAATCTTCCATTTTTTAGTTCAGCCTCAAAAACACTCATGATTCCAATATCAACACCGTTGAAGATGTCGCGGCAGCAGACATGTTTTGTACAAGTCCAATCTTTGGGTTTTCAGTTTGCCTTTTTCCTGCTTTTCCCTGCAACTGCCTTGTGATTTCGGCAACCTGTGAAACGCCTGTTGCCCCAAGTGGATGACCTGCACCAATTAGCCCTCCGCGAGGATTAATTTTTTTATTATCCGTATTGTAAAGATCTGAGACAAACTGGCCTGCATTTCCTTTTTGTACCATTCCTATGTCTTCTAGGACCATTAATTCACATATTGTAAACGCGTCGTGTATTTCCGCAACATCTATTTTTTCTGGGCTTGTTTTTGACATTGCAAATGCCTCCTGAGCTGCAATCTTTGTTGATTCGATGCTGGTAAGATCATTTTTTGTAAAACTTGCCGAAGTTGTTTTCTGCCCGATTCCTGAAATCCAGACTGGTATGTCTGTGAATTTTTTTGCTGTTTTTTCAGATGCCAGCAAAATTGCGGAACTCCCGGTACACGGTCGTGAGCAGTCAAGCAGCCTGAGGTCATCTGTTAATTTTTTAGAGTTCATTATTTCCTCAATAGTGTATTTTTTTGGATTGTATGCAGTCGGATTATCTAGCGCATTTTTGTGGTTTTTTGCAGACACATATGCAAGCTGCTCGTCGGTAGTGCCGAATTTTCGCTTGTGTGCTTTGGTAAACATTGATGCCCAAAAAATAGGATGCTTGAACTCACCGCGTGAATCGTCCCACTGTAACACTTGACCGGGGCTGTCAAATCGCTCAGCGCCAACCACTAGTGCCACGTCTGCCAGTCCTGACGCAATGTATGAAAAGGCAGAAACTGTTGCATTCGTGCCTGAGTTGCAAAGGTTCTCCACATTGTGGGAAATCTTTGGCGTGATTCCGGATAGTTCTGAGACTATTGGGGCAAGGTACTTTTTGTTGTCATTGGTGGATGTCAGAACCGCATCGATGTCTTTTTGGCCAAGATTTGGCGTTTGCTCAAAAAGCAGTTTCACCGCTGATGCCATTGATGACTCTATTGGGATGTCATCAGATGAGAATTTTGTATCTGCATATCCTACTATGGCGACCTTGTTCAATTTGCATCACTAAACGTGGATGTCAGCAAATCAAATGACTCGCTGACGCTTCCAATTGGGTTGAATTGAATTATTGGGTGCGTTATACCTGCGTCATAAATTCTGGCAAGCTGCTCTTTTGCCTGATTTGGCAATCCGCATATTGTTAGCGACTCTAGCATGTGGTCTGTCACAAAATCATGATTTACTTTGAATCCTGATTTCAGGTATTCTTCATGGATGCGTATGGTTTCGTCTCTGAATCCATTTTCTGCAAGAAACTTGCGGTAAATTTCTCCGACTGATATGTAAAACGCAACTGTTTTTTTTGCGCGCGCTTTTGCCATTTTTTCGTCATTTGAAATGCACGTGATGAACTGGCATGCGACGTCTATCTTTCTTTTTGATTGCATTTTTGAAATTGTTTTTTTCATTTCCGAAATCGGCCTTAGGTAAAATATTGCGCCGTCCGCTATTTTCCACGTGAGTTCGACCATCTTTTGGTTTATTGCCGCAAGATAAATCGGGACGTCCTGTCTTGGCGGTTTTATCAAAAGCGTGAATCCCTTGAGGGAAAATATCTCTCCTGCATAGTCTATTTTTTTTCCAGACAGTGCAAGCCGAATTATTTCCACGTATTCCTGCATCCGCCTTAGCGGTTTTTCGAATTTTGTGCCGTGCAGGTCCTGTATGATTGGAACGCTGCTTGTTCCAAGCCCAAGGATCAGCCTTTTGTCTGATATCGTGTCTACGGTTGCAGCGCCCATCGCAATCAATACTGGGCTCCTGGAATAGATGTTGATAATTGACGAGCCAATCTTTGCAGAGTCTATTTTTTGTGAGACTGCGCCAAGCATTGCAAAGTTTTCCATGCCCCACGTCTCAGGAACCCACAATGCCTCGACGTTTCTCTTTGATAGTTTTTGTGCGCAACTCAAAAGGTCCTCAATTGATAAAAGCGAGCCCAGACTGTATGATAGTTTCATGTTCTACTTGGCAAAGCCTCTGTATTTTTTGAGCCGGAGAGTTTCCGAACAGTCTTCCAAATCCTTATGAGAATCAATCGAAAACCAAAATGAGTCATTGAATTTTACTCCGTGCAGGTTTCCTTCCTTCGCATATTTGAGAAATGTTGTTTTTTCTATTGCGCCGTTTGGGGGTAATTTTTCAACAATGCTTCTATCCAGGTGATAAATTCCTGCATTCATCCAAACGTTTGTCACTGATTTTTTCTCTCTGAACTCTGTTATCTTGTCTTCCTTTATGGATACGGTGCCGTATTTGGTTTTTAGTTCGATTAGAGCGATGCTGTTTTTCTTTTTGTACATTTGTCTAATGTCAATATTTGTGATAATGTCGCCGTTTAGAACCAAAAATGAATTTCCATGAACCATCTTTGCTGCTTTTTTGATTGCGCCTCCGGTCCCAAGCGGTTTTTTCTCAACTGATAATCTTATTTTTGAGCCAAAGTTTGCCTTTTTCTCAAGATAGTCTTCAATTTGTCCTGATTTGTATCCTGTACAGATGATGATGTTCTTTATGCCAAATTTTCTGAGATATTGTATCTGCCACTCTATGATTGGCTTGTTGTTTATCGGAATTAGCGGTTTTGGGACATAGTCTGTGAGTGGCTTTAGCCTGGTGCCTTTGCCGCCTGCAAGAATGATTGCGTCCACGACTCTCAATCCGGTTTAGGTTTTTAAAATCTATGTCTTTGTGTATTAGGATTATGTGTACACGACACAAATCGCCTATATTTCGCGTGAAAAATTTTTCCCCTCAACGTTTTCTACAGGGATTTTGAGTTGCTGGAAAAGACACGCGTAAAGATTGACGGCAGAAGGACAACACGGGAAGCGTTGACCCAAGAAATAACGAGCCTCTTTCTTGGAACCTCTCCTAGGCGTCCTTATCCGCTGTCTGTTACTGAGATTGCAAAGACTCTGGGAATATCGCGCGAAACTACCTATCTCTACCTTAAGCGAGCCAAAGACCAAATCCCAAGGGCAAAAAACGGCAGGATCTGTCCACCTAGATCAGAGGACTGGGAGTTCCGAAATTTCAACAAGATGCATGATATTACTAAAGATCCGCTTGTCTCAGAGTGGATGGATGATCTCATAACTAGACGGAGTGGTAATCCAATTGTAACTTGGAAG
>DATBQZ010000188.1:0-1909 GCA_036560565.1 Candidatus Nitrosotenuis sp.
CGAAGCATCACTTGAGCTAGTCCCAAAGGAACTGCAGCATCATAATTCCGTTGTATCGCATGCAAGAAAAATGGGAAAGAGACCGTCAGAAATACTGCTTGACAATTCTTGGCATTTTGGAGCAATGAAAGGAATCAAAAATGAAATCAAAAGGGGGAGACCGGATTTGGTTCATTTCTGCTTACTTGAGGCATGCACGATTCCGCTTTACTTTGAGGACGAAATTTCAGTTTATGTTCACACACTTGATGATAAGGTGATAATTGTAGAACCCGGAGTGCATCTTCCAAAATCATATCACAGATTTGCTGGATTGATGGAAAAACTCTTTGCAGAAAAAGTCATCAAATCAGACGGGCAAAAATTACTTGAAATCAAAAACATGACGTTTCCTGATCTGATTGACAAAATAAAACCAGAAAATGTGGTTGGTCTAAGTTTAGACGGAACCAAAAGCTCGTACTATGATGCTGCGGCAACGTGTACTTCAGAGTCCTGTCTTGTAGTAGGTGCATTTCCAAAGGGAGATTTTTCTGACTCTGTAAAGAAAAAAATCAACAGCTTGCTCTCAGTTGATGCCAATCCTCTTGAGGCACATGTTGTAATTGCACGCGTTCTGTATGAGTATGAAAAAACCGTTTTTATGTAGGCAACAGGGGTTTCATTCTTGTGCGGCCGTAGTATAGTCTGGTAGTACGCTGGCCTTCCAAGCCCGTTACCCGGGTTCAAATCCCGGCGGCCGCATCCGTATTCTTTCATAAAATTATTGTTTACTGAGTTGGTAATGCAAGTCCTAGAATTCAACACATTTCAGACTCTAATTTTCGTATGTGCTGCCTTGCCTAGCCTATTCATGACTCCTAATCCAAGTCCTTTCTTGCTGATTCCATGAGCGAGAACAACGTCAATTTTTCCCTCATCGAACTCTCTGAATACTTTGAACAAATTTGCAGCAATTCTGTCTGGACTATCTCCGACAAATCTAATCATGTCTGCCTTGTACGTGTGATTTTTTTTCACAGTCATTATGCCTACACGTTTTTGTTGTTTTTTGAATTTGCTAATAAGCTGTAAGATTTTCTTATCAACATTTCTACCTGTGCCTTCGATTAGGATTATTTTGGCATTTGGAGAATAATGCTTGTATTTCATGCCAGGTGAACGATGCATCATTTTTGATTTTCTTCCTTTGATTATGGGATGAATCTTGATTGCCCCCACGATTTTCTCTATTTGTTCTAGTGTTATGCCTCCTGGGCGCAACAACATTGGGGTTTTACTTGTCAGATCAATTACTGTAGACTCGATACCAATCTTCGTCTTACCGCCATCAATGATCATACTTATTCTTCCGGCTAGGTCTTCTGATACGTGCTTTGCCAAAGTCGGGCTTGGCCTGCCAAAAAAATTTGCCGAGGGGGCAGCCAGTGGAACACCTGACTCTTTTATCAGTAGATTGGCAATTTTATTTTTTGGCATTCTAATTGCTACGGTATCAAGACCACCTGTAGTTATTTTTGGAACAATTTTTGATTTTTTCAAAACAATAGTCAGTGGACCAGGCCAGAATTTCTCGATGATCTTTTCTGCTATTTCCGGTATGTTTCTTGCAAGTCTTTTGAGATCCTTTTTGTCGTGTATGTGAATTATCAGCGGATTATCGGCAGGTCTTCCCTTTGTCTCAAAAATCTTCTTCACTGCAGAAGGATTTAGGGCGTCTGCCCCAAGACCGTAAACTGTTTCTGTAGGAAATGCCACCACCTCTCCTTTTTGTATAAGTCGTGCAGCTTGCCTTATCATCGAAATTTGGGGTTTTGCTTGATTGACCTTGAGAATTTTTGTTTGCATTTTGCTTGCTTTTAAAAGAGAATCACTTTGCATATTAACGAAACTTGCCCATAACCGCGAT
>DATBQZ010000189.1:0-1900 GCA_036560565.1 Candidatus Nitrosotenuis sp.
TATTTTGTGTTTTTTACTCAGAGGAGTTTTTTGCAAATAATTGCTGAACTGCTTTTTGGTTTCCCCAGGACCAAAGATTACTATTGCGTCATTATCCCTTAGTGTGGTTTCTAGCATCTTTGTGACGTTTTCAAAAAATCCCTCAATATTGAAACTTGACTTGTATTGCTTTCCGCTAGAGCCAGAATACAGATTTTGCATTAATTCCAGATGCGTTCCCTTTAACTTTCCAATACCGCAATCCCCTTTGTCAATTGCAACTAGGACAAAACCAAAACTGTCTTCTTTGCTTTTGAGTAATTTCAACTCGATTGGGAGCCATTTCTTTTTTGTCACATTAAACGAATCGCCAATTTTTATCAGAACTGAGTGGTGTGATCCCTTTGAGACTGCCTCATTGCTTGATTCTATTATCGTACCGTGAACTCTTAGCCTGTCAAACACGGAATCAAGTGCTATTTTTTCAACCTCAAGTGATATGCGTATTTTTATCCGCTCGCCTCTGTCTGGTCTGGAGAAATCTTTGTCCTGCTTGATCACACGAGTGGTATCAGATACCATCATGTCCCCTTTCTTTATTATTCTTCGAAGAGTGAGCAGGTCGTCTGGCTCTTCAACTATGAAAGAAATCGAAAAGTCATCAATAATTTTTGTAATCATCAGAATCGTCAGCGTTTACAAACTACATGGTGCTGTTTTCTAGATTCTTTTTCTTAAGGTAACCGTCGACCCATTCTGGAGTTATGACTCCACCCTCGGCCAAATTTACTAGAGAGTTTGGTGACGCTTCTCCGACTACTTTGCCGCCCTTTCTTCTGAGCTGTCTCCATTTCAGCGTGGTGTTGCCACTTTTTGAATTGTATATGATTCCAAGAACGTCTCGCGCATTGACAAATGTAATGTCACGCACTTTCTTTAATGTGACCTTGTCTGCAGCCTCTACGTATATTGATCCAAGTGTTTCCTCGCGTTCAGGAAAAACCTCAACGTCCTCAATATAGCTACGCGGAATGTAAGAACTGCACGTGCTTGCGATGACAAATCTCCTAAAACTTTCCAATGAGGCAGGTACGTCGATTGCAACCATTTTTTAATACTTCACTCTTGCCTTTTATCAAGCTTATTTAAAATCCATTACAATTAATGGCATACGTAGGCGTTGATGATACCATCCCTTTGATCTTGATGATATAGATCTTGAGTTCTGAGCCTGCGTTTGTAAAATTTATTTCCACACAAACCGTCACACAAGCATGAAATCGCTAACAGAGTACCTTACATTTAACACAAAAACTAGAGTTGCTTTTGTAAATCTGACGCCACAAATACGGCAACTAGTCAAGAAGAGTGGAATAAAGGAAGGTCTCTGTCTCATTAACGCAATGCACATTTCTGCAAGCGTTTTCATAAACGACAACGAATCTGGCTTGCACAAAGACTATGCGCGATGGCTTGAAAAATTAGCTCCGCACAAGCCGACAGAACAATACGATCATAACAAAACTGGTGAGGATAATGCAGACGCGCACCTGAAAAGACAAATCATGGGACGAGAGATTGTAGTTGCCATAACAAATGGTGAATTGGATTTTGGCCCATGGGAGCAGATCTTCTATGGAGAGTTTGACGGAATGCGACCAAAGAGAGTTCTAGTAAAAATAATCGGCGAGTAAATTAACCGAAATCAACGTCTCTTTTCTGACTCTGACTTTCATTTTTTCTTGCAGCCGATCTGAATTCCTCGTCATGATTCTGAGCTCCATGATTGCATTTGACACAGCCAACTTTGAAACCGTTAGGATCTTTTTGAAAAGTTTGGCAGCCGCAAAAACATGTCATGATATGATCATCACGTACTGCGATATAATCCTAATTAGTGCAACACGTGCCGCGTGGAATG
>DATBQZ010000190.1:0-5118 GCA_036560565.1 Candidatus Nitrosotenuis sp.
TATTTTGTGACTTTTTTGCCGTCGCTTGTAGAAATATAGCCAGATGGGACAAGCAATCCGTCGTCTATTAACGAGTTTATCTTTCTATATCCTGAAGTTTGTGCAATGTCGCATTTTTCGATTATCTCTGAGATTATCAAGGATTCTCCGTTTATTACTCCCAGAATTTTCTTTTTGTCATCATCACCAAAAGACTCTAAGATTATTTTGGTCAGTGACGAGTTTTCAATGTAAACGTGCTTTTCTCCACCCACTAGCTTGATTTCACATACGTTTCTGAGGAATTTATTTTCCAAGCCGTCTGCGCTTGACCCAAAAAACTCCCTCAGGACAGAGTCTAATTTTTGAAATTGTTCTATTGATTCAGTTAATGTTATGCCGTATTTTTCAACTAGCCTGTTCTCGATTTTTTGAACGGTTCTAGCACCAAGGTTTTCCCTAATTACATTATCTAGTGATTTTGATAACAGTCTGTCAATGCCTACCATGACTACTTAACACCATTATGGTATATTACTATTTCCAAAAAAACTACAAAATGGCTTGACATAGTCAAGATATTTCCAAAAATGGTAATAAACACAGGTGCTAATTTGAGATAGCCATTCGTTTTATCCAGGTGTGATTTTTGGATATGTAGTATCTATGCAGCTAACTTGTACCTAAGTCGGTATAGTCCTATTGTCACTATGCCAAGAGACGAAACGGTGAACAGATCAATGGATTCTAGTAGATAAATCGCAGAATAAATGACTCCAAAAACAGTAGCTGATGAAAAAATCAAGATAGTTCTAACAGCGCCTATCAGTCTGACGGCCATTACAAAAAACAGAACACTGCCGCCTATTCCAGCAATGCCAACAAAAGAAAGTATTGGGAGTGCAGAGAGGTCAATTGTGAAAGGAGTTTGGAAGACAAGCATCATTGCAAAACAAAAAAGCGCGCCTGACAGGGACATGATTTGTACCACGCGGGTGGTTTTTACATTACCCGCATGTTTTGCGATAAACGTACACAGGCAGTATATGAATCCGGAAATTACGACCATGATGTCACCAAAAACAAATTCTGAAAACGCAAATCGGTGTTCGTATATGTCAGAACCAATAGGAAGGAGAATGGCGCCTGCAGCTATAAGCACAAATGGCAAAATCTCTTTTTTTGCCAAGTATTCTTTGAAGAGGATCATTCCAATTAGCACCGTAAAAACTATCTCACTGTTAGATAGGATAGAGGCATTTGTTGCACTTGTTTCTTTTAGCCCAAAAGAAAAAGCGAGAGTCGAGCAAGCCGACGCTACACCATAAATTATGAGAATAACATAAGATGATTTTTTGATTGGTGTTGTAGATTTTTGTAATTTTGTAATGGGGGTAAAAAACAGGCCAGTTGCCAAGTACATTATGAAGACAACCATGAGCGGCTCAATCGGGGCAATTCCGTTAACACCTGGATCAACTATTGGTTTTGACACAACATCCGGTAGGGAAGATAGAGCTGCAGAGAGAATGGCAACGGCAAATCCAATAGCAGTAGAAGTTTTTAGAGTAAGGAGCCTAGAAAAGACAGAGCGAGTCTTTGTAAATTGCAACATTGCCATATTAATTCACCATTTCCATAATTGGAAACAGTTATTCAAAGATTTAAGATGATCATTTTATAATAATATAATACCGCCCAAAACCCACATTCTCAGACAGTACATATCAAAAATGGTCAAGGGGAACATGCAAGCTCACATTATTAAGCGGATTTAGCCATTAACATATTGTTATGAGTGCAGAGTCAAACGCAATCCCAAAACTTGGTGGAAAGATTGACTACAAAATATTGGCAATAATCTTGTGCCTAACTTTAGCATATCATGTTGTAAATAACGCAATTAAGGACATAACGGAAGAATTCAACACCATCGACATAGTAGAGCTATCACTGCAGGTAGTGGTTATGATATCAGCATTTATTATTGCAAAACTATATTGGCCTGGCAAAATCTTTGGGAGGGCATACTTTGCATTAGGCATAGCATTTGGCATGTGGTTTACCGCAGAAGTCATGTGGCAAGTTTTTGAAAATATTTTGTTTATAGAGCCATATCCGTCTGCTGCAGATATTTTCTATTTTGCATTTTATCCATTTGCGATATACCACATGATAACAAACATCAGAGGTTTTGAAGTCAAAATAACCAAAAAAACAAAGATTTGGATGATTGCAATCCCGGTTTTTATTGTTAGTGCGTATTCATATTTGGCAATTTCAGTTGAGGGAGGAACTAATTTTCATTATTACTACAGCCTGATCTTTGTCTCAATAGCTTCTACATCAATTTCATTTGCAATTCTTGGTGCTCAGTCATTTAGGCACAGTGCATTAGCGGTAGTTTGGTCGCTTCTCGCAGTAGGATTGTTTTTCCACACATTTGCAGACATATGGTACTATTATCTTGAGATATTTGGTCAGTACACAGATACGCATATTGTGAATGCGCTCTGGCAGGCAGGGTGGATGGTCATCGTTTATTCGTTATACAAGCATCAGAAAGTCTTGTGAGGCCCGTTTGCAACTTTTATCAGGTTAGAGTACGAGGTCAGGTCCACCAAATTCACATAATTTTCAAAGTGACGCGATTCTGGCAGTTCTGGTACAAAAATTTCATCCCTAGTGTGCAGGGAATCTGTCAAAACATGGCCAGTCTCATCCAAAAGGTTTCTTAGTTTTTTGTCAAGTGAAAATATGCGCTGATGAGTAATCCCATCGTAAAAATTCAGCTCGCCGCATCCGTTTTTCACAAGTCTCCGGTTTATCTCTTGAGGTTTCAGCTCAGAAGGATCAGAGACATTTGACGCAGTTACAAACGCCCAGTCTTGCCCAAAAAGTGGAGCATATGCAACATAGGGCGTTACAAAAGCAAAAACATCCTGTAATGTTTTGATCACGGACGCAAATCTTGTAGAGTGTCTAAAATCTGCAGAATTTGCAGCAGTGGCAAATATTCCGTCAGGTTTTAATTTTTGACTCACTATTTCGAAAAATTCTTTTCTATACAAGGGTGCAGCGATATCTTCGTGATGAGGCATGGTCGTATCTAAAAATATACAGTCATAACTTGAGTCGGTCTTTGAAAGAAACTGCCTTGCGTCTTCATGATACAGTTTTGTACGCGGATCTGAGAATGACTCGGCTGCATAATTATAGAATCTTTTACAAGTGTCCACCACTTCTTTGTCTATATCTACAATGTCTACTCTTTCAACTGCACTGTGTCGCAAAACCTCACGCAACGTCAAGCCAGTACCGCCGCCACCGATAAAGACGGTTTTTGGCTTTGAGTGAGACACCATAGAAGGATGAACTAGGCACTCGTTGAAAACATGCTCGTCTATCTCTGAAGACTGGGGATCGCCATCCAAAAACAAGACATTGCCAAAATCCCTAGTCTTAACAATTTCCAGTAATTGGTATTTCGTGTTTTTTGAAAAAATGAATTCGTCTATTTTATGAAAGATTTTTTCTCCATCCCCAACATCGACGTATTTCCACATTTGAAAATGAGTGTATGATCATAATTATTAAAGTTCTCTACTGTGCCTCAAGATGTTAATTTTAACTGAAAAAATGGCATTTTTCAGGCTATTTTTAATATTTTTTATATTTAAGGGCCAATGTTTGTGTAAAAAAACACGGTCAAATGTAATGGCTTAAGGGTAATGGCGTATGACTAGGCGAAAAGAGCAACTACCGATATTGAGCATTATCTTGCTTTGACCTTTGAAATAATTTCATATGCCCAAATACGCCAAACGTGAGAAGAATATAGTTCCAGTAAAACATTATTTCCATCGGGTTTCCTGTGTAGTACGAATCTTCGTTTTGTGCAAACAAAAAAGCGGTGTCTGCTACAAAAACCGAAATCGTGCCCAGGCATATGAGGGTCCACGTAAAATTCACCTGGCCTTTGAAAAACAGCGCAACGCCAATCAATGCAGGAATTAGTATCATTGCATCAAAAGTTGGGTAAATTACAGATAATATTAGTTGCAGCAGGTCAGAGATTGTACTTGGTTCAAGGGCAAGATACAGACTTGGAATAAGAACGCCCACAGCAAGTGATGATGATGCAGCAAGCATTTTTTTTGTAATTGCGCTTCGTACAGGCTGCAAATATGCAATAAAAAACATTAGTAAAAACGGATATCCTACAAGATAGAAAATGTCAGCAGAAGATGGAAATGGATCGACTTTAAGATACAACTCCTGAACGATCCACAGCATCTCTGCTATAAACCAAGATATCGCATAACCCCCAAATGAAACCCAGGCAATCCCAATATTCCCAGATGTACCAAATCTCGATATCATCAACACGGACACAGCCAAGAATGCCCCAGCTATTGGGACATACATCATATTGCCTACAAATATTGCGGCGTCAGTACCAATAGAATTAGAAATTAGGTTTACGGATGCGCAGACAACTAGGGCTAAGATAATGTATTTTTTTGTAGCGATAGTGTCAAGTCCAGTTTGCATTTTTTATTCTAAAACGGAAATGAATCTGTGGATTGGCTCATGTTGGGAAAATTCCTGTAGGCTGTTTTTTATAGAAACGATTATTGCGATGTGGGCGTTGCCATACAAATCAGACAGTATTCTTTTTAGGTATTCTGGGTGATCATAGCAGTCAGGAATATAGCAGTTATAGTCATCTTTGAGCGTCTTTGTGACCTTTTCAAATACAGGATCTCCCATGTTAATGAGGGCTTTTTCGATCGCAAAAGCAACTAATGCCTTTTTAATTTGAGCATCAGTCGCATCCATGTCATCTCAAACAGCGTTAATCAATATAACAGATCGCATTATGCGTTCTGGCAATTACAGTCATCTGATTTTTTGACTATGCGTATATTGTTTGCATGAAACAGACTAATCCAAATATCATATGAATATCATATGAGTTACGTACATGTGCCCTAAATTAAGATCAAGGTTTGGAAAATGAGCGCGTCAGAGGAGGACGCAGCTAGGACGCTAAAGAATGCGCAGGAGGACGCAGCTAGGACGCTAAAGAATGCGCAGGAGGACGCAGCTAGGACGCTAAAGAATGCGCAGGAGGAC
>DATBQZ010000191.1:0-12322 GCA_036560565.1 Candidatus Nitrosotenuis sp.
ACTAGGACTACGTCTTTTCCCATGTCTCTATAATATTCTGCAATTGTAACCCCGGTGTAGATGCTTGCTTCTCTTGCAGCTACTGGCATGTTGCTTGTGTTTGCAACAAGAACTGTTCTGTCCATGAGTGGTTTTCCAGTACGCGGGTCTTTGAGGTGTGGAAATTCTACTAGCACTTCGGTCATTTCGTTTCCTCGCTCTCCGCATCCAATGTAAACTACAACTTGAGAGTCAGCCCATTTTGCAATTTGGTGCAATGTGACTGTCTTTCCTGTGCCAAATGCTCCAGGAATTGATCCTGTTCCTCCTTTTGCAATTGGGAAGAATGTGTCAATTACGCGTTGTCCTGTGAGAAGTGGAACTGTCGGATCGTATCTGTTCTTGTAAGGTCGTGGCTTTCTTACGGGCCACATGTGATACATTTTGATTGGAATTTTACTTTCATTTGTTGTTGCAAGTTCCGTCTCCAAATCATAGTCGCCTTCACTTACAATCTTGGTTATTTTTCCGCCTGGGTGATCCGGCGGAACCATTATACTATGATCAATTAGGTCAGTTTCTTTTACAGAGCCAATAACGCTTCCTGGTTTTACTTCGTCGCCTGTTTTGACAAGAGGTTTGAACTTGTATTTTTTTGTCATGTCGACTGGAGTTGTTGTGATTCCTCTTCCGATGAAGGAGCCAGACTTTGCTGCAAGATCTTTTAGCGGTCTCTGAATTCCGTCATAAATTTGGCCAATTATTCCAGGTCCAAGCAATACGCTCAGTGGATTGCCAGTTCCTATGACTGGTTCTCCTGGTTTTAACCCGCTGGTTGATTCGTAGACTTGAATAAATGCAGTGTCTCCGGTAAGACGAATTACTTCGCCGATAAGCTTTGCATTGCCGACAGATACTGTCTCGTACATTTTTGCATCCGACATTCCGTCTGCTCTGACTGCTGGCCCACTAACCCAAATAATTTTGCCTTTTGCTGCCATACCCGTTTACCTACCGAATTTTGATGCAATATCTTTCCTTATTAAAGGCTTCAGGCGTTCAAGTCTTGCATCGATTGTATTATCAAATTTCATAGTGCCATCTTTTGATTGAACTTTAATTCCTCCAAGACAGTCTATGACGTCATTCGATAGTGTAGCGCCTGGAAATTTCGACAGTAATGATTGCACAACTGTTTTGTCCTTTGAATTTGTTTGAATTATGATATTGGGGGTTCCTATAGTTCGAATTGACTCTTCTAACATTGATGAGATTAATTTGGAATAGTCGCTGTTGCGATCTGCGTTTTGAATTTTCTTAATCGCTTTATCGAAAACTTTTTCGATTGACTCTTCAATTAGTACTAGCTGTTTGTTTCTAGAATCTAGATCGGCATTGCCAACAATTTGCTTTTCAAGCTTTTCTGCCTCCTTTTTGCCTTCAGATATGATTCTGTCGTATTCTTGCTCAAGTGATACATGTGAGTTTGACAGAGCGTCTTGAGACGACTTGAGGGCTTCTTTTAGGCTTGAGAGGATCTGATCTTCTGTGTTGTGAATGATTTTTTCTACAGTTTGCTCTAATGCAGAATCAGAACCCATTGTTTTAGCCTTAAACCTAATAGATTTTAATGTTTGGAAAGATTTTAAACTCCTTTCAAAAACGATAGATTGTCTTGGTAGTAGCTGATCTAAAACTTGGTAGTGTGATTTTACCTAGAACCGAATCTCCTCAGGTAATTTCTCGACTTGCCGAGTTTGAATGGTTTCATAATATAGAAACAGAAAATGATTTAGTAACGCCAGAAATTGATGACCTGCTTCTTAGAGCTCAAAAAATGTATCAGACAGTTGACGATGTGGTAAAGGGTCTGCAAATTCCACTTCAGGTTGGGATTATGGAGATTCTTTTCAAGGGAACTGTAATCAAAAAGAAGCAATACGAGTTAGACGAGATTGAAACAATCATTTCCAATTTGGAGAAAAAAGGCCCTGCAGTAATAGAAAATGCCGCTAAATTACTTAATGAACACATAACAACGCAGCACTCCATAGAGGAATATTCTACAATTAAGGAAACGCTTGATGTTGTAAAAAAGCTTAATGTAGATCTTGGCGAATTTGGCCTAATGAAGTATTTTTACACAAATCTTTTTGTGATAAATTCTACTGAATATGCTGAGATTTCTCGTACGCTAGAAGGAATTGTAATTTACAAATATGAATTAGGGTCAAAAGATAAAGTTGCAATCTTGGTGATTTCTGATGTAGAGAATTCCGATAAGGCTCTCAAGGTTTTACGTGCATTCAATGCAAACCCATTTACCATTCCACAAGGGCTTCCACAGATACCTAGTCAGGCATATTCGTTAATCGAATCAAAGCTTGTAGAGCTGATAAAAAAAGAAAAATCTCTTTCAGGGGAGATCACAAAAGTAAAAAAATCAATCCGTCGCGATATTTTATCACTCCATGAAAGCGCATTTATCGCAAAAGAGGTTCTTGAAACGCTACGCAAGCCCGGCGGAACAAAAAGATTTGCAGTAATCCAGGGTTATATCCCAAAGAAAATGGAATCCAAGTTCAAAGAAGTTACAAAGCAATGGATGTCAGTAACAGAAGACATCACAGACCCAAAGATGCTTCAAAACGCACCAACCCTGTTTGAAAACCAAAGATGGATAAGGACTTTTGAGGTAATTACACGAAGTCAGGGAATTCCAAAACGAGGAGAGGCAGATCCAACTCCAATGATTTCCCTCATGTGGCCAATATTTTATGGAATAATGTTTGCAGACTTGGGACATGGTCTTTTCCTCATGGCGCTTGGTTTGTTATTCAAAATGAAAGGGCAGGGCACCATGGCAAGATGGGGAATGCTGATTGCTATTTCCGGTGCGTCTGGCGCAGTTGCAGGTATTGGTTCAGGCGAAGTCTTTGGATTTCATTTGGTGCATTTTGAAGCAATAGAGTCGCTCTTAGAAGGACCGCTAAAGCCTGTGTCCTGGTTAGTTGGAGTAATCAGTGTTGGCGAGCTAACTTTTGAACAAGTAATTACAATTCTCAAGGTTTCGATATTTTTGGGAATAGTTCATTTGGTTTGGGCATTTTTACTTCGCATTAAAAAACTAATCAGAGAAGGACACAAAATGATGGTGATTACAGAGGCAATACCAAACTTGACTTTGTACGGAGGAATTGTTGTAATCATGATGTGCGGAATTGGCTCTAGCTATGACGTCATGAATATGTATTCTCGCTCACATGCTGAAGCAGTTCCATGGGTGACTGTCTTCTTGGGTGATTGGGCTCAAGTATGGATTGTTACAAGAATTGCAGGCATAATTATAATTGGTTCTATGGCGATCATGATGGTTGGCGGAATTTTACACGCAAAGCATCATCCTGAAGATGGTGGAAGTGCAGTTAACGTGATAATAGAGGTATTCCTTGGAAAAACAGTTGAGTGTCTTGCTCATACACTTAGCTATGCACGAATTGGTATCATGTTATTGGTGCATGCCGCGTTATTACTTACAGTAAACAACGCATACCAATCCCTTGGAGGTTCATCATCACCTACTGCAATGGCAATGATAATCGGCGGAAACCTTGGAATCATGATGATTGAAGGATTAATTGTATACATCCAGACACTCAGGCTTCACCTGTACGAGTTCTTTACAAAATGGTATGACGGTGGGGCACAGCCATTCAGACAAGTTGTCCCAGAAATGTTGTACAATAAGCTAATCTGGAAACACAAGTAATCAGACAACAGGTAGTTCCGGTTTATTTCCCCACTCTCCCCAAGAACCAAGGTATACTCTGACGTTTTTGAATCCAAGCTTTTTCAGAACCAGAAAAGAGTTTGCTGCCCTGTACGCGCCCTGGCAATAGGTAACAATTTCTGCATCCTTTGGAAATTTGTATAGTTCAAAGAGCGCATCTTTGTCTTTGATTGTCCCATCATCGGAAAGGTTGAGGCTCCAGTCTATGTTAATCGCATTTGGAATGTGACCACGCCTTGCTGCTCTGATCACCGCTCCATCATATTCCTCCTTTGACCTTGCATCTATGATTACGAGTCGGTCCAAATTTTCCTGTATGTACTCAAATCCCGTAATGATGTCTGGGTTTATCTTGCCTGAAAATTTTGTCGGTGTAAAACCATTTGATTTTGTTTCAAGCGGGCGGTTTTCTGCCTTCCATTTTTTTATTCCACCGTCAAGTATGAAGACATTAGTGTGTGAAAAGTACAGTAAAAGCCAGACTCCGCGTGCCGCTAGCATTCCGGAGACATCGTCATAAAATATTGCCTTTGTTGATTCTGTGATTCCTACAAATGAGAGAATTTTTTTGCTTTGCTCATTAAATGACTGTAGACCCTCCTTTGATGTGTCAAACCAGTGAAATGCAAAAAGATCCAAGTTTACTGCTCCAGGAATGTGTCCTTGGGAATATTCCTTGTAGGACCTTGTATCAATCAACACAAGATTTTGGTCATCAATCTCTTTTGCAAGATCAGTTGTGGTGATTAGCATGATTTGATTGGAATAAGGAAATGTAAATTCATTATCATTATAATAAAAACAAAAAGAAAAGAGAGTTTAGGTTTTCTATTCGTTTACGTATGCTCGTTCTCCGTGTTGTGCTAGGTCGAGTCCGATCTCCTCTTCTTTTGGAGTGACCCTGATTCCACCTGGCCAAACGGCATCCATCACTTTGAGTATGACGATAGTAACTCCAAATGAGTATCCTACTGACATCAAAGCTCCGATGATGTTCATAGCTTGTTGCTCATAGCCTTCTGGTGTTCCAGTCCATGCACCGATACCAACACCGGTATCCCATACATGTGGACTAGCTAGTGTTCCAGTCAAGACTGCGCCTGTGAAGCCGCCCATTCCGTGTACTCCCCATACATCGAGTGCGTCATCCCACTTGCGTGAGTTCTTGAATGCAACACAACCATAACAGACTGTTCCTGCTGCAATTCCAATTATTATTGATGCCATTGGTCCTACAAAACCTGAGGCTGGTGTGATAGCGACTAGACCAGCTACAGCTCCTGAGGCGGCGCCAACAATGCTTGGTTTGCCAGTGTGAGCCCATGCCATTAATGCCCATGTAAGAGCAGCCATGCCTGTAGCTGTGTTTGTCACAGTCCAAGCACTAACAGCAACTCCATCTGCAGCCAACTCGCTTCCTGCGTTGAATCCAAACCAACCAAACCAGAGTATACTGACACCAAGTACAACCATTGGAATGTTGTGTGGTTCCATTGGAACCTTACCATATCCAAGTCTTCTTCCTAGGATCAGTGCTCCTGCTAGAGCCGAAAATCCGGAAGTGATGTGTACGACAGTACCTCCTGCAAAGTCAAGTGCAAACGACGGTGCTAGATCTTTATTCAGGTCTATTGACCCACCTCCGATGAACCCTCCGCCCCAAACCCAATGTGCTATTGGGTCATAAACGAAGGTTGCCCATAAGAGAATAAAGACTACAAACGCGCTGAACTTCATTCGGTCAATTATTCCACCAATGATTAGAGCTGGTGTGATAATTGCGAATGTCATTTGGAACATCGAGAATAGCATGTGTGGAATTGTTCCTGGCCATGATGTGCTACATATCGCATCTGGTGATATAACATACGGAGATCTCGTACTATAGTAGGCTTGGTCTGTACATGCACCAAGTGCACCAAGCGGTGCATAGTGAGATACCTTGTTCAGTCCCACATATTCTAATGCACCCATGTACTTGTTTGCATCAGATAGGTTTGGACCAAAGGCGATTGAATAGCCCCAAAGTACCCATTGTACTGAGATAAGACCCATTACTATTAGGGTCATTCCGAGGACGTTTACCATGTTCTTTGATCGTGCTAAACCGCCGTAGAAGAAAGCTACACCAGGCGTCATAAAGAGCACCAATGATGTTGCTGTCAATACCCAAGCGGTATCACCGTTATCAATTGCACATGGCAACATGCCACCTTCTCCATTGTCATACCAACATTCGGCTGGATTTCCAGTGTAGATTCCACTAGTTCCTTTGACGTAACCGTCCATTCCATCGCCCACTTGCTGGGCAAAGGCCTGAGACAGTGCGCCTGCTGATGTTGCGGCAACTGCTACCACAAGTAATAGAGCATACTTGTGATTCCTTGTCTTCATTGCAGGTTTGAAAATTGAAAATTATATAAGCATAGAGAAGTTTCAAGCGCAAAAAACGTAAATTGTTAAATATTGAGTTTTTTAGATATTAACATAGAATCATGAAATTATGTCACATAGTATGGATGAAATGACTCTGAAAGACACGCCAAGGCTTGCAATTTTTGAGACATTCAAGACAAAACAGGAAGAGCTGACAGGAGAGGCACAGAGGCAACGAGCAATAATTGTAAATTTGGCAACGCAGACCAATCCTTCTCAAATGACAAGAACCGCAATAGCACAAAAAATTGCACAGGAAAACGGAACCATCTGGAAGAACATTTACTCTGGAATATTCCGCGATCTTGACGAAATACTAATTCCAATGGGAATTGCAATAGAGGCAGGAAGGTTACCACTCAAACGAGGACCAAAAGCATTACAAGAAAAAGGAATTCCATACTATCATCTTACCGAAAAGGGACTCTTGATTTCACTTGCGCTTGATGAAATTATTGGTAGAGAGAAGATTTTAGAGAAATTTTTTAAAGAAACCAAAAACATTGACAAAGATTTTCAAGAGGAAATTGAGACTTTGCTAAAATTTGTCCCGCGGTTTACCTATTCGCTGTTCAAGGGTTATGTCAAGGCATATTGCGAGGGCAGATTGGATAACCCGCTACCGCTGAACCAAGCTCGATTCATAGAGGAATCAGACGAAATAATCCGAATTCAAAAGGAATTCCTTGAGAGTTTTGTCAACATGGGAAAAACAGAAAAGGAAAAGACACTAAATTTTCTAAAAAGTATCAACTAATTTTGCAAATTTTCCCCAAACATTAAAATCCGCTAGACAAACAGCGAAATTATGGGTTCGCAGAAAATTTTTTCTTCAGTAAAGTCGTTTAGCCAAAGAGGAAAGCTACTAACCAAAACGGAACTGCAAGCCCTTGCAGAATCGCGTGATTTAGAGGAACTCCTAACAAGAATAAAGAACACAAAATATGCTGATGCAGTATCAAAGCTTCAAAGGCCTCTTACTGCGGGAAAAATAGAATCTGCCCTAAGAAATGAACTTGCAGACATTCATTATTCCATTGCAAAGACCGCCGGCGAATCTGATGTTTTGGACGCATATTATTTGAAATTTATAATATCAAACTTGAAGATAATCCTAAAGGGCAAGGCTCTTGGCAAGTCCCAAGAGGAAATAGAACCGAACCTGAACTTGCATGCAGAAGAACTGATAAACCGACGAGATGTCATCCTAAAGGCTCTAGTTGCAAAGGATCTGGAAGAGGCAGTGGCAAGTCTTGGTGGGATAGAATTTGGAGACGAAGTGGTAAAGGCAGTAGCCATATACAATGACAAGAAAAATGTGCAGGTTTTTGATGTGTTCTTGGACAAAATTTTGTACCAGCAGCTTGGCAAAGCAATCAGAAACGCTCGTGACAGAGATTTGATGCGACTTGCAGGGATGGACATTGATTTTTACAACATACTTAGTATCATTAGAGGAAAGTTCTGGGGACTAGACGAAGAACAGATAAAGAATCTCATCGTAACACACACACCAAGTATACCAAAGGATCTTCTTGGAAAGATGATGTCTGCTGACTCTGTAAAAGGCGTATTTGACGAGATTGTGACCACTCGATATGGCGGATTGGTGCCGCAAACAGAAAATGAAATTGAGGCAATCTCTGAATTCGAACATGCATTTGAGATGGCAATCTACAAGGCAGTAAACAGATCATTTTCCAAGATGTTTAGCTTCTCAACAATTGTCGGAATAACAAAGCTAATTGCATATGAGGTAAGAAACATTGCAGCAATTGCGTTTGCCGTTGAACAAAAAATTTCTCCGCAAACGACAATGTCAAGGCTGATAATAGAATCAGAAGAATAATCTGTGCGCAATTATATATAGTAAAACCGTCGTACGTTCAACAATGATCAAGATTCACCGAAAAAAACAAAGCATTACAACAGAAGCATTGGTCAATACAGTTTGGGTTAGCACCTTTCTTGCATTAATTCTTACAATTCCGCCGCTTGGAATATTTTTAGGGATTTACTTTGCGACGGCAAATCTTGTGGTTGGGGCAGTAGTTGGATTTGGCATCCATTTTGTGACACTTGCCTTTTCTGATAGAATTTCAAAGAAACTGACGGAGATTATGAGCTAGACATGGGAGAGAAATTCTCATGATGGGTGATAGAGACTATAGAAAAACAATCACCACTGCAGTAGATGCCATTACAAAAGAGGTGGAACTGCAAGTAGCAGATCCAAACGACAGCAAGACAATTTTTCTGCACGAAGTGGTACACTGTATGCGAAGATCCTATTTTGACAGATTTGACAGAAAAGAGCTGGAAAACAAGACTTTTGGAAATTTGTTTGGCGGATTAATTAGAAAATTGCCTTATGGTTCCAAGGTAGGCCAGTTTGCCATTGACGAGATAAACCTCAAGGGCCAGCCAGACATGATAGTGGATGATGTTGTGATTATCTTCAAGACAGTTCCTGTCTCCCCAGAGATCCCGTTTGCAAGCGACGTTTTGCATCTAAACGCATGTCTGTGGATTTTTAACAAATCCGAAGGAGTCATAATCTACATTACAGATGACGGAAAAGAGTCATCGTTTGCACTAATCAGGGAGAAAAAAATGTTCGAAGAGGTAATACGCAGAGTACGAGTTTTTAGCAATCTGATAAGCGACAAAAAGACACCAATTTTAGAGCCATCCGCAGAGTGTTCGGCTTGTCAGTATTATGAGCGCTGTTTCATAAAGAAGCATGAGGGAAAACAGTTCTCAATTTCAGAGCTACTCGGAGTTAAGAAAGACAAGTAAAAAGAATGAAAGATCTTTTTGATCTTTTGTTTATTCGGCTGATTCGGGATGACCCTTGCCACGTAATGCAAATAATACTACTGCAAAGGCAATGCCAACGCCGATTACTGAGCCATATGCTGCTAATGCTGCTTCTGCCATTTGCTTGCATTCGTATTCCGAATCATATATAATTTCTCCAAAATTTTTGTCATATAGACAAATTATCATAATTTCATTATTCTATGATACAGTAAGCTTGGCCTTTAGCTCAGTAAAGGTAGAATCAAGCTCCTCCATTTCCGTGTTGAATAGATCAACCATTTCCTTTAGCAAGACCTTTTGCTGCTGGGCCTCTCTGCTTTCCCCCCTTAGTCTGTCTATTACTTTTTCAAGACTTGGTATTCTTTGATTTAACATGCTGGTAAGATCAAGCAGGAATGATTCAAATCCTTTTAGATCATTTGAGATAGTCGAGTCTGCTTTCTTGAGATTCTCCGTGTCCTCTTCGTCAACAAATTCGCTTAGTCTGCCCCTTAGGACTCTCAATTTTGTTTCTGTCTCTGAAAATTTTTCCACGTCGCTGTTCATAGAAAACGATGGGCTGTCTATTTTGTCAGTCTCTAGCTCCAGTCTGCCAAGCTCAGTACTCAGATAGTTTGTCATTTTTTTGACCAGCTGGCCTTGTTTGTGTGCTTCTTCTTGTTGTTGTATGACTTCGTCTTTTAGTCTTTGAAGACTGATAACCTCAACATTGAGGGTCCTAGTTATTTCCAAGAGTGACTCTGTTGCATGAATTAGATTATTTACAGAGTACGAACTGAGCAACATTCTGCTATTTTCGGCCCAAAAAACATACTAAATCTATGTTTGTTTATACTGAACGATCGTTATCTTGCGAACTCAAACGGCGTAATGTTTTCGTGGCCGCTTGTCATTGAACTCAAATTATAGTATGCCTCGCCCTTGACGGTCCATTTTGCAGTATTGTTTGTCAGCGCTGACCAAAGCTCTGGCGTATTACCGGTGTTCCTTATCGTGATTTTTTCGCCTATTATTTGCGGGCTGTTGCTTAGAATGGTAAAGTAGTTTGACACATCAACCATTCCCTCCGGCCTTTGCCCGATTTCTTCCGTTGTTATTCTTACCCCGTTTTCATACAGTTCGTATTTGATTAGCTGTAAAATGATAGACTTGTAGTTGAGATCGGTGACTCTAAAATCAATTTGTATGGTTGCCTGCTCGTCGGTAACCTCTATCACGGACAGATTGGCAAGCTCGATTTGAAGAGGGATTACCTGGATTGGGGCAGGCGAAAGATTGCCCAAGCCGTCTTTTGATATGTCGTTGATAAACTGCGAGCCTGAAAATGCAACAAGACCTATCATTCCTGCTATTACTGCTCCAACTATTGCAAGAATAAGTCTAGAGTTCAACGATAATTTTCGTTGTTTTTGTCTATCTAAACGTTAAGATGAAATGCTTATAGGAATAATTTTTTTGTAAACATTGATGCAGTATTTTCAGGCAGTCAGGATTGGGAAGGAACGATCAAGCAAATCGCAAATGCTTCTCTTCAAGCTTGGTGGATTTGCAATGCTGACACTAACTACAAAAAAGAAGGATGGGCAGTTTCTTCCAATCGGAGAAGAAGACCTTGCTGCAGTGATTCATACCGCTGATGGATATGTCACCATATTGGTTGATGCGGAAGGATATACAAAGGCGCAATCAAAGGCACTTGAAAAAGATGCAGCAATGGAAATTTTTAAAAAAGCAAGAGAATCCGGGATTGAAGAATATGTTGGTGAAAAAGTGGAAATTTGGACAGAGCAATACCCAACAGTACAAAACGAGCTAAAGTAATTTTCAGAGTATGATTTCGGTTCCTACTGGTGAGCCCCTGATTGCCTTTTCCAGAACAGAAATGTCTGCCTTTAGTACGCGTGTCTTGATTTTAGAGCGTTCAATCACTTTGAGCGCCACTATATCCATCAGGTCATAACCGCCTGCATGGGAATCTTCGTGCACCAAAATATTGCGCAGATTCCTTAGTTCGATTCTCTTGAACTTTTTTGCCTTGGGGTTTTTGTTAGGGTCTGAATCGTAAATTCCATCGACGTCGGTTGCGTTTAGAAATTCTGATGCCTGTACCTTTTCGGCAATCAGAGCAGCAGTTCCGTTTGTACTTTGCCCTGGATGCAATCCTCCTGCCACAACAATCAGTCCGCTGTCTACTGCGTGCCTTGTCTCGGTGAGTGTGGTTGGTGGATGCGGGTACGCCTTGTCTTTTAGGGCGTAGATTAGGAGTTTTGCGTTAAGCCTGGAGACCTCAATTCCCAGTTCATCAAGGGTTGATTCGTCTGCACCGGAAGAGCGGGCATGTGTGATGTAGTGTCGCGCAATTTTACCTCCCCCTGCTATTATGATTGGCTGGCAAATTTTGCTAATTTTTACAAGAAATGTCGCATAATCCTTGAGCAGTTTTTCGTTGTTTTCTATTCCAAAGATTCGCCCGGAAAGCTTGATTACAATTCTTCTTTTTGCCATCTAATCACCAAGAATCGATTTTGCTGCAATTTCAACTTTTTTTCTGTACCGCGCAGGGGTGTAAATTCGTATAATGTTCATGGATCCCGCTATAGAGGAAACCATGGGCATTTTTGAAAACGGGATTTCCTTAATTGATTTTGTCGAGCCATCGGTAACCAGTATGATTGACTTTGATTTTTCCTTTGACGGTGTAAGGGGTAGAGACGAAGTGGTCGTGGTGTCCACAAATATCTCGTTTATGCTAACTTTGGATTTTTTTGCAATATCTTGTTTTATCTTGTTTTCTTTGGATTTGGTGAATTTTTTGTTTGTTAGCTGCTCGTAGACGCACTTTAGCAGTCTACGGTTTTGATAGTCATCTGCAAACTGTTTTGCCCTTTTTAGCTCGTCCGTGTATGTCGGTAGGGAAAGGATTTGTGCTACGACAAACTCATCTGTCAGCTTGACATATTCGTCTAGATTTAGCGAGGTGAAGTTCAGCTGGTTGTCGGCAAGCCTAATTGATTCTAGCATCATTACCTCTGCTGACCTTACAGTTTTGTGAAAATAGACTGCTTTGAACATTTGGTACCTAGATAGAACCATGGATTCAAATGAATACAGTGCCGACCTGTCAAGCGCAAGCCTGCTTTTGTATACGTCCAAGGACTGGATGATTCTTTGGTGATCAATTTTTGCGTGTTCTGCTCCTGTAAAATAGCCATCCCGCTGCAGGTAATCCATCATATCTGCGCTAAGCGAGCCTGAAACAATTTCGTTGACGAATCTGTACTTGGTATCACCAAA
>DATBQZ010000192.1:0-11098 GCA_036560565.1 Candidatus Nitrosotenuis sp.
ATCCATGGCAAACTCTAGACCACGCGTAATTTTGAGTGCCGCAGTATCGCTTGATGGCAAAATAGCCACAAAAAATAAAGATTCTGCGCTTTCTTCGGAGCAGGATAAAATACGATTTCATAAACTGCGTGCAAAAGTGGACGCTATACTAGTTGGAATCAATACTGTAAAAATCGACGATCCTCTCCTGACTGTACGGCATACAAGGGGGAAAAACCCAATACGAATAATTCTGGATTCATCTGGTAAAATATCTCCAAAATCAAAAATCATCAAAACCTGTCATACAATACCAACAATTATCGTAGTTTCAAATAAAGCACCAAAGAAAAATCTCGCAAGACTAGGCAAATACCCATTACAAGTGATCATAGCTGGTCAACACAAAATTGATACTAAAAAACTATTACGAATTCTCCAAAAACAAAACATCAAGAGCGTATTACTTGAAGGAGGAGGTACACTGAACTGGGAATTTATCCATAAAGGGCTAGTTGATGAATTAATCGTTACAATTACTCCTTATGTTATAGGTGGAAAAGACGCAACAACACTAATTGAAGGAGACGGCTTTTCTAAAATAACAAATTCTCCAAAACTAAAACTACATGGTGTGATCAGACAAAAAAACGAAATTGTACTGCATTACTATATCTGACGTCTCATATCGTTCCTAATGTCGGTAATCTTTGACTCTAGGGATTTTTTCAACTTGTCATTTTTTCTTAGGTTGACAACACTACCACATCTTGGACATTTAAAAAACATCTCAAGTGCTGTCTCAAATGTGATTCTTTGACAATCTTCATTTCCGCAGTGATAAAACTGTGAAGAATTCTCATAATCCAGTCTTTGCTGTAATCGCTCTGAAATCTTTTTCTTCTGATTTTCAATAAAATTCTCAACCTCATCTTTTCTTGAGCGCCATCTGTAAACAAACCAGCCCTTTCTTTCGTCCTTGACCCTGATTCCCGTAATGAGAGCTTTGCCAAAAAGATCGTAAAGCACCTTTCTTACCATGTTTATTCTAAGACCAGTTGAGCTTGCAATTTCCTCATCAGTCGCATCCTCTGCCTTCAAAAGTGCGCGCGCAACCTTGAGATATTCATCTCCTCCTATCATCGCAGAAATTCTTACAAATGGGTCTTCGTAGGATTCAACCAATAAGTACAATTCCCCTTAGTCTATAATTAATCAATCGTTTTTGGTAATTACTGTTTTGCCCTTTTCGGTTGGCACTATTTCCAATCTTGCATCATTGTATTTTATATCGAATTGCTTTCCATCTTGAATTCTGTCTAAAACTATGGCAAGTGCACTTATTTCAGAATGTGGTTGATTGCCTACTGCCACATTGTAGTCCGCCTGTTCGTAAACTTCGCGTGGAACTTTTTCTGCTCCCACTACTATCAACACATTTTCTTCTTTTTTTATTTTGTCCTGAATTTGGTTTATGTTTTCGCCGTACATTGTAAGGTGTATGATCTTAGCAGAGCTTTTTTTCTTTGATCTAAGTAATTTTCGCCAATCCTCAATGAATTCTATCTGAAAATCACTACCCCATGATTTGTTTACCTTATCTAATGTATCTTTGATTTCGGGATTCACCTCATTCATGAATATTTTTGAAGCACCGAAACTCCTTGCTACTAATGCCACATGGGTAGTCACTCTATCATCCCGCACCAATCTTTGACCTATTCTTAACACTTCAATCTTCATAGAATTTAGCATAATCCGGTTTTTTTGGAGTTTCCTTTACGTATGATTTCGTTTCGGTTAGCATCTTGCCTATCAATTCTAATATTTTGGGGATATTTTCTTTTGTTACGGACGAAATTGGAATCCATTTTTTGTTTTCGCCAAGGCCCAAATATTCTGCCCTTTCAACAATCTCCTCTGGACTGATGAGATCGGATTTGTTTAGCGCATAAACTATTTTGTCTTGGTCTACGTCTAATTCTGCCAGAGTTTTAAGGGAGCTACGGAATTTTTTACTTAATTCTAGCAATGTATTGCTCACGTCTATTACCACAATTACTACTTCCGCATATTTGAGCTCCTCAAGCGTTGATTTGAAGGCCTCAACCATGTATGCTGGTAATTTGCTGATGAATCCTACCGTATCTGAAATAAGAATCGGATTTTTATTAATTAGCATTTTTCTTGTGGTAGTTGAAAGTGTGGTGAACAATTCGGGACTTTCTTCCTTGGTCTCTCCAGTCAACAAGTTAAACAAGGTAGTCTTTCCAGCAGAGGTGTATCCGGCAAGGGAGATTGTCCTCAGGCCGACTCTTCTTCTTGCCTCTCTGTGTAACGCACGTTGTTTTCCTGATTTTGCAAGTTTTGTTCTAACACTTTTCATTCTGTTTTGAATGTCGTTTTGATATGCATCTGCTTCGAACATTCCGATTCCCATAAATCCTGGCTGCTCGCCCATCTTGGCAAGTCTGATTTTTTCTTTTGCTCGTGACATTTCATATCTGAGCTGTGCCAATTTTATCTGAAGGTGCGATTCATGGCTAGCCGATCTTCTCTCAAAAATTTCTAAAATCAGTGATTCCCTATCTACTATGTTCATTTTTAGAGTTGAAGCAAGGTTATAGTTCTGACTCGGTTTTAGAATTTCGTCATAAATTATCACATCTGGCTTTATTTTGTTGGCAAGCTCCTTGATTTCTGCAACCTTTCCCTCCCCAATACCAAATTTGTTCTTGTTGAGAAACTTTTGCCTGATTATTTTTTCTACCTTGTATTCTGCTGCCTCACAAAGACCTAGTGCCTCTCTTACCGAGTTTTCGTTATCATATGTGATTAAAATTGCAGTTAGTGTCATGGTGGCAAAAATTTTACAGCTTGGGTTTTTTAAGCAATTTTTCTATATTCATGTTAAGTACGATTTCCGCAATATCACTTGCGTATTCTGCAATTCTGATGATGTTTTCCGACATTCTTCTTATCCTGTATGCTTCCTCTTCATCCTTTATTGACTTTATTGATTCTAGCATCTTTTTTTCATATTTTGACGCATCGGATGCTCTTTTGATCGCAAGCTCTGCCAAGTTAAAGTCCTCCTTGAATAATGCAAGACATGCTTGGTCTAAAACAGATACTGCAAAGTCATTCAGGTCTTCAATTTTTTCCATTATGTTATTTTTGATTGGCCTTTTGAATTCTAAAAGATCCTTTGTTATCAAAACTGCGTGATCGCCTGTTCTCTCAATGTTTTTTACAATTAATCTATATCCAAGACACTGTCTTGCATTGGTAAAACCCATATCTTTTAACATGTATTCATTCTGAATTGCAATTTTTAACTGGCGTATAATGTAAAAGCCAAACCTGTCTACCTCATCGTCGCTGTCGATTACTTCTTTTGCAAGCTCGATATTTCCTTCCTTTACTGCAAGTAGTGCATCCTTGAGCATTGATTTTGCCAAATGGAGCATTCTTTTGAATGCGCCATCCACTGACAGCTCTAAAAGATTTACAAGAACTTGAATTGTTATCCCGTCAACAGAATCCGAAATGATTTCAGCACCCATTAACATTCCCTTTACTGCTGATTTGATCGCGTTTCTTTGCCCCGGTTGTAGTCGATCTGCTTTTGGTTTTATCTGAATTGTCTTGTATCCAAGAAAATATAATGATACAAGCTTACGTATTATGGCAGAGTTTTCATCGTCTCTCGCAATTTCTAAAATGGCTTCCTCTGTTTGTATGGTCTTTGTTTGATCTTTTGCAGGAAGTATCTTGAGGCCTGATTTTCCTTGCCGTGTAATTGTGATCTGGTCTCCTTGTTTTAACCCCAACTCAGTAACCCATTGCTTTGGCAGGGATACTATGTATGATGATTTTCCGGTAAACTGTAAGCGTCTTGTCTCTTCACGTTCTTGCATGAGTAAATGTCTGACTTGATCTATATAGATTTATAATAATTATATATGATTTTTAAAAAACTAATAGAACCAATTCTGATAAATTTGCGTTAGATAATAAGCGCGTTCCATACGAGTTTATGCGTGCTAAAGTCGATTAGGATTCCAGACATACTCATAATTATTGCAGTAATTACATCTTTTTCCATAATACTGTATTCCTATGAAACGGCTGAAGAAAATCTTAAAGAAATTCTTTTGCAAAATCAAATTGAGCTTCAATATGGTGCCAACAAAGCAATAAAGATGAGTATAGAGTCTGATCTAAACTTATTAGCCCACGAGCTACGTGACATTGCACAGTATTATCACACTGACGCTTATCTCATAAATGATCAGTCTAAAGCGATTATACAACAACAATTTGAAGAGATCAACAAAATCACTCCAGCTAAAATGCTCTTTGAGACTGATAAAGAATTTAAAATAATTTACAATATAGGTGAAGACAAAAATTTGCCAATTGGCTTAGATCTTTCCAATCAACCATATGTCCAGGAAATCAAACAAACAATGAAACCATCTTTTTCATCAGGCGCTATCGGTTTAGACGGAAGTTTTCAAATAACTGTAGCATATCCTGTTATCGACAAAAACAATGATCTACAAGGGATAATAGGAATTACATTTGATCCATCTCAGTTTTTCGGCAAACACGGAAACATATTTGATATCAATTCTGAATACTTGGTAATAATAGATAATGATGCACAATTTATCATTGCGCCAAAAAACACCATAATTGATGTAGTAGGCAAAAAATTCTATGATGCTGACGTGCAGCAGTTCTTGCGTAATGATCCAAATACGATTAAATTTTTTGAAAATATGGTAAATGGAAATACTGCTAAATATTCCATTACTAAAACACAGTTGGGCGAAACCCTATCTACCGGCATTCCTGTTATAGTTAATGAAAAGACTGAATATTTTGCCATAATCGTGACTCCAACTGAATCACTATATGCAGATGCAGAATCAACACTCCAAACAAATAGGCTAGTGTTGATCAGTTTTGCAGCCGCCTTAGTAGTGAGCACGATTCTATTTGCATTTAGTAGGGACAAACTTTTCAAAAAGGAGGCAGAAATAATCCAAATTAAAAAAAATCTGGAAATTGCAGAATACAAATCAAAATCGGACAAACTTGCCGCAGTAGGAGAGCTTGCAGCAAGAATAGCACACGACCTAAGGAATCCCCTCTCTGTGATTAGGGCAACATCAGAAATACTGCAAATGCAAAACAAGGATCTATCTGAAAAGGAAAAAGAAACATTTGAGAAGCAAAAGAACGCTATTGACAGAATGTCTCATCAAATTTCCGAAGTATTGGATTTTGTACGAAGTAAACCAGTAACAAAACAACCAGTAGAGTTTTCCAAAATGATTACTAACGTTCTCAGCAGCATGCTAGTTCCAAAACATGTTAAAATTATCAAACCTGACAAGGATCTTGTTTTAAGATGTGATCCTGCACAAATAGAAGTTGTCCTTGTTAATCTACTAAGAAATGCAATTGACGCAGTTGAAAATGACGGAATTATATCAATAAAATTATCTGAAGATCAAAATTATCATGTTGTTTCCATTGAAGACACCGGTCGTGGAATACCTGAAGAGAATCTACAAAAGATTTTTGAACCATTATTCACAACAAAACAAAAAGGAACTGGTCTTGGGCTTGCAAGCTGTAAAAATATTGTAGAACAACACGGCGGCACAATAATTGCAGAAAACAATCCCACCGCTTTTACTATAAAGCTTCCAAAAAATAACTAGTTACACGTATTAATATTGCAAATTATCTGCAATTAGCGATGGATCAAGTTCTGAAGCTAAAGTACACCATTGATGCATTATTTGGAAATGGAGTTTCAAAATATCTGCCAAAAGAAATTGAAATTACGTTTTCTAAAAAAACTGGAAGAATTAGAGAAGTTTATCACGATACCCGATTATTATGTACACTGAGAATTGATGGCGGTCTAGCAATAACTCCCTATTTTGCACAGATATTGATGAAAAGTAAAAAATTTCATCAAAACTGCATCGAGATAGATGAAGACTCAAAACCTTTTGTGCAGGATGGCAAGTCTGTTTTCTGCAAACATGTTGTTTTAGCTGGAAAAAATATTATGATAGGCGCAGATGTTCCAGTACTTTACAAGGATAGAGTGATTGCAGTCGGGCGAGCAGTCGTAAATTCAGAAATGATGATGACTCTGAAAAGGGGAGTTGCGATCAAAGTTCGCGATAGTTTAAAATCTGGTTTGGGGGAAAAGACATCATGATGCGAGGGGGCGGCAACCGTGAAATGCGAAGGATGATGGACAAAATGGGCCTAGACATGAAAGAGCTCTCAAATGTCCAAGAAGTCATCATAAAGACAGACAAAAAAGAGATCATAATTTCCAAACCATCCGTTACTGAAATGAAGGCCAAAGACAATTCCATTTTCCAAGTGATAGCTACAAGTTATGAAGAAAAAGAACTGGAGGTTCCAATATTCTCAGAAGAAGACATCATGCTTGTATGCCAGCAGGCAAACGTTTCACCGGAGGCCGCAACAAATGCGCTAGTTGAGACAAAAGGCGATCTTGCAAGGGCAATCCTACTTTTGAGTACGAAATGAATAATTTAATTAACGGGTTTGGGGGGTTTTTAGCTATATGAAGGAAGCCGCACAAACCACAGTTGCAGACTCCAAAGTAAGCAAGATAATCAAGTCATTATCTGAGCTTGAAAATAACATCGATTCCTTAAACGAAAAGGTAGCTGACATCAAAAAAACGCTAACCTCTAAGACTCAAACTGAGCTTGAATCACTAAAAACCCAGGTAACTCAAATGGCAATTAAAGAGGCTGAATCCATAATCTCAGAAACCAAGGCAAAGGCAGAACAGCAATCAAAAAAGATTGCAGCAGAAGGAGAAGCAAAACTAACCAGTCTCAAAACCACAGTTGAATCCAAGTCTAACGAGGCAGTGGACAGCGTAGTTTCAACTATTCTAAAACCATAAAACCTTAAATCCAAAAGATCATCTTGTATAACATCAGCGCATTAGAACACTGTCGTATCGGCGTTGCTACCACCTATGGCAAATCCTACTTTCAATTCGTCAAAACACTCAAAACCTTAAACGTCAAATATGATTCTCTACTCCCAGACGAGATTGAAAATTATTCGGGGAATCTTATACTAACGACAGCAGAAGAATCACCAAAGTTTACAAACCATCCAATACTGTATGAGGAAATCCTAAAAGAAGACCCCACTGTAATCCAAGGAATAATAATTGAAATGCTGGATTCTGGACTAAATGATAACGAGCTTTTAATTGGAATTGATCCCGGACAACGAATAGGCCTTTCAGTTCTGTATTTTGGCAAAGAAATTGAAAGAGGACTATATAATTCGCCAGAGGATCTTGCAAACCACGTTGCAAAAATTCTTGGTGGGTTGAAGGCTGAGCGAAAAATAATCAAGATAGGAAACGGCAACATGCAGGTCACAAAACAGATTACGACTTTACTTAACCTTAGATTCTGCTCTCACTTTGAACTAGAATTGGTAGATGAGCGTAAAACCACCAAAAAAATCAAAAACTACAACAAGCGTGGTGAGCGTGACATGATGTCTGCAAAATTCATTACGCAAAGAGAGGGATACCGACGTTTTGTCTTACCACTTTCAAGAACTGGCTAATTTTTGCTAAAAATTAATTTCAAAAACACAAAAACTCATGCGTAAATCGGTAAAATATCATGCGTAGAAAAAACGTTAGATATTTATATAACTTGACGATTTTTTGTCAAATTGATCAAGCTAATTGCCAAGATCAACTATAATTTTTATGCAATTTATGTAAAAATCATATAAAAAATATGGATCCATCCTTAAATATTTGCGATTCCTATATCGTATTACAAGTGAATAAAACATGACATGTAAAGGAATCTGCTCTAGATACAAGGCACAAAAGCCAGTAGGAACTGGACGTTATGCTTCCGGACAGAGACGATGTCAAATTTGTGAAATCTTCATCAAATGGGAAGGCCTTTGGTGCCCATGCTGCGGTTATAGATTGAGAACAAAACCACGAAATCTCAAGTACAAAGCCAAGCTACGTGCCAGAGTAGAAGCCGAAGCCCAAGAGGCAATAGCAGTACAACCAAACATTGAGGTGGCAGAAGAGGTAACAGCAACTAAAGTAAAAAGAACAAGAAAAGCCAAAACTGCAACCAAAGTCAAAGCTGGTGCTAAACAAGCAATACAGCCAAGCACTGAGGTAGCAGCAACAAAAGTAAAAAGAACAAGAAAATCCAAAGCCGCAATCGAAGTTGAAACTGGTGCACAAGAAGCGATATCAATAAAGGCATAGATCTCTATTCAAGAAAGTAATGTCAAGTTCTGACTACAGTAAGATTACTGTGGAAACAGAAAATCGGAAATTCGATGTCAAAATTGAAAAGTACGACAACGGTTTTTTTATTTCTATAACTGAAGGCGTCAATAAGCTTGGTGCAATGATGATATCTGTGGGGACGGGCCCATCGCCTAGCACATCAACAATAATTCCTGCAAGAACAGATGCGCTTTTCCTAAAACTGATCTCTCAAAAACTGGCATCCTACGTAAAGGGAGTATGCATTGTTTCATTGTTTACACAAAAGGAGCTGGGAGCAAACGCAGGTAAAGTTCTAATTGAGAAAATTACTGAGGCAATTCGAGAATGACTGACATTCGTATTTTCATTGAGAAAATAAAAAAGACGGGGCAATTATCTGTTATAAAAAAGAGTGTTTCTACAAAATATGAAATTGCGGCAATTACGGCAAAGGTAGACGGGGCGAACGCAGTTCTATTTGAAAACATTAAGGAAAGCAAACTACGCCTTGTCGCAAATTTGGTTGGCACAAGGGCAAGATTTGCAAGTGCTGTGTCTGCAACAGAATCCACAATTCACAATAAAGTGATATCAGCAATAGAAAACGCAAAAAAACCAAAAATCATCACAGATGGGAAATTTCTGGAAAATTCCTCAAAGGATCTGTCAATTCTTCCAATAGTGACACATTTTGAAAAGGAGTCAGGACCGTTTATCACATCATCAATAATTTACACGTTAAATCAAGAAAAAAAGGCACAAAATTCGTCATTTCATAGGCTAATGCCGTTAGATAAGACTCATTTTTCCATACGAATGGTGGAAGGAAGGCATCTTCATAGAACATTCGTGCATGCTAAGGAACACGGTGAGGATCTTAAAGTAGCGATAACAGTTGGTGTTCATCCAGCTGTATCAATTGCTGGCGCATACCAGGCAGAATGGGGTGAAGACGAGCTGGAAATAGCGAACTCACTTTTGGCAGGAAAACTTACGCTCACAAAATTACCATATTCTGGCATGAAGATACCGTCCGGTGCAGAAATCGTACTGGAAGGAAAAATACTGCAAGACAAGACCCACAAAGAATGGATGGTTGAGATGCTTCGAACCTATGATTTTGCAAGGGAACAACCTGTCTTTGAGCTTGAAAAACTATACTATAGGAATAATGCAATTTTCCATGACGTTCTGGCGGGGTATTCTGAACACAGACTACTAATGGGAATGCCAATTGAGGCAAAGCTTAACCGGGATGTCAGAAAAGCAATTCCGCAAACAAAACAGGTGGTAATGACAAATGGCGGATGTAATTGGCTGCACGCAGTGGTGCAAATTTCAAAAAGGAAAGATGCTGACGCAAAAAAAGCAATTGAACAGACATTTGCCGCTCATCGCTCACTTAAGATGGTAACCGTAGTAGACGAGGACATCGACCCATCTGATCCAGTTCAGGTTGAATATGCAATGGCAACAAGATTCCAGGCAGACAAGGACCTTACAATAATCGAAAAGATGAGAGGTTCAAGTCTTGATCCGTCAAGTGATCAAAAGAATCTGCTTACCGCAAAGCTTGGAATTGATGCAACAAGATCCATGTCAAAACGGCCAGAGGGATTCGAAATAGCAAAGATTCCAAGAGAAAATAAAATCTCACTTAAAGACTATCTATGATAGTTTTAGGCAAATTTTTAAAGTTGAATATTTAGACTTTGAATTTTTTTGATAATTTCATCGTGGTTTGCTTCTACATCTAGTGAGAAAATAAGCAATCCGTCATCTAGGAACAGCGTTACCAGTTTTACGTATTCTTTGGCAGTTATCATCCAATTTGTCTTGCCTAGTGGCCCATCAAACATTTCCTCCATACTTGCCTTAACTGATGCGTAGTAATGCGCCAAATTTCCTAGCTCTGCATCAAGGAGAGGTTTCTTGCCTGGGTGTCTTGCAAATGCGATCAGCTTTCTATCTTTGATTCTTCCAACGAATCGTATTGATTCGTTTATTGCCAGAACTTCATTGCAGGCTACAAGCGGAGTAATCTGTTTACTCATGGGATTGCTCCAGAAAATATTCTAATTTAATATTATCGAATGCCTTCCCAAGCTGGTTTTTGTCTCTTTTTAAAAGCATTTTAACAATTAAACCGCTCGATTCCTAGACTGGCAATCTACTTATGCAATTAATGGATAAACCAAATGCTCTGATTTATTTGGCGTCCATAAAAAAATTCTTCAAAAATTTGGGACCTGGAGTTGTGACAGGTGCATCAGATGACGATCCTTCTGGTATTGCAACATATTCTCAAGTGGGAGCACAATTTGGGTTCAATTCACTTTGGTTTGTATTGTATCCTATGATGATTGCAATTCAGGAAATGTGTGCACGAATAGGATTAGTTACAGGTGTTGGTTTAGGTAACGCGTTAAAAAAACAATTCTCAAACAAAGTTGTCTTTCCAATTACAACTCTCCTTTTGATTGCAAACACAATAAACATTGGAGTGGACATAGGCGCGATGGCCGCATCAACAAATTTGATCTTTCCACAAATACCGAACTTTGTATTTGCATTGTGTTTTACCGGACTTATCATTTGCGCTGAAATCTTTATTCCTTACAAGAAATATGTTAGAATACTCAAGTATCTTGCACTTTCACTATTTGCATATGTTCTTACTGCCATAATCATTGGTGGAAATCTTCACGAAGTAGTCTTAGCTGGTATAATTCCAAATATAGAGTTTAATTCTGCATTTGCAATGATGTCTGT
>DATBQZ010000193.1:0-3290 GCA_036560565.1 Candidatus Nitrosotenuis sp.
CATGATGATCTCGATCACAATCGTCATCTCAGGCGTGGCAAAAAACATACAATTAATCTTACTTTTTTCAAATATTTTTTGTAAGTTTTACATTGTTTTTAAAATCAAATCAAATTGTTCTCTAAAAAACAGATATTCTTAATAATATAATGCACGTAAGCAAAACCACGTTACAATATCCTGAATCCATTTTATCATCGGCAGTAGAGGACAAGATGGCCAAAAAGATTCACAAGCATTTGGCATCGCTTGGACTGGACTGCAAGCTTGTACCTGACGGGATGATGGATTTTGAGTATGACTATCCAAGAGCATCCCTTGATGGCCCAACTCCTGGAGTTGCAAGCAGGGGAGTGATGAAGATAAACGACAGCATCGACTATATCGACATTCTAAAAAGAAAAACCGTAACAAAAAGCGAGTTTGCGCCAGGTGGTATGTACGGGATGGGAATAGCAGAAGGCACAACTTGGAAGATGCGATATTTCATTTCATTTCCGTCTCAAATCCGCATTGGGCCGCTAAACATTGGAACCCTGACAAAAATCCTAAAGGGAAGGCTCCATTCAAAGGTCGAAGATTTCATGTGGGATGGATATGGCAAGCTTACCACTCTCCCACCAGGCCTAATCCAAGATGATATAATTGCAATACTGAACTCTGACAAAAAGCTGCACGATTTAATGATGAAGTCGCTTCTAAAGGAGCGAATAATCACCGTCTCAGTGTATACTCCAAAGGCAAAGGTCAGCTATGAATATCTCAAAATTGTAAAGGATGACTCGTACTGGTACAAGTACAAGCCAAAAAAGGAGTCATATGCAAAGATCCTCATCACCACTGATTGGAAGTCGCAAAAGGATCTATTCATTGACAAAGAGACGCTGGAAATGTATCAGAGAATAGCTGCAAACATCAAAAACACCGTAGAGAAGCTCAAGTATCATCTAACAGAAGATCAGAAAGCCTAGTCTGCGATTTCTCTAACTATCAGTCTTGACATTGTTGTCTCTGACGGAATTTTCTGCTCTACTGCAAACGCAATTGCAGATAAGTTTCTTACCTCGTATTCGATCAGCCTAACTATTGCGACAACCGTTGAAAAGCCGAACATTTTGCTAAACTGGCGCTGCATCAAATTGTAAATGTACATCTCAAATGCGCGCTCAAACTGGCTGATTGCGTCGATTGCATTTTCTTCCTGCGGTATCAAATCCTTGTATTTGGTGCCTGAAAGCTCGTTTAGCGCATTTTTTATGGAATCTGACGAAATCATTCTTGTGAGAATTTCTTTTGAGGCACCGGATGCCCCTGGAACAATGAGGTCTTGTATCTGGTTTTCATCAAGATTCCAGAATTTGCCTCTCAGAACACAAAGCGTGTTGTAGTAATCGATTTCCGTTCCGCACACTGTGTGCAAATCCGTAGAACTCTTCACGACCTGGTTTAGGTTCTCATAAAACAATTTGTCAAAATACAAGTCAAGTATCTGGATCTGTTTTTTATCGTGGTATAGTGAAAATGCCTTTTCAACATCGCTTCCAATTCCTATCCCCTTGAGCATTGATACTGCCTCCTCGACGTCTTTTGCAATCATTGCCTTTACAACAATGTCGCGCTCCCTGATCAATTCTGTCGCGTGCAAATTGACAGATGACTCTATTTCGGCTTGGGTTCTTCCAAGTATTTTGCCCTTTAGAATAATTTTGAGGTTGTGTAAAATGAATTTCCTATAATACGCAAACAACGCACTCGAACCGCCTGCCGCCTGCATCATCTTGTAGTGCATGTCTGCCTGTCTGTCCCTAAGTGCCATCTCGATTTTTGCCGACGAAAACGGTTTTGTGACTTTGGAAATTGCCTCACCATACGACGTGGCCTTTATCCTTGTGATAAGCTCATCAAGATCTCTTGACTCTGCTAACGTTTGCAAGTCTTTTCTTCCAAGCAGCTTACCCTTCATACTATAAGACTTGACACCTGCATAAACAGAAAATGAAGACCCCAATTCTAATGCGTCAATAATATACTTACATTAATTATTTTACATTGTTTTGATCTTAAAAAAATAAGAAATGTAAATATTAGATTTTTTATTATAAGAATTAGATATTTTATTGTAAATTATTATGATTTTTAATCACGAGTGATTTGCAAATAACGCCTGAAAAACACCGATTTGCTTACATCATTCTGGAAAATTCACTGATCTTTGTTTTAATTGGAAAAATCTTATCTCAAAATTATGCGCATGGCCCAAACAATTTGAGATTTTTTCTAACTTTGGTGTGTCATCCAAATCAATAGAATCTTCGACCTAACGAATCTGTTCCGGCATTTAATCGATGACTTGGATGACTGCTGATTTCAGTCTCTAAAACCTGTTTTTTGAAATTTAGGACTGATTATTTGTTTTTAGAAATGTATGTTTTCATAAACCATTTTAAGAAAATGAAATCATCATTTTTTATTTGGGATTGTTCCAGTGTCTTGTAATATCTCTCTCTTTGGCTGTATTCTATGTTCAGCATGGGGTAACTGTTTTCATCCAAGACACAGTTCATCATTAATCTTGAGATACGACCGTTTCCATCGCCAAAAGGGTGTATTGAAACGAACTTTAGGTGAACCATTGCCGCAACTTCGACTGGGTTTATTGTTGATTTTACTGAGTTATACCATTTAAAAAAATTAACCACCTGATCAAAAACCTGGTCACCGCTTGGAAATTTGGCCTTGCTGTTAGTTACCGTAATGTCGCTGTAATCTCGTATCTCTCCTGCCAAATCAATTTTAGTCTTATTGAACATTTTCGTGTGCCAATATCTGACTGAATTTAGAGATAATGATTTTTGATGTGTGAGCATTTCAAAAAAAATCTGCTGTGCTAGTTCTGTTTCAACCATGTCTTCTTTTGGTCTGTTTTTTGGTGTTATTCCTTCGACTAGCAGTCGTTTAGTATCAAGTCTTGTCAGTGATGAGCCCTCAATTTTTTGAGTATGATAAGTAAAATTTATTGCAAAATTATTGATCTCTTGTTCAATTACGCTTTTTGGCATTTTTTTTCGGTTTTGAACAAATCTTTTCTGTATCTGTTCTAATTTTGGATTCCACTCTTCACGGTAAAAATCTAAAACTAGTTTTTTCTTTAACTCCTCAATATTTTTTGGAATTGTTTTCCCAAGGTAGATCTCTTTTTGTCTGCCCGATGCATGGTGATTAAGATAATAATAGGTATTCTTGCTTTTTCTTTTTGATACTATTGTTGCCATCTGCTTGTCATACCCTAC
>DATBQZ010000194.1:0-1583 GCA_036560565.1 Candidatus Nitrosotenuis sp.
GATTGTTATAGTCGCAGTTCCAACATTTGCAGCCTCACTTGTAATGTTACTGACTGACAGACTTGGTGTGTCTGGATTCTTTGATCCGTCAAAAGGAGGAGACCCAATCGCATATCAGCATTTGTTCTGGTTTACATTCCATCCCGAAGTATACGTACTGGTAATTCCTGCAGTCGGAATGATGTATGAAATAATTCCGCGATTCTCAAGAAAGCCGATATTTAGCCAGTCTTCTGGAATTTTTGCATTTGTCATGCTAAGTATAGTCAGCTTTTCATCGTGGGCACACCACATGTATGCAACTGGCATGTCATTTACCGAAAAGACCGTATTCATGATTGGAACGCTTGCAGCAGTCCCTGCATCTGCAATGCACGTGTTTAACTTTATAGCTACAATGTGGGGCGGACGAATCAAGTTTGCAACACCAATGATGTGGGCAGTTGGAGGAATTGCACTGTTCTTCTCTGCCGGGGCAGGCGGAGTAGCAAACAGCGCGATGCCGTTTGACTTTATCACGCACGACTCTTACTGGGTAGTGGGACACTTCCACCTGTTTGTGATGGGAACAATTGCGTTTGGCTCAATCGGGTTCCTGTACTACATGTTCCCGTTCATCACCGGAAGAATGTACAGCGAGACTTGGGGCAAAGTCCACTTTGTAATGTCATTTATTGGAACTGTCATGGTCTTCTTTACGCAGCACGTACTTGGACTGTACGGAATGCCAAGAAGAGTTTTCGATTATCAACCATATCCAGAATACATCGTCATGAACCAAATTGCATCCGTTGGAGCAATGATAATTGGTGCAAGCATGATAATTTGGCTAGTGAACATGATTTACAGTGCAGGCAAAGGAAAGGAGGCCAACATGGACGACCCATGGGGACTAGGGGGCAAGTACTACTTCCCACACCAGGCCAAAAACCCACATCATTGAGTGATTAAACATGGAACAACACAACGAAACAATCTACAGGACAACATCGGCAAGAACGACAAAGATGCTAGTGATAATGCTCGGCATCTGTATCGCAGGCGGTGCCATCTTCTTTAGCTTTTGGGATTATTGGATATCACTCCCACCTGGAAACCAAATGCACGCCGTACCAGTAGAGTCATCTGGCGGCATGGCGGCAACGGGAAAACAATTTGATGTTCATCTGAACTTTATCGAGTCTCCCGACTTTAGGACTCTGGCATTTAACGCACTGCCTGGCGAAGAGGGACACAATCCTGAAGTCATGGCAAGCGTTGGTGACCGCATTGAATTCCTTGTTGCCAACAACGGCAAGTCATTTCATGCATTTGGTGTTACTGCAGCAGAAGAAGGCTTTGAGGGAATAATTCCTGGCACCGAAATAAACACCGCAAACAACCCATTAAAACCAGGGCAATCCGGCGAATCTGCATTTGTCCCAAGCAAGGAAGGAACCTATTATTACATTTGCACCGTTCCGGGACACAGGGAAATGGGAATGGTTGGAAAAATAACCGTTGGTTCAGCAGAGGCAGCTCCTCAAGCGGCAGCGCCAACTGGAATCAGTCATAATTTTGATCTCAAGTTTGTTGAATCTCCG
>DATBQZ010000195.1:0-3827 GCA_036560565.1 Candidatus Nitrosotenuis sp.
GGTTCAACATTTACCTTAAGTCCAGATTCATCTACATTGATAATTCTCCACTGTGTTCCGCGTAGAACAAAGATATTTCCAGCTTCTCCAAAATCTCCGACAAACCTTTGATCCAAGCTTCCAATCAGTTTTTTAGAAATCGTGTCTAATACTTTGAATTTTAATATGTCAGGAATGGTAGAAAGATTTTCAAAATAATATCTGAAGCATCGGCCGGTTTTTCTAAAGATCATTTTTTCCTTATCAAACATCACCAAATAATTAGAGTCAAGCAACTCTAGCACGCTGATTAGATCATCAATTGTCAAGTTTCGAAAAAGATACGATTGTGTAAATGTGTTAAACGCATTCTCAACAGTAATTGAGCCCAGTTGCATCGAAAGACCGACCAGGTGGTGTGCCAGCACATCAAGTGAGCCATCATGGATTAGTTGATCCTCAATTGAGCCTTCCTGGATTCTCTCCAAAATTGCCTTTGTTTCTAGCTCATCATCTACATTGTTGGTTATGATGATTCCTTTGGCAGACGATTCTCTGTTGTGTTTGCTTCTTCCTATTCTTTGCATAAATTTTGAGACCTGCCTTGGGGAACCATAATGCATGACTAGTTCCACCGAGCCTATATCCAGTCCAAGCTCAAGTGATGATGTACAGACTACGAGTCTCGATCTGCCTCCTTTGAGATTTTCCTCGGTTTCCTCACGCACCTGTTGCGATAATGATCCATGATGGAGTTCCACGTTTATTGGGGACTTTTCCCTAAGTATTGATGCCAAAAATTCTGATTCACCTCTAGTATTGGTAAAAAGAAGTACTGGTGAGCTAAGATTCAGCTTGACTAGGTAATCAACAATAAAGTCTGCTACGTCGCTAATTGTCCCGTCTACGTGCTTGATTTCAACATCGTATTTTCTTATTGTTTCATCTTTGATTATTTCGTATTTTCTTTTTGTCCCGACCAGGAATTTTGCGGCATCTAGGGTATTACCTACGGTTGCAGAAAGGCCTATTCTTGTAATGTGGTGTTTTGAGTTAATCTGCAATCTTTCAAGGCTAAGCGACAGTTGAGAGCCGCGTTCATTGGACAGTAAATCATGAATTTCGTCTATTATGATCCAGTCAAGTTCGGATAGCGCATCCAGCATTTTTTGCTGGGTCAGTAAGATTACAAGTGTCTCAGGGGTTGTGATTAAGACGTCAGGAGGTGCAGCAGAAATTTTTTTTCTGGTTGCTTGCGATGTATCACCGTGTCGAATTTCTATTGTAAGGTTTTCAGATTCTGCATACCTGATTATTCTCTTAAAGACGTCCCGGTTTAGAGCCCGTAATGGGGTTACGTATAGTGCTTTTATTTTTCCAGCCAACTTTGAGGTTCCAATAAATGAAAAAATTGGGATTACTGAGCATTCTGTCTTTCCTGAGCCTGTTGGCGCGATTATGAGCGAATCTTTTTTTTGTATGATTAGTGGGATTGCTTTTTTTTGAATTTCGGTGAGTTGGGAAAATCCTAGGGAACTAAATTTGGCCAGTATAGAATCAAGCTGTTTGTTCTGTGTCTTTTCTTGATTTAGCTCGTTCATATACAATTATTCCAATAACTCCAATTGCAAACAAACCCACGGTTATAATTGGAATAGAATCAAAAATTCCTGCCATAGTTGATTAGGTAACTCTCACAGTTAAATAGGTTAAGTTGAGCTCATCAATCCATTTTTTTCAATTTTATAATAAAATTGATTTTCCCCAGAACGTGGAAACACTTCGCCCATGTAGTTGATTGATTTTTTTGAGAGCTTGATTTTGATGTGTGTAAAAAGACTCATGACAGAATCAAGATTCTCTTGTTCGGTATCGTTAATTTTTCTAATCATGTTTACTACGACGATTGGAGTTTTTTGCTCAAGGGATACGGTAGCTAATTGTTTCATGTATTTGGTGAATTGCTTATTTTTTTCTAAGATTTGGTCTTCCTTGGAATATTCAAATGAAAACAGATCAGTTATGTTGTCAATTATGACTAGTGAAAAGTTTGATTGTTCTATTTTTGATATGGCGCTGAATTGCTCCTGCGTGTTTGTGATTCTTCCAACTGTGATTTTGTCAAGAAGTGCTGCATCAAGTTCTTTCGGTTTTAGCATATCAAGCAGTCTTTCAGGTCTAAAATTTCCCGTTGTGTCCTGGTACAATATGGTGCCTCCCCGTGAAAGGCAATTAACTGCTATTTGCAATACCAGCTGGGTTTTTCCAGTACTGCTTGCGCCAAAGATATCCGTAATTATTCCATTTTTTATTCCGCCTCCGAGCAATTCATCTAATTTTTCCAGTCCAGTTGATATCATGTATGATGAATTCTCAAAAAGTAGAAAAATAAACAAATCTAATATTGATATAATAAGATAGGCAAGGCTTTTATTCCGGTTATCAAGCTAGCATCAACAAGAGAGCAACCATTGTCACAAACAAGCGTGAAGAAACCACTAACAACTCTTCAAAAAAATACAAAAAAGAAAGTCACAGTTAGACTAAAGAACGAGGTAGAGTACAAGGGTAAAATGGATAACGTTGATTCCTACATGAATTTGATTATGACAGACGCAGAGGAGCTTCATGATGGAAAGATATCTGCAAACTATGGCAGAGTTATCGTAAGAGGAAATAACGTATTATTTATCAGACTAGAAAACGAACTATAGGTCAGATTTCCGATGCCAAGAAGTTTTCTTTTTACTTCAGAATCAGTAACAGAGGGACATCCTGACAAAATTTGCGACAAGATTTCAGACGCATTATTAGATGAATTTCTTCGACAGGATCCAGATTCTCGCGTCGCTATAGAGACCATGACAACCACCGGCGTTGTAATTGTTGCCGGTGAGGTCACCTCAAAGGCAAGATTTGACATTCAAGATGTAGTGAGAAAAACCATAAGAGAGATAGGATATGACAAACCAGAATTTGGTTTTGATGCAGACTCTTGTAGCGTACTAGTTTCATTGCATGCACAGAGTCCTGACATATCTCAGGGTGTTACTGCCACAGAAAACAAGGATCAGGGAGCAGGTGATCAGGGATTGATGTTTGGCTATGCTGTAAATGAAACTGACGAATTAATGCCGTTACCAATTCTTCTTGCTCACAAACTAACAAGAAAGTTGGCCGAATTACGTAAAAGCAAAGAGCTTGCCTGGGTAAGACCTGATGGCAAATCACAGGTGACCGTAGAATACGAGGACGGCAAACCGAAAGGAATTGAGGCCATAGTCATATCAACTCAGCATTCTCCGGATATTACAAATTCTGATATTCGAAACCAGATAATTGAAAAAGTGATAAAACCAGTCTGTGGCAAATGGTGGAATGATAAGATAAAGATTCACGTAAACCCAACTGGGCGTTTTGTTATAGGCGGTCCTCCAGGTGACGCTGGTCTTACTGGAAGAAAAATCATTGTAGACACGTATGGTGGAATGGGAAGACATGGTGGAGGAGCCTTTTCCGGAAAAGATCCATCAAAAGTAGATAGATCAGCTTGCTACATGTGCAGATATATTGCAAAAAACATTGTTGCGGCAGGCCTTGCTGACAAATGTGAAGTTCAGGTTGCATATGCAATTGGAGTTGCAGAGCCAGTTTCATTGATGGTAAACACTTTTGGCAGCGGCAAAATATCAGAGGAAGATATTGAGAATCTGGTCAGAAAAAATTTTGATATGAGACCAAGGGCCATCATATCACAGCTTGACCTAAAAAAACCAATTTATAGGGACACTGCAGCGTATGGGCACTTTGGAAGAACCGATATTCTGTTCCCTTGGGAAAAAACGGAC
>DATBQZ010000196.1:0-3237 GCA_036560565.1 Candidatus Nitrosotenuis sp.
CTTGTGACTGACTTTAAGGAAATAAAAGAGCTTGACATGAACCCTGTACTTGTAATGGAACAGGGGAAGGGCTGCAAGATACTTGATATCAGAATAGGGCTCTAGAATACTGCAAGAATCACAGCTACAACTGATGCAACAATGACAAAGCTGTAGAATCCAAGTTTGTGCCTTGGGAGATTCATGTTCTTTGTATGCGTGTACTGGATAATTTTTTGAATCATTTCCAATCCCTATGGTCTTAAGGCCATAGCTTCTAGCTTGATTTGGTGTGTATGGTATCGCGGCTCTGTGATAAAACTGCATTTAAGACAGACGAACTGCTCAAAATCCTTGCCGCAGCTCTTGCACGATTCTGCCTGCTCGTATTTTCTCATCTCATAGCCGCACTTTCTGCATAAATCAATTCGCATTTTTCTTCATTATTAGTTGGAATTCAGGCGATATTAGCTAGATTCAACAACTTAGCTGATTAATCATAATACCAGCTTACCACGCCATATGAACGTCCTAGAGAAATATGGCATATGGGACAAACTCAAAAGTCTACTCATTGGAATTATGAGGTTCGCACTCCATTCAAAAAAATCATTGCCTGGGATGTTCTTTTCTTTGTTCTTGGCATTGGTGTAGGCGCGGGAATCGGGGCATTCCTATCTACAGCATAGGAATGCTTTAATTTTTTTAAACAATGTAAAAGAAAATGGGACAAAGAACTGCACTTGGAAAAGTATTTGATTTTTTACTGCTTGGCATGGTAGTTGTGTATTTTATCGGGTTTTTGTCGTTTCACCCACAATCTCTTTTTCTGGCAAAACCTCTCTTTGATATTCCACACGAATACGAAATCTATTTTGAAGTTCTGCTTTGGGCAATATTTGGTCTGCTGATAGTTGATCTTTATTTCAAGTACCGGGAAATAGACAACTGGAAATTGTTCCTAAAAAAGCACTGGCACGACATTGTAATGCTTGCACTGATTCCATTTCTTACCATGTTCAAAATTGCAAAGATATCTGTGAGCTTGGTAAAGACAATAAAAGCATCAAAGTCAGGATTCAAAGTATTTCAGAAAGCAAAAAAGGCCTCAAAACATCTGAAATCAGAGTAGCGTACAATTCAAAATTAATTCAAACATTTATAGAAATTTAATCTTATTTTGTTTTTGACCATTTTCTCATCCATTGTAAGAGATTGATCATAGATACAACAAGCTCTTGTCCTTTACTAGTTAACTTGTATTCTACTCGTGGAGGAATTTCATTAAATGACTGTCTCTCCAAGATCCCGCTCTTCTCAAGTTCTTTTAATCTGGTGGATAGGGTCCTACTACTGATGCCTTTCAAGGCTTGCTTGAACTGCTTGTATCTTACTGGCTCTGTAGTGCAACAAAGCGGAATTAGAATCTCTAGTGTGCCTCGTTTTGTTATGATCTTTCTGAGCTTGGCAGTCTCACTCATCAGTGACGATGCGTCATAGCCTTCAAAGCCACAGGCATCCTGTATGATTGGTATTGGTTTTCTTTTAGTTTCCATTTTTACACTAACTGCAATGGTTTGTACTTGACAACTTAAATGGTTTACCTAGTAAACCATAACATGACTGTAGAAATTAAAAAGGAAATAAAACAAAGATACGGCAAGATAGCGCTATCTGGAAATTCCGATTGTTGCTGCATGCCTGGTGAATGTGGCACTGATGCCTCACCAATCAAAGCTGCCAGCATGATTGGGTATGATGCAAAAGATCTAAAATCCATTCCACAATCTTCAATTCTCGGAGTTGGATGCGGTGCACCGATAAAACTGGCCGACCTCAAGGATGGCGAAGTGATAGTCGATATTGGCTCGGGTGCGGGCATCGATGCGTTTTTGGCAGCAAATGCGGTTGGAAAATCAGGAAGAGTAATCGGTATTGACATGACAGATGAAATGCTAGAAAAGGCAAGAAAAAATGCCATGGATGGAAAATATGATAATGTCGAATTCAAAAAAGGCGATGTAGAGGATAACATTCCACTATCTGACTATTCGACAGATGCTGTAATTAGCAACTGTGTGATTAATCTGACAATAGACAAAACCAAGGCGTTCAGGGAAATTCACAGAATTTTGAAAAAAGGCGGCAGAATGGTGATCTCGGATCTCATTACTAACAAGGAGCTGCAAATGCACGAGACAAGTTCTGAACAGTGGTGTGCTTGCATTGACGGCGCCCTCACAAAAGAAAATTATCTTGACGCAATAAACAAGGCAGGATTCAAAAACATCAGTGTCTTAGATGAGAGAATATACATGGAAGACGACACCGATAGAAAAATCACAAGCCTTGTTATCAAAGCAATCAAAGAATAAAATCTCATGTGAACGAAATGCAGAAAAAAATCCTTTTTGTATGTGTGGAAAATGCTGGGCGAAGCCAGATGGCAGAGGGATTTTTCCGAAAATATGCGCCTAGCGAATACGAATCACAAAGTGCGGGAACAAAACCAATTGGCACGATAAATCCGCTTGCCGTAGAGGCTATGATGGAAATTGGGATTGACATTTCCAGCCAGCAGCCAAAAATGATCTCTGATTCCCTGATTCAGCAATCGTCTAGAATAGTAAACATGGGCTGCATGGACAAAGAATCATGTCCTGCACTATTTGTTCAAAATGTCTTGGACTGGGGGATTCCAGATCCAAAGGGAAAATCGCTTGACGAAGTGCGAAAAATTCGCGATTTAATCGAAAAAAGGATACTTGATCTTTGCAAAACATTAACATAAAGAATCTGACTGTAAATCAAAAGATCTTTCTTGCCGAACTTGCTGGAACCTTTGTAATTGTAATTTGTGCTGCAGGATCTGTCGTTCTCAATGCAAAGTCGGAGGGCACGATAGGTTTCTGGTTTGAAGCATTTGCACCGTTTATCGGAGTGACCTTGATGGTTTATGCTTTTGGCAAAACGTCGATGGCTCATTTCAATCCTGCCGTCACTGTATCGTATTTTATTTCAAAACATATCACAAAAAAACAACTGTTGATTTATTTTGCAGCAGAGGCAATTGGTGCTATTTTAGCAATGTTGTTTGTAAAAAATGTAATTGGAATTGAAGGTAATCTTGGAGTAAATGCTCCAAATCATTCTTTTCCATTGTGGATGATCTTTGGAGTGGAGTCTTTAGCAAGTCTTCTTCTGATGGCTGTGATAATGTGTGTCGTTCACACTAGGGGTCTTAGAGGATTTGGTGGA
>DATBQZ010000197.1:0-5455 GCA_036560565.1 Candidatus Nitrosotenuis sp.
CATTGTTACTTTGTCTCTAAATACATGGATTGCCTACATTCCAGATGTGACGAGAACAAACCCATAAACCTACCAACCCTTGTCTTAATCTCCAGAACTGTTCTCGTCATCATTACATCACACCAGTGAACATTGTTAATCACTGAATAAATAGTAAGAATATGCATTTGTGTTGTTGGCAAAGCAAAATAACAAGGCAAGACAGAAATTTAACTCACGCAGATTAATCTGGATTTGTGGCATTGTACTTGCAGTAGCTGGAATTGGCTACGCAGCAATGATGTCCACTATTCCAGTCAATGCAAGATATCCAGTATTGGGAGTCCCAGCCAATCACTACATCAAGGTTGTAAATTCCCAGAACGGTCCTGCGTTTGCCAGCACGTCCACCAAGGGTGGGAAGGGATTTTCGGGAGCTGGAGGGCACATTACGCCTACAATTGAGGTCAACAATAACGAACTTGTGTCCATACACATACTAAACGAAGACCACCAAAAACATAATTTTAACATAGACCAGTTCAATGTACATACAAAAGATCTTGATCACTTTGGTTCGCAGTCAATTACGTTTGTCGCAGACAAATCGGGAAAATTTAGCTATTATGATTCACTCAATCCCAAGATGAACGGCACCATTCTGGTGGGCAAATAAGTTGCCCCATGCCGCAGAACACATATTCTTGCAATGGGGAGAATTTTGATTGGAAGACGCTGAAAAATATTCTAACCACAGCATCAGGGACACAATAGAATCGTTTGTAGAGCAGATACAGTCAACTAGAAAACTATTATTTGGAATTACAATTTCTGCATTGATTTTAGCCCCGTTGGCAATAGGCATTTCAGTGTACTTGGTAAAACATGAGCACTTTTTTTTCATCCTTGACGAATATGACGAGTTTGGAACGTTTCTTGTCATACTGCTTGCCACAGTCATAATCGTGTCGTCAATTTGGCTGGTTTTGGGAATACGACAGTTTGTAATGCTAAAGTCTTGGAATGCAAGATACTCAAGTTACATAAAAAAGAAAGAAAAACTTGATGAGAAAATATCGTCCAGTTTTGATCTAGACGAGGATCAAGAGACTTAGCTTACTGGTATCGGTGCTTGTTTTTCTTGGAAACAAGTCTTCGTATGGCCCTATGATGTTTCGGCAAAACTCCATTCCCTTTGCAGTTACCTTGTAAATTGTAATTGTGCGCTTGCCGTCCTGCATGACAGTCTTTGTAATTATTTGGTGTCCCTCTAATTCATCGATTATGTGTTTGTGTTTTTTTAGATTCAGGCCACTGTAGCTTACGAGTGACGTCTGATTCAGCTCGCCATACTGAGCGAGAAGCAAAATTATGTCTTTTATTATGTAGATCTTGTCCCTGTAACCCTTGGTAACTGTCACAATTTTTCAAGTCACTTTGAGGATAAATAACTTCTAGGAATGATTGTTCTGTTTTGCAGCTTGATTAAAATAAATACAATCGTCCCAAAGAACCCACATTGGTTGGAACAAAAATTGACGGAGTTTTAGTAGCGGCGTCAGTCAAAGAAAGAGTAAGAAAGGCAGTATCTGAGCTAAAATCGCAGGGAATCGAGCCCTGCCTTGCCACAGTGCTGGTCGGGGACAATCAGGCATCTGCCACATATGTGAAAAACAAGCACAAGGCATGTGCAGAGGTCGGCATCATAACCAAAGACCACAAGCTGCCAGCAACCACTTCGCAAGACGAAATGAATGAGCTGCTTGGCACTCTAAATTCTGACGATTCCATCCATGGAATACTAGTTCAGCTTCCACTACCAAAGCAGATAGGAGAGTTTGAGACCACGTCAAGAATTTCGCCAATTAAGGATGTTGACGGCCTAACGCCATACAACGCAGGACTGTTGTCACTTGGAAAGGCAATTCTAAAGGCATGCACACCGTCTGGGATAATCGAATTATTTGATTACTACAACATAGACTTGGAAGGAAAAAACATAGTCGTGATCAACAGGAGCAACCTTCTTGGAAAGCCGCTATACCACCTGTTATTACAACGAAATGCCACAGTTACCACGTGCCACTCCAAAACAAAGAACCTCCAAAAAATTTGTCAGGATTCGGACATTATAATAACGGGGGTAGGAGATAGAACGAGGTTTACTTTGACTCCAGAAATGATACGAGATGGCGCTATAGTGATAGACGTTGCTACAACACGTCATAATGAAAAACTAGTTGGAGATTGCGATTTTGATAAAATAATACAAAAGGCATCATTTGCATCACCAGTTCCAGGAGGCGTCGGGCCAATGACAATTGCGATGCTTTTAAAAAATACAGTTACTGCGGCTTCGCTAAGTGAGAGCATTGTCAGAAGATAAGCCAAGGCTGCGCACTCATTTGCTTGAAAGGCGCGACGGACTATCGCATGACTTTATGACAATAGCAAGCAAGCAAATCCAAAGAAACCTCAAAAAAATCGAGATATTCAGGAATGCCGAAAAAGTAGCCTGCTATTATTCCATTGGTAGCGAGGTTAGGACACTTGACATCATACAGCAGATGATAAGTGAGGGGAGAACAGTTGCACTTCCAAGAATTACAAATGACGAGTTGGTTTTCTGTTCAGTCAAAAGCTTTGAGGAGCTGCAAAAAGGCGAATTTGGGATAATGGAGCCAAGAAAGAACTGCCCCATAGTAGATGACTTTGACATAATTTTGGTTCCAGCAGTGGCAATGATGCGAACAGGCCAGAGACTCGGCTACGGTAAGGGATACTATGACAGATTTTTGTCAAAGCACAAGATACCTGCAATAGCTTTAGAGTATTCAAGGCTAGTTGTCAGGAACATACCGGAATCAAAAGGCGACATTCCAATACAATGGGTTGTCACAGAAGACGAAGTGATAAGAACATCACAGGTAAAGTAGTCCTTTTTTTCCAATATCCATCCTGCAATACTTGTTTTCCCAAGATATTTTGCCAGCTGCAGAATATGCGTTAGATATTGCACTTTGCAGCGAATCCCCAAGTGCAGTTACACCCAAAACGCGCCCGCCGCTTGTTAGAATTTTGTCGTTTTCAAGTTTCGTTCCCGCATGAAACACAACTGCGTAATTTTCATCAACAGATTCGAGGCCGGTGATTTCGTCATTTTTTGGATACGACTCTGGATATCCCTTTGATGCCAGAACTATACAGACGGCACTTTGCTTTTTCCAGGAAACGGCGGGAAGTTTTGCAAGCGTCCCATCAGCACTTGCCTTGAGATAGTCAAACAGATCAGAGTCCATGCGAATCAGTATCGGCTGGCATTCAGGATCTCCCATCCTTGCATTGTATTCCAGAACATATGGCTCGCCATCTTTTAGCATGATTCCAGCGTAAAGAAATCCTTTGAAAATTATTCCTTCAGACTTGAGTGACTCGATTGTTTTATCGATGACGTTTTTTTGTATTTTTTCAGCCAGTTTATCGTCAATTATTCCAGTTGGCGAATACGCCCCCATTCCGCCGGTGTTTGGACCTTTGTCATCATCAAATATTCTTTTGTGATCCTGACTTGTCGCCATCGGAATCGCGACATTACCATCAGAAAGCGCGATGTATGACGCTTCAATCCCGTCTATTTTTTCCTCTACGATTATTCTTCTCCCGGCGCTTCCAAACGATTGCTTTACTAAAATCAAATCTATTGCGTCAAAGGCCTCCTGCTTGCCATTACACACAATGACTCCCTTTCCTGCGGCAAGCCCGTCTGCCTTTATTACAACATCATAATCTTTTGATTTGACATATTCTGTTGCTAAAACAGGATCATCGAAGACCTCAAAGGCGGCAGTCGGAATGTGGTTTCGTTTCATGAAATCTTTTGCCCAAATTTTACTTGATTCAAGCTGCGCCGCATTTTTTGTCGGACCAAAAATCGGGAGATTCCTTTTGCCAAACGCGTCCACTATTCCCATGGCAAGCGGGACTTCGGGGCCAACCACGGTAAAGCAGTTGTTTTTTGCAGCAAAATCTGCCAGTTTGTCAATTTCGTCTACTTGTATTGGGATGTTGTTTTTGGTTCCGCCGTTCCCAGGCGCAAAAAAGATCTTGCCCACTTTTGGAGATTTGGATAGTTTCCACCCAATTGCGTGTTCACGTCCGCCAGAGCCAACAACTAAAACGTCAACCAACATGTGGACTCTTGGAGTCTCGTATATATTCCAAATTTAGGGCAATCGATACAATTAGTGAAAAAATCAATCCAAATGGCAATCTAGCTTTATAAAATCAGATCAGATACCAAATTGATATTGCATTTAGCAAAAGAATTTGATTCAAAAAACATTGAGAATGAGATCAGGTCGCACCACACAAAGATAGACCTCCAGAAAATGATTTCAGAGTCAGATGAGAAAAAATCAAAAATAATTTTCATCGAGGGCCCCCCTACAATGAACGGCATCCCGCACGCTGGACACCTGCGCGGGCGCGTCATGAAGGATTTTTGGTACCGATACATGACGCTAAAGGGACATATGGTCGTCTTCAACGCAGGATGGGACACACAGGGGCTTCCAGTGGAATTACAAGCTGAAAAGGAGCTTGGAATCACTGGCGGAAAAACCGAGATTCTAAAATCATTTGGAATTGAAAAATTAGTTGAGGAATGCAAGCGCCTGGTTCACAAGTATCATGAAAAATGGATCAAAGTCGACCAACTGCTTGGCATGTCGTTTAACCAAGAAAAAGCATACTGGACTTACAAGGACGAATTTATCGAGCGAGAATGGCAGTTTCTAAAAAAAGCGCACGAGAATGGAATTCTCACAGAAGGGTACAGAGTTGTCGCATACTGCCCAAGCTGTCAGACATCACTTAGCCATGCAGAGGTAAACCAAGGGTATGACATGGTGCAAGACCCGTCATTATACTACAAGGTCAAGCTGGAATCAGAAGACGCATTCCTAATTGTATGGACCACAATGCCGTTTACTTTGGTAACAGACGCAATGGTTGGCCTAAACCCGGAAGAAAACTATCATTACGTCAAAGTGGAAAACGAAACTTGGGTTGTCGGGGAGAAAAGGCTAGACGAGTTCATGAAGGAGGTAAAAATTGAAAATTACAGCATAACAAAAACGCTCAAGGGCTCTACGTTTGAGGGCAAAAAATACACCCATCCGTTGTTAGACAAGATTCCAAAGCTAAGGGACTTGGCAAGAGAACCCACTATTCACGTTGCAGTTTCAGAGCCATTTGTTGATGCAAATACGGGAAGCGGGCTTGTGCATTTGTCTCCTGCAAACGGCGAGGACGACTATGAGATTGCCAGAAAGAGAAACGCACCGATTTTTAATCCAATCAACGACGAAGTAAAGTTTACAGAGGACGCAGGAAAGTATGCAGGCCTTTTTGTACGCGATGCAGACAGAGTAATCGTAGAGGACGTCAGGGATGCCGGAGCACTTGTCAGAATCGG
>DATBQZ010000198.1:0-1573 GCA_036560565.1 Candidatus Nitrosotenuis sp.
TCATCTGATATTTCATATCAGGTTCTAAAGATTCTTGGGTATCCAATAATAACAGATGTGGATGTGGACAGGGATCCAACAATACTTGATTCGTACGACAAGGTAATAGTCTTGCACAACGAGTATGTTACAAAAAAAGAATTTGATGCAATAACTAATCATCCCAATGTCATATACTTGTATCCCAATGCACTCTATGCCGAAGTGCAATATGACGAGGATTCAAACAAGATCAAGCTAATCAGGGGACATAACTACCCTGAACAGAGTATAACAAACGGTTTTGAATGGGAATTTGATAATTCCCCACATGAATATGATACAGAATGTTTCAATTGGCAACTGACAGAAATAAAAAATGGCCTGATGCTTAATTGCTATCCAGAGCAAATAATTTTCAAAGACGCGTTTATCTTAATGGCGATAAAGCATTCTGATGATTCATTCTGGTGGAATGTTTCTCAAAAATACGGCAAAATGATTCCAAGCGATGAATACCAAAAGCTCAAGCCAATTTTGGACAACCTGAACACCGATTCTGCTCAAAACAAAGAGAGCCAGAATATTCCAAAAAAGGTAAGTGATGGAGGCTGCCTGATTGCAACTGCTACATATGGCTCAGAACTAGCGCCTCAAGTGCAACAGCTTAGGGAATTGAGAGACGACAAACTACTGCGAACCGAATCTGGTTCTAGTTTCATGACTGGATTCAACCAATTCTATTATTTGTTTTCACCAACAATCGCCGATTGGGAAAGGGAGAATCCTATATTCAAAGAAACTGTCAGAATTGCCATTACCCCGATGATTTCTTCTATTTCAATTCTAAACTATGTAGACATGGATTCAGAGGCTGAACTATTGGGATATGGGATATCTTTGATTCTATTGAATGTAGGAATGTACTTTGTAGTTCCTGTTGTTGTAATTTACAAAGTTAGAAAGTTTGTTTAGATCTAAAAAAACTCATCTTGCCTTGGAACTTATAGTAATTTTCTAAAAATCATGCCTGTGTATACATGACTAATTTAGCTACGACTTGATAGATTTTTAATTACTGAGATTTCATCTCATTACAATTGATTATTGTAATTGAAGGAAGTGATCAGGCAGGAAAAAAAACCCAGTCTGAGCTTTTGGCAAAAGCACTAAAAGCGAGAAAGCTAAAGACAAAAATCTTCAGCTTTCCTGATTACACCACCCCACTTGGGAAAGAAATTGACAACTTTCTGCATGGAAAAAGGAAGTTTCCCCCACAAGTAATTCATTGCCTTTTGGCTGCAAACAGGTGGGAAAAACTCCAAGAAATCAAAAAAGCACACTCTGAAAACTCGGTTCTAATCATGAACCGATACTATCAATCTAATCTCGTTTATGGTGTTGTGAATCAGCTTAATTTGAAATGGCTTCAAAACTTGGACGACGGTCTTCCAAGGGCGGACTTGGTCATAGTTCTCGATGTTTCCCAAAAAGAATCCTTTAACCGCAAAAAATCAAAACGTGACAAATTTGAAAAGGACAGAAAATTCCTAGAACAAATATCCAAAACCTACAGAAAGCTTGCAAAGAAGCT
>DATBQZ010000199.1:0-2000 GCA_036560565.1 Candidatus Nitrosotenuis sp.
TTTTTGATTCCTTTCATTGCTCCAAAATGCCAAGAATTGTCAAGCAGTATTTCTGACGGTCTCTTTCCCATTTTTCTTGCATGCGATACAACGGAATTATGATGCTGCAGTTCCTTTGGGACTAGCTCAAGTGATGCTTCGGCAATAACTAGCGATAACATTGCTAAGATTAAGAATTCTCACTTAATTGTATTTGTTTTTTGATTTCTGCCCAGCCCGACTTTTGTGTGCTATCAATTTTGATCAATCCCGCATTACAGGTATATTTTGAGAGTCTTTCCTTTACGTATTCGTTGCCGCCAAGTCCTGAACCTGGCGCGATCGTAATTGTTGGTGACGGAAAGTTTTGCTCTACTCCGCATGTACCTTCAGGTCTGTCATATTGCCTGTACCATGTAAAGAATTCAAATTTTGACGCATTTTGTCTGTAAAAGTCGTATGATTCTGTTATGAATTTAGCTTGGGCTTGCTCACTTCCGTTTACAAAACCAGACGTGCTCCAGCTTATCTCAAATACACCAATTTTTTTGTCAGGCACTAGATCTAGCATTTTTTGTAGGTCTTTTTTGGCATCATCTGGTGTTCTTGAAATATCATTTAGTCTGTCCACCGGTAGATACGTAAATGCCACAAAGTCTCCTACATCAACATCAGATACGTAGTGATCTAGATTTTTGTTTACTATATTATGTAGTGAAAACGCATTTCCAAACTGAACGTTTGGGTGCTTTTGTTTTAGTTCTGTGTATATGTTGTTAAAGAATTCCTTGTATTGCTCTACATCGCCGTTAGCATCATTAAAGTAAGAATCTAGTTCTCCCCCAATTATCACGTGATCAATTATGCCATATCGACTCAGAATAGCATCAAGTGTTTTTACTAGATTTTTTTCAAGTACTGGGTCAAGCCTTGGCTCTCCCATCCAGTCTGGGTACGGTCCGGTTATTCGGCCATTTACTACAGAAAAGTAAAGTGTTACTGCAAGACCATTTTGCTTATTTAGACTCATCATGATGTCAGTGTCTTTCCAATTGTATTGATCCTCTTGTGGCTCTATGTGATTCCAAAAGAGATACAGGTTGTTTCTTCCTATTCCTGTAAGGGATGCCTCTGAATACACATTCTTAAGCTGATCCAATGTCACCTCCTTTGATGGTGGATTTATGATGATTCCAAGTTTTTCGTTATGATTGATCGGAGTTGGCTCTGGTGGTAAATTTGATGGGGAGTTCGGCAGCAAGATCAAAACTGCCATTGCTATTGCAATAGCTGCACCAATTGCCCCAAAAATTTTTTTGTCCACTGATTTTGCAGTAAAAAATGATAATAAAAAGAGTTACGATGTTACGGTCTAGCCTGACGTACAACCACTATAGCCGCATTCAATGCAGATGCTACATCCTTCAACGAACACCAGATTATTCTTGCATGTAGGGCAGAGCCTTTCTTCTCTTACTTCTTCTTTGATTGGGCTCTCCATCATTTGCTCGTCAGGAATTTTCAGCTCCAGTGCTTTATTGACCTGGCTTCTGACGTATTGGTTCTTGATGCTTTTTGTGATGTACTCACGTAGATGTGTGCTTGGCGATACATCAAACGTTTTTTCTGCGTTTTCGCTAGTCATGTGTAGTACCTGAGTATGTCTTGAACCATCACGGTATACTGTAATTCCCTTTAGTCCAAGCTCGTGTGCAAGAAGATATGCTGCTTTTACATCTTCTGCTGAAACGTCACTTGGCATGTTGATTGTCTTTGAGATTGCGTTTCCAATCCACTCTTGCCAGGTTGCCTGAGCCATCAAGTGGTCAGACCAGTGTATGTCCATTGCAGTGACAAAGATGTTTTGGATCCATTCTGGGATTTCTGCCAGTCCACGGACAGAGCCATAGTTATCAGCAATTTTTGCCAAGAGTTCATCGCTGTATAGTCCGTTTTCTCGCAGTACCTGTTCGAAGATCTTGTTGGTATAGAAGAATCGTCCAACAGTCACTCGTTTTTCA
>DATBQZ010000200.1:0-2695 GCA_036560565.1 Candidatus Nitrosotenuis sp.
GTCTTTGCCACACCCGCCCTGCAAGTATCAACTGAAATTGGCAAGTTTGACGCATTTTGGATTTGTCTTATTGCATCAGTTATTCTTTTGATTTCTTGTTTTTCCGATATTATGGTTGTAAGGTAAGGCGCGGTCGACATGGCACCGACATCAACAAAGTCTGCTCCATCTTGTTCCATTTGCTGGACTGCATATCCAATTTCTTTGCCTTTTGCAATGGATTTTTTATAGAACGATTCAGGGCTTGCGTTTAGTATGCCCATTATTCTTACTGGATTTATGCCACCGACACTTACCGAACCTAGTTTATTCATATGATTTATGATAAACCATGCTAATTTTAGAGTTAATTGATGATCTCAGGCTGGAATTCTAAATACGAGCAAATAGTAAGAGAGTTCGGTTACAGTAAAAAAGATGATCGCAATTCTGCAATCTTACTTGATTCTATCATAAAAAAGAGATTTTCTCTAATCAGGTTGAAAAAAATCATTTGTGGGAAAACGGTTTTTGTTATTGGTGCAGGACCATCTCTGCAATCATCAATTAATACGCTAAAAAAATACAAAAACACAGTTATGCTATGCGCAGATGGTGCAGTAACTCTTCTGATTCAAAATGGGATTAGGCCTAAAATAGTCGTAACTGATCTTGACGGAGATTTAGAATTACTAGAGAAAATTAAAAAAACAAACACCGTATTTGTGATTCATGCGCATGGAGACAACACAGACAGATTAGATTTTGTTAGAAATTTCAAAAACTGTATTGGTACAACACAGACAGAAGAAATTGGAAAAATTTGTAATTTCGGCGGTTTTACTGATGGAGACAGATGCGTGTTTTTAGCAAGCCATTTTGGTGCAAAGAAAATAGTTTTGTTCGGGATGGATTTTGGGACAAGAATTGGAAAATATTCAAAAACAAATAATGCAGATAAAAAAACCAAAAGAAAAAAGCTCAAGTATGGCAAAGCACTTCTAGAATGGCTGGCCACAAAAAGCAAATCGGAATTCTTTACACTATCAAAACCAATTAAAGGATTCAAAAAAATCACTTACAGGAATCTTGAGCTCAATGTCTGATGCTGGAATGCATTTTAATACCGTTATGCATCAGGGAAATTATGGAGTTCTCAGAAGAACAAGTAAAAGACGCACTTGAACTCAGAGATCGCATTTCGGTTCAAATAGAGAAACACAAAGAGGAAATTGAAATACTTGAACGAAACCTAGTTTTGATAAATTCCGTACTAAAGCAGCAGAGTTTCACAAAAGCGTCCTCACTGAGGGATGTTTCCGAACCAAAGCCCAAATCCACAGATTACACGATTCCGCTGAAAAAAAACACTGACGGTTCCCTGATAGCAAACGCATACGTCACGCCAGAACAGGTGTCAATTGTAGTAGAAGATGGAATTGAGCTCAAGGAGGATTCGCATCCGTTCAAATCGTTTTTCCTCGAGAGAATAATAGGCGAGATGAAAAGAAAAGACATGGTAGAATATGAAAAAGGTGACATTGGAGAAAATTCCATAATTGACTGCTTGGTAAACAAAGACGGCACATTATTGCGAGAAATAATAATTAAAAATTATCGTCAAAAGGAAAGAGTCAACGAAATAGTAAACACAGCTGCATGGTCATTTTCAAAAATGATAGAAAACACAAAGTGATACAATGGATAGAATAGTTGTACTGGACTTTGGCTCTCAGTATAGCCATTTGATCTGCAGACGCATCAGGGAGTTTTCAGTGTATGCGGAGCTTGTCCCATATGACATTTCAATTGACAAGCTAAAAGAGCTAAACCCAAAAGGAGTGATATTTTCCGGTGGGCCGTCTAGCGTGTACAGTAAGGATGCCCCAAGACCGGACTCTGCGATTTTTCAAATGAAACTGCCGCTTCTCGGAATTTGTTATGGCCATCAATTGATAGTAGATAATTTTGGCGGAAAGGTAAAGCGTGCAAACAAAGAATACGGGCACTCGGTACTCACAATAGACAACAATTCGGATTTACTTGGCGGAATTGGTGATTCTCTTAGAGCATGGATGAGTCACGGAGATGAAGCAGAAAAAATTCCAGACAATTTTCAGATAATTGGACACACCGAGCGCTCGCAAGCAGCTGCTATTGCAAACAAGCAAGAATCAGTATACGGTATCCAATTTCATCCCGAAGTAGTCCACACTGAAAGAGGGGTTCAGATTCTCAAGAATTTCGTTCTAAACATTTGCCATGCAAAACAGGACTGGACAATGGAAAGTTTTGTTGAAAAAACAGTAAGTGACATTTCAAAAATTGATGGAAACGTCCTGTGCGGAGTAAGCGGTGGAATTGATTCAACTGTGGCTGCACTTTTAATTCATAAAGCAATAGGAGACAGGCTAAAGTGCGTCTTTGTGGATAACGGTCTTCTTAGACTAAACGAGGAACATGAAATAGAGAAAATGTTCAAGGATAACTTTTCTGTTAACTTTACCGCAATTAATGCAAAGAGGCAATTTTTAGACAAGCTCAAAGGAGTGGCAGATCCTGAGAAAAAGAGAAAAATCGTAGGGGAGGAATTTGTAAAGATCTTTACAGGGTTTGCAGAGAAAAATGGTCCCTTCAAATGGCTTGCACAAGGAACACTATACCCAGATGTCATAGAAAGCGGAGTTTCAAAGGGACCTGCTGCCATAATCAAAAC
>DATBQZ010000201.1:0-2490 GCA_036560565.1 Candidatus Nitrosotenuis sp.
GAAAAATTAAAGAAAATTCAATTTGACGATTTAACAAAGGAAAGCACACTTGATGTTACAACATTTTTTGGAAACTCGAAATCCAAAGTAATCCAAAAATCACTAAAGGATGGAGCTGCAATCAAGGCATTAAAAATCAAAAATTTTGCAGGAATGTTCGGTTACGAGCCATATCAGGGAATAAGGCTCGGAAAAGAGCTTGGACAACAGGTAAGGTTTTTTGGAATTGGTGGGATTTTTCATTCCGATGAGCTTCCAAATTATGGAATTGAAAAGGAGGAGGTAGAACAGTTAAGAAAAATGTTAAAGACAGACGAATCTGATGGGTTTTTGATAATTGCTGGCTCTAAAGACAAGATAGAGTTTGCCATTGACGCTGTGATAAACAGAATAAAGGATGCAAAAAACGGAGTGCCTGCTGAGACTCGTGCTGCCACACCCGCAGGCGAGACAGTATTCCTAAGGCCAAGACCAGGCGCGTCAAGAATGTATCCAGAAACCGACATACCTCCGATTACTATCAGCAAAAACGAGTTAGAGTTTGCAAAAAACAACATTCCAAAGCCTTGGGATTCTGCAATATCAGAAATCCAAACAAAGTGGAACCTCAACAAACAGTTATCAGAGCAGCTTTTTGATTCGGATTACTTGGATTTGTTTGAGTCCATTTGTGCCAACAAGGCAAATAATCCAAATTTTGTAGCGTCGATGTTATGCTCAACGATAACAAATCTGGAACGACGTGGCCTTGATGCAGCACTGCTAAAACCTGAACACATTGCAAGATCTTTTGAATTACTATCAGAGGGCAAAATAACAAAAGAGTCGCTCGAGATGATTTACGAGTCCATAATGTCAGGCAAGATAAAATCAGTTGAGGAGTTTATCGAAAAACACTCCAGTTCTATGAGTGAAGACGAATTGGGACAGTTTCTTGATGATCTGATAAAAAATAATCTCAGCATAATCAAAAAACAAGGCAACCATTCAAGCAGCATACTGATGGGAATTGCAATGAAATCCCTCCGCGGAAAAGTATCTGGCGAAAAAATTAATAAATTATTAGAAATGAAAATTTCAAAAATATTAGAAGAATAAGTATAAGCTAGAACGGTTTAGTCTAGTTTTCTTCTTCCTGTTCCTCTTCCCATGGACACGTAATGGCCCTTTGTGGATGTTTTTGTTGATTCAGGAGTATCTTTGAGCTTTCTCTTACCTGTTCCGCGACCAGATGATACGTATTCATCTCCTGCTTTTTCTTTCAATTTCTTTTGATATTCCTTGAATTTTTCTCCAGACCAATTTTGGTCCTCAGAGTCAACTTGTCTTTTTGAGGTCCCTCGTCCACCGACTTTGGTAATTTTTCCCATTAGCGAATACTATGAAGCACTATGGTTTAAAGTTGTTCATGAAGATGATTTCAAAATACGATACATTTGGAATTTGAATTATGCCAGATCCTCTGATGCAGGATTTGCAATGCCAGATAATATTCTAAAATGGATGGTCAAGTCATTTTGCTAGCATACGGGTTTGACCGAGTGCAGCTAAATAATGGATATAATTTACAAATTAATATGTAGACAGTCCTTTGTTGAAATTCTTGGAAAGACGTTTTCTAGTTTTTCCAAGTTTATGCTTTTTATTTTCAATTAATTCCAACTTTTGCCCCGAAAGTTTGAATACATATCATCAAATAAACAAGAGCAAATTGACATGAATCTAATCCTAAAGATAGTAAAAGGTGCGGGAAGTGGGATTTGAACCCACGAACTCCTTGGAGATAAGGATCTGAACCTTACGCCTTTGACCGGGCTGGGCGACTCCCGCAACATGGTTCTTTGATGCCAAAATAAGTTCTTTATTGCTTAGAAAAAAGAGAAATAGTGATTACTGTCATTTTAGTAGTGGAATTTAAGGAAATTTACTGCAACAACTGTAAGAAGACGCTTGGAAGGTACAACACAAAGTATTTTTCAGATTCCAAGATTGCAGAACTGATAAAGTCAAACCATACATCACATTACAGGGAAGGTCATCAGTTATCCATACGTAAAATATCTAAAAATAGGTAAAAACTAGTCGAATGTTTCTCCGAGTTTTTCAAGTAGTTCCTTTTGCTGCTTATTGAGCTTGGATGGGATATCGACTACCAATCTCACGTATTGATCCCCCCGACTTCGTGAGTCCATATGCGGTAGGCCTTTTCCCTTTAGTTTGACTATTGTGTTTGGCTGTGTTCCTTCGTCTACTTTGACTTTTTCATTTTTCTCTAGTGTCGGCACCTCAATTGTCTTGCCAATGCATGCGTCAACTATTGAGATTTTTGCATCGTAGAAAATATCTGCGCCGTCTCTTTTGAAGAACTTGTGTGGATTTACTCTCACTCTAACAATTAGATCTCCGCTTTGTCCATGCGGTATGGATTCACCTTCACCGTTTATGACATAATCTCCATTATCTATTCCAGGCGGAATGTCAAACGACATG
>DATBQZ010000202.1:0-1928 GCA_036560565.1 Candidatus Nitrosotenuis sp.
GGGAAGTATTCTTGATTCTTTATCATATATGATGCGATCTTTTTCTTGACTTATAAAATACTCTCCAAAAAGCACACAGACCATAATGGCCACTGCAGAAAGCAGCAATAAGCCAATAATCATGTTATTCATATCAGGACATCTTCAAGTAGTGATCTCTTCTTTTAAATAAGTATGATGATCGTAGATTCTTGAAAGATGAAATATACGATATTCTAGGTGTTAAAAATTATGATTCTATGATTTTAGGTTTTTTCTTGCTCAAGAAACTTACCAATATGTAAAGCAACGGAATCAAGCCTGCCAGATAATAAAATGTGTACGGATTCACATATGCCGGTCGGTGTTCTAGGAGAATATTGTCAATCCTATCTTGCGACAGCCCTACACCTTGAAGATAAGAAATCAAATCTTCTTTAGCCATCTCGCCATGATGGTACTTACAAATAACAGACAATATCTTCGGCTCATACGAAATTCCGCCATATTGGCCTCCAGATGCTTCTTTATCAGTTACAAAAAATTGGATTTGACCTACATCAGTATCCATGCAATTTACTTGGATTTCATAAAAGCCACTTTCCCACTTGGTGTTAAGTTTAGTTAAAATCTCGTATGACCCATCCTTGGTTAGGAAAGAATCAAGCATGTAAGTTGAGTCATCAGGTCGTAAAATCGCGATATGTACGGATTCACCTCGCAGCGCATTGTCAATGAATCCAGATATTTTTATTCCCATGTCTTTATTTTGTAGGATCAGTACTCCGTTGTTTTTTATTTCAGTAACTTTTCCTGCAGCAGTGGAAAACACCTTGATTGGATCTTTTGAGGCTTTCTCAGGCATCAGTGCAGAGCCGGAAATGTTAGGCCCAGAATCATCTTCAGAGTCCACCACTGACAAGACAGATGGAATTGTTTCATACACTGGATGACGGCCCTTATTCCATACTTCCAATATCATGTCGGATTCGCCCATCGGCTTATCAAATGTCAGTATGACATCAACTATCATCGATTTGCCCAGATACGAAGTATTGAGCTGAACATCTTTGAAGATTTTCTGAGTATCTGTGACTTTTAACGGCAAGCCCATATCAAAAACCACGTAAGCATCGCTATTTGTAATATCAGAATTTGTTTTTCGAATGTTTGTATACAATCCAAAATGAGTTAGGTTTTTGCTGGCCTCTTCGTCATCAAGTGTTATTTGCAGTATTACTTTTTCTCCAGTCGTCGTTTTTAACGTGTTTATTGAGCCTGAAAAGTCATAGGAGACAGAGTCTCCCGATTTGTCGGCATAGATGCTAAACTTGGATATTTTTGGAATTGCGTCAATTGTGAATTGTCCAGAGTTCCCAGTAGTTGCCTCAGTTTCTTGCACTGTTGTTGCTATGCTAAGTGAGACGGTAGATGGGAGGCTGGTTGTATTTCCATCGTTTGCCTTGAAGGTAAATTCATCAGTTCCCACATAATTGAGATTTGGCAGATAGGAAATGTGTGGTGCCCCTCCAAACAAAATGCCGTGCGATGGCTGTGAGATTACATCATATGTGAGAGCATCATTTTCAATGTCAGATGCAGTTAACTCGATGTACTGCAGGGTGTTTGATTCCATAGTGATTTGCTGATCAGCTGCAACTGGGGCATCGTTTACAGGTAACACAATAGCACAACCAGTTGCAACATTGCTATCAAATTCCCCATCATTAAACTTGAATGTTAAGCAGTCAGTACCATAATAGTTCAAATTGGATGCATAGGTCACATTTGGAAATACACCAAGCAAAGCGCCGTTGGATATTGGTGTAACTATGACAGGTGTAATTGGATCACTCTCAACATCAGAGTAAGATTCTAAAACTGCGTCAAGAACATTCTCTGGAGTATCCTCATATACGTTTACATTGACATCGTATGCTACTGGAGGG
>DATBQZ010000203.1:0-8825 GCA_036560565.1 Candidatus Nitrosotenuis sp.
AGACCTCCCCGCCGTTTTTAGTAATTTGATCTCTTAGCGTTTCCAATTTGTCGGTGCGCCTTGCACCGATTGCTACCTTTGCTCCTGCCTTTGATAGTGCCAAGGCAGTTACGTATCCAATGCCACTGCTTGCACCGGTAACTATGGCAACCTTATCTTTTATCATTACATCCAGTTTGGTTTTGATCATTGTTTTATGTTTTTGCAAAAACTTTACGGTTTATTAGATGACAAAACCAAATGGAGCCGTTGAAGAAGGCCAATTGCGCGTATTGTGGTAACGAAACAGAGTTACCGTTTGAATGCAATTACTGCAAAGATCCTTTCTGTTCTGAGCACAGGCTGCCAGAAGAACATAGGTGTGTCAAGTTATCCCAGATCAGAGCAAAACGCTTTGGGCAAAAAAGTATAGTCAGAGAACAAAAGGGCGGAATTTTCAAAAAAATATTTCGTAGACGAAAAAACTAGTACAGTGATCTGCCAGGCTTTAGTTTTGAAAGTCTTGCCTGATAGAATAGTGCTATGGCAAGCGCAAACAAGACAAGTGCTGTAAGCCAGTGTGCAGTAATCAAGGTCAGATAGGCAATTGCAAATCCAATAGAAAGTATTGCCTGTGATGTCAGCTTTATCCAGTTTGCAAGCTTGATTGCTCTGCTTACCATTTCTACGATAAACAGTCCTGCAACAGGATAGATGGTAAGTAAGAGAAAGTCTATGACATCAACGTTGAGGTGCGACATCTTTGATTATTGTTTTGGCAAGTCGGTATAATTCTATCTAGTCTTCCAGATGTAGCTTGACTGAAATGTTTTTGGCAATCAAGGCCTGGGCGTTTTCGTTTGGAATTGTAGCAATGTCTTCTGTCTTAAATGGCCCATACTTTGTAAAATCAGCACCGACAAACTGGTCAAAGTCCTGAAGGAATCTAACCGTGATTGGTTTTGTCTTGTGTTTTTTCGACACAGACTCTAAGACCTTGGTTCTCCCATTCAGGGTTGCAGAAAGGATCATTTCCTTCCTTTCGCGAATGTCCTGCTGGGATTCCAAAATGAATTTTTCTGCATCAAGAAGATTTGTAAAGTCTAGCTCTTTCTGTTCTATTACCTTCTCAATCCTAGTCTTTAGTAGAAGCGTCGTGATTTGAGTTACCATCTCGACAAGCTTATTTTTTATCTTGTTTTCGATTCCGTCATAACCCTCACTTTTTAGCTTCCCAACATAATCTGAAATTGAAGCATAAAGCTCTGGATCCAGTTCCTGTACCGAATCATTCTCCACCTCCCTAAGTAGAACACTATACAACGAGTTTACATCTATTTTTTTTGCTTCTGACATTACGCACCTGAATCCTTAAATGGTAGATTCCTTCGTGTAAAATTGAAGAGAGTAAATTGCCATATAAAGTAACTCACGGTGAAGCAACTCAGATAAAATATTCCTCCGACGAGGTTTTCGCAAAGATAAAGCACGAAAATATCAGATTTATCGATTTACAGTTTTCTAGCCTGCTTGGCAGATTCCATCATACCACAATATCTGCCGATACTTTTACCCCAGAACAAATGCAGGACGGACTTCCAAAGCTTGACGGTTCCTCAATTGTCGGATTCACCAGCGTGGATGACTCTGACCTCGTCTTAAAACCAGACCCAAACACATTTGCAATAATCCCATGGATTACTGAGAAAAAGACAGCAAGACTACTTTGCGACATTTACTGGGGCCGCGGAAGGGGAAGGTTAGAACGTGATCCAAGAGGAATTGCACAAAAGGCTGAAGAGCACCTAAAGACACAGGGCTTTGATTTTAGCTATTGGGGTCCTGAGGTAGAATTCTTTGTTTTTGACAAGGTTCACTGGGATGTCCTAACTCCATACAAAGGCCAGTCATATTCCATAGAATCAAAAGAAGCGCCATGGAGCCAGGAAGGAACTGGATACCCAATGGGACTGCAGGAAGGATACTACCCAAGTACACCTTCTGACACATTGACCTCATTTAGAAACGAATGTGTGGATATTTTGAATGAGTATTTTGGAATTTTGTGCGACAATCATCACCATGAGGTTGCCACCGCAGGTCAGTGTGAAATTGATATCAAGTATGATTATTTGACTAATGCCGCAGACGGTGCACAGACATACAAGTTTGCCGTCAGAAACATTGCTCAGAAATTTGGCAAGGTTGCAACAATGATGCCAAAGCCGATTTCCATGGATGCGGGTTCCGGCATGCATACGAACGTCAGCCTATGGAAGAACAAGAAAAATGTATTTTACGACAAGGATGAAAAAGACGAGATCAGTCAGACTGGAAGATACTTTTGCGGCGGAATTTTATCTCATGCAAGAGCATTATGTGCAATTACAAACCCAACCACAAACTCTTACCACAGACTAGTCCCAGGATATGAGGCGCCAGTATACATTGCATGGAGTCCAAGCAACAGGTCTGCCGCAATCAGAGTTCCGCAGCACTTTATGGGAGAAAAATACGCATATCTTAAAAGATTTGAGTACAGGGCTCCGGATCCTTCTGCAAATCCCTACTTGGTGTTTTCAGCCGTATTATCAGCAGGTCTTGACGGAATAAAGAAAAAGACAGAGCCGGGTGACCCAGTCCTAGAAGACATTTACAAGATGTCAAAAGAAGAGCGTGTTAAGCGAGGAATAAAGACGGTTCCAGCTAACTTGGGCGAGGCGTTGGACGAATTGGAAAGCGACCGCAAATTCCTCAACCCAATATTCACAAACGACGTGATTGACAAAATAATAGAACTAGAAAGAAAGGATCATCGCGAAATTTCGATAAGGCCACATCCGCACGAGTTCTACCTTTACTTTGATGTCTAAAATATCGATCTTCCAGTAAACTGCAAAATGTAAGTAAGCGATATCGCAATTAGACCAAATCCGATTCCAATATAGATTCCACGTCTTTTATCTGAGGTTGCTGCCTTGTAGACTAGGATTGTTCCTGCCAGGCCGACAAACAGTATAGTCACTCCAAGAACGGTATAGTCAAGTGTGCCACCTTGGATAAACGGGTAAAATATGCCGGAGAGTAATGCTAAAAATCCTATCAGATATGCGTATTTGACGCTAGTGATTACCTTAGTTGCACCGCTCAATGATTTTTCCTAAAGAATGTTGGCAAATAAACGTTTGAGGATATAATTTTGTAATTTGTATAATTACATCATTCCGTCCATGCCGTCCATACCAGGCATACCGCCCATTCCTGGCATGCCACCCATACCGCCCATGCCTCCCATTCCGGGCATGCCGCCTTCTCCTCCTGGCGGTCCTGCAGATTTGGCAATTGCAATCACATCATCAATTCTAAGAAGCATGCATGCAGCTTCGGTTGCTGAAGATACGATTTGGTTCTTTACTGCCAGTGGTTCAATTATTTCGCTTGTTTTCATGTTGCTTACTTTGCCCTTCATGACATCAATGCCAGTCCATTTTTCTCCTTTGAGCTGTTTTGAGCGTAAATTTGTCAGTGTATCAATTGGATCCATTCCGGCATTCTCAGAAAGTGTCAATGGGATTATTTCAAGCGAGTCTGCAAATTTTTCTACTGCGAGTTGTTCGCGACCTTCAAGTGATTTTGCCCAAGATCTAATCTTTGTTGCAGCATATGTCTCTGGTGCGCCGCCGCCTGCCACGATTGCCGGGTTTTCCATCACATCCTTTACAACCATAATTGCGTCGTGAACTGATCTTTCAACTTCGTCAACTACTCTTTGTGAGCCGCCTCTTAGCAGAAGAGTTACTGCTTTTGGATTCTTGCATCCCTCAACAAAGACCCATCTGTCCTCCTCAATTTTTCTTTCCTCGACTAGTTGTGCAGATCCAAGATCCTTTTCAAACAAGTCGTCAAGATTAGTAACAATTCTAGCACTGGTTGCCTTTGCGAGCTTTGTCAGGTCGCTTTCTTTTACTCTTCTTACTGCCAAAATTCCTGCCCGAGCCAAGTAGTGCTGCGCCATATCGTCAATTCCCTTTTGGCATAGCAGGATGTTTGCGCCAGATGCGATAACTTTGTCCACCATGTTTTTGATCATTCTGTTTTCTTCGTCTAGGAATGTCTTCATTTGCTGGGGATTTGAGATATTGATTTTAGCATCAAATTCAGTTTTGTCAATTTCAAGTGCAGAGTTGATTAGTGCAATTTTTGCATCCGTGATCTTTTTTGGCATTCCGCTGTGGATTACTTCTTTGTCTAAGACTATGCCCTCAATTAGAACAGAATCTTTCATTGATCCTCCTGCCTTCTTTTCTACTTTGATATCATCCTGATCAATTACGAATTTGTTGTTGTCCTTTTCTGCAACGGATATCACTGCCTTTACAATAAGATCGGCCAAATAATCAGAATCTTTTCTTACGATTTTTGTCTGCATTGAGGTTCTTGCAATTTTTGTTAAAATTGACTTGTCGTTTGCTGTGACTTCTTCTGCAATTTCTTTTAGGTACTGTAATGCTTTTCTTGATGCCTTTCTGTAACCATCAACGATAACTGTCGGGTGAACGTTCTGGGTTAGGAGTGATTCGGCGTTTTCCAACAGTGCGCCTGCCAAGACAACGGCAGATGTAGTTCCATCTCCTACTTCGGAATCGGTTGTCTTTGAAATCTCTACTAGCATTTTTGCTGCTGGGTGCTGGACGTCGATTTCCTTTAGAATTGTGGCACCGTCATTTGTTATGGTGACATCGCCTAAAGCGTCAACTAGCATTTTGTCCATTCCTCTTGGACCCAGGCTGCTACGCACTATTTCGGCAATAATTTTGGCAGCCTGAATGTTGTTTTTTTGTGCTTCGCGGCCTTTGTTTTCAGATGAGCCTTCTTTTAGTAAGATAACAGGTAAACTTCCCCTTTGGGTTTGCATACTCATAACGATGAAGATTTTCTTTTTCCCCTTTTATACTTTGTTTGTTTTTTGAAATTACAAAATCGGTGTTTTTAAATTGGGAAAACAAGCCGCTACAACATGGCAAAGACTTCAAATCGAGACTCCTACAAGAAAATTCTATCCAGTCTCCAGACTCACAACAAGTGGTTTGAGAATTCCATTCCTCTAATAGCAAGTGAAAACATTCCGAGTCCAGCCGTAAAAGAGGCGTTACTATCAGATTTTGGAAACAGATATGCAGAAGGCTGGCCTGGTGAGCGCGTTTATGCAGGTTGCATCTACATTGACGAGGTCGAGTTTGAGTGCATGGCGCTTGCAAAAAAACTCTTCAAGGCAGAGTTTGCTGACGTAAGACCAATTTCTGGCGTTGTGGCAAACCTTGCAATTTATTCTGCTTTTACCAATCCAGGGGACATCATGATTGCACCATCCATCCCCGCAGGCGGTCACATTTCTCATGGCAAAAAGGAGCACTCTGGAACTGCAGGACTAGTACACGGCCTTGATGTAGAGTTCTATCCATTTGATGCCGAAGAGATGACAATTGATGTAGATAAAACCAAAGACAAAATTGAAGAGCTCAAAAAGGCTGGAAGGCTTCCCAAGATGGCAATGTTTGGAGGCTCGCTGTTCCTGTTCCCACATCCAGTAAAGGAACTTGCTGATTTTATGAAAAGCCATAACATTCACATCAATTATGATGCGGCGCATGTCGCAGGTCTGATTGCCGGAGGCCAGTTCCAAGATCCTCTAAGAGAGGGAGCAGACAGCATGACAATGAGTACGCACAAGACATTGTTTGGTCCGCAGGGAGGCCTGGTCTTGGCATCTGCAAAATACAGCGAGGCAATAAAAAAGGCAACGTTTCCAGGCCTCACGAGCAGTCATCACCTTCATCACATGGCAGCAAAGGCAATCACCTTTGCAGAAGCACTAGAGTTTGGCAAGGATTACGCAAAACAGGTAATAAAGAATGCAAAAATATTGGCAGAAGCTCTGAGTGAAAACGGTTTCAAGGTTTTGGGAGAAAAGCGAGGATTCACACAATCCCACCAAATTGCAGTAAATGTTCTTGATTACAGTGATGGTGGGAAGGTAGAGGCAGACTTGGAAAAGGCAAACATTATCGTAAACAGACAGCTGATCCCAGGTGACATCAAGGCGGGAAGAAACTATTTCCATCCAGGTGGAATCAGGTTAGGTGTCGCAGAAATAACAAGACTTGGTATGAGGGGATCCGAAATGAAGGAGATTGCGTCATTTATCAAAAAAATTGTAATTGACAAAAAGGATCCAAAGAAAATGGTAGCAACTGTCAAGAAATTCAGAAAGGATTACCAAAAGGTGCATTATTGCTTTGACAACAAGCTTGGCGCCTACGAATACGTAAAGCTCAGATAGAATTACTCATAATCGGTAAGAAGCAACTGATCGCCCTTTCTTTTACCAAATACCAAGTCTATTTCGTCTGATAAAGTGTAGATTCTCCCTCTTAGGTATGGCCCGACTTCGTATTTTTCGACCAGCCTCTTTGCGAGTTTTAGGTATTTTTCAATGGACGGCCTTGTTATTGTCTGGATTAGCTTATTCCCACAGATACAATGCTGGAGTAATGGGGTTCGTCGGTATTTTCTCCCACATGCAGTGCATCTGAATTTTTGCCTTCCATACGCCCTTAGATTTCCAATTATATCCGGTACAAGATGCGTCGTGATTACATTTGTGACAATCTCGTTTGCATCAACTGCGTTTATGAGTTCGGCATTCCGAATCTGCATGTCAAATTTGTCAAGCATTGAGCCAAGTGTGGAATAAGCACTCCTTGATCTTGACGTGGTAAGAGTCGACGTGGAATGCGTGTAATGATACCCATAGAATTGTTCCTCTGTTTCAAGGCGCGATTTTATTATTTCAACACTGGATATCTCTGATGCCTTTTTTCCCTGAAACGTTGATTTGAAAAATTCTAGTGGTAGTTTTTTCGTCACCTCAAAGTTGTGTGCTTGCGGTTGCGATTCATGGGGAAGGACTATCGGCTGTATTAAAAGTGGGGCGTCCATTAACCCGCCTATTTTGTCTGAGAGAAACTGCCTCGAAAAATTGAGTAGTGCATCCATCAGCAGCATTATCGAGTCTGCGTCCCCATCTGCATCACGACGTTTTGCAGAATGCCAGTTAGGTGTACCATAGCAAACATGTGTTTCAGTATAACCAATTATTCGTCCGACTATGCCAACTGACGTGTGTGGCGCCAAACCAATAACCAAATGCCCTACAAGATCATCTATGTTTTTCACATTGTAGAACGCAGACTTTCCATAGAACTTTTCAAGTTCAGTGTCAATGTATTTGCAGGTCTGTACAAGGTACCTCCCGCTTTCAAATGGAATGATCACGTCCTGCATTCTGATTTCGATGATTTGATCAGGGCTTGTCAGCGGGTTCCCATCTGAATCGTGCGTATAACCCAATTCCTTGAGTTTTTCAATTGATGTTCCTATCCATGACGGTTTGAAGTGGGTCAGGGGCGAGTTTGTTGCATCAAAGCGCACCGTCCCGTCCTTGAATACAGTTAGATCCAGGCTCTGCCTGATGAGGCCCTTCTCAAGGGGCTCTGCTATTCTGTCCTGGTTGATTAATTCCATCACGCCCTTGAACGGCTCTTGTACCCGTATGCCCATTTTTTCTTGCGCAAGGAGTATCTTTTGTTTTAATGGAAATGGTTTGAATGAGTGAGTCGGTGCCTTTTTCTTGCATTTTTGGCAGTATGGGGAATCGAGGTTTGATCTGCAGATGGGGCAGGTGTAGTCAGTCGAGGTCTTGTTTCCGCATTTTTGGCAGTTTATGCTAATTGATGGCTCGTCGCAATTTTTGCACATGCGGTGGAAAATGTTGCAGTAAAAGTCAGAAGACGCAGCACTTGCCTTTAATAGATCGCGTGTCATGCCGCCCTTTTCACCGACTGGAAATAGCGTGTGGACCGGCGGCTTCATTTGTCGTGCTGCCGCCTTTTCTGGCCTTCCAATTCTCACACCAATTGAGATTGAAAACTTGGGTCGTATCTTGATCCCAGTGGATTCTGAGATTATTTCCGGCACGGTGTTCAAGTTTTCAAATTTGATTGGATTTGCAAACAATAATTCGTAAAAAATTCGAGCCTCCAACTCCCTAAGAATTAGGTTATCTTCTGAGACCTCGTGTGGAACCCCAAGTTTCTCTAGAATTATCTTGCATTTTTTTGGATATGTGATGGTGTCATCTGCAATGTTTACTGGTTGTAGAATTTCCTTTAGTTCGTCAACTGAAATTTGCTCCCAATAATACAAGTATTTTGGATATAGCGGAATTTTGAAATTCAACGAGATTTCCAATGCTTCGTCAAATGACGGTATTTTCTCTAGCTTTTCCATCTCAGAATTTGGCTCGTATTTGAGAAGTTTTTCGCGCAGCTCTTCTACCCAATATTCCTCGACATAGCCACTTGGAAATAGTTGCGAGTTATTCTCAAGAAAATCCCCGTATGAAATAAGAATATCACCAAGATGGATTATTTTGGCTATGTCGTTTCTGATTTTGATTCCATGTTCCACATTTTGGATTTTTACCACGTTTCCGTTTTTGAGCCTAACTATTGGGGTTTCAATGGTATCAACAAAGGCGACCGTTGCACCCTTGCTTGGAACGTCAAGTTTTACTTGTGTTCCAACCGCTATTGTATGGTGCAGTATTTCTGCCACAACTGGGTGCACGCCCACTGAGGCAAAGCCCGTATTGCACGATCTGCCATAGCGTAGCCTGAAGCCACCAAGCTTGTTTGGTAGAGATAAAACAGATCTTCCCGCAATGACTTCCTTGAGCCTTTTTGCAGAAGCGCCTTCGTCGTCGCCCGTCTGGACTGCGCCCTTTA
>DATBQZ010000204.1:0-2047 GCA_036560565.1 Candidatus Nitrosotenuis sp.
AAAAAATACATCAGGAATGTATTCATTTTCTGTAAGTGACGATCTTGCAAACGATGTAGAAAACATCGCTGATGGAATTCTTAGTCCATTAGAAGGATTTCTTTTACGAGAAGATTTTGAATCCGTCATAAACAAGGGAAGACTTGCAAACAACTTACCTTGGACAATCCCAATTGTCTTAGATGTAGACAAGGAAACTGCTACCAAAATGAAAGAAACTGGAGACGTTCTGTTAAAGGCAAAACATGGTGAGTTTGCAATTTTACATGTGGAGGAAACGTACACGTTTGATAAAGAAAAAACAGCAAAGGCAGTTTATGGAACTACAGATGTGAATCATCCGGGTGTGGCAAAAACGTTTTCAATGAACGAGTTTTTAGTCGGGGGTAAAATCGATTATGTAAAACGACCATCAGACGATCCAATCAGAAAATACAGAATGAGCCCACTCCAAACAAGAAAGTCATTTCAAGATGCTAACTGGAAGTCAATTGTCGCGTTTCAGACAAGAAACCCCCCACATGTTGCGCATGAAATGTTGCAAAAAACATCTCTGACAACACACGACGGTGTCTTTGTAAATCCACTAATAGGAAAGAAAAAGTCTGGCGACTTTGTTGACGAGGTAATTATAGAATCATACGCCGTTCTAATTGAGAATTATTATCCGAAAAATCGGTCCATACTTGCAACACTTCACACAGAAATGCAATACGCAGGGCCAAAGGAGGCAATACACCATTCTATAATGAGGCAGAACTACGGTTGCACACACATCATAATCGGAAGAGATCATGCAGGTGTTGGAAAGTATTACTCGCCGTTTGCAGCACAAGAAATATTCTCAGATTATCCTGATCTAGAGATAGAACCGATCTTTTTCCCAGCATTTTACTATTGTAGAAAATGCCTTGCATTTACAAACGAACGTGCCTGCCCGCATGGAGAAGAGTTCAGGGAGCAGATTAGCGGAACTAAGCTTAGGGCATTAATTGATGAAGGCAAGTCACCATCTGAATTCATAATGCGTCCTGAGGTTGTACAAGTAATCGCGAGCCACAAAAAACCCTTTGTGGATTAGGTTTACCGTATCATGAAATACAAAGTACACGTTTTGACGCTATCTGTTTTTGTAATGGTTTTTTTGCCCGCGCACGCAGAAGACTCTTTGAATCCGTCACTAGTACTGCAAACGACAGATGTATCTCCAGACGAATTCAACAAAGTTTCGCGAGATGCGGCAATCACTAAACTAGATACCACTCATTCCGGGAGCTGGCAAATTACAATTGAAAATAAATTGTTGTACGCAAATCCTGCTGGAAGCGCAGTTGTACGATTCTATGATGAAAATACTGACAAATTCATTGAGGTTGGCATGGATAGCCCGTCTGACCGCAGGCTCTGGATAGGGTTGCAACTACCAGATGAAGGATACTTTACTGTCGCACATGTAGACAAGGAAGGATGGTTTGAGAACACAAAGATCATTCTTGCATACAACGATGCCCAAGGTGTCTCTATCAGCAATGGAAAACGGGTAGTTGTGACAAACTTGGATCTGAAGGGATTTTCCGTAAATGCCTACTCCGTGTATGGAATGATAGAGTCAACAGATCCGTCAGCAATAAACTCTGGCAAATTTACGTTTGAGATCCTGTCAGGCGACGTATCAAAAAATCCGTTTCATTATTTTCCATTTTATGTGAGTGGTGCAGCTGCAGCCCTAGTCGGCATTTTGTTGCTAATTAAGAAGCGTTCCTAGTCTTGTAGTATTTGCATAGTTTTTTGATTTTGCAAACATCGCACATTGGAGATATGGGCTTGCATATGTTCTGCCCATACATGACAAACGTATCGTTTACTCTTAGCCAGTATTTTTTTGGTATTTTTTTCATTAGTTCAAATTCCGTCTCTTCAGGCGTTTTCGTTTCAACAAGGCCAAGCCTGTTTGATATTCTGTGAACATGGATGTCGACTGGAATAGCTGGCTTTTCAAAGGCATAAACCAATACGCAATTTGCTGTCTTTCGCCCAACTCCTGGAA
>DATBQZ010000205.1:0-42694 GCA_036560565.1 Candidatus Nitrosotenuis sp.
GTTCTGTTGGTCTCAACGAAGATGTTTTACAAAAATATCCACATGAGTTGAGCGGTGGAATGAAACAACGTGTAGTTATTGCGATGGCATTACTATTGCGGCCAAAAATTATGATTGCAGATGAGCCGACCACTGCTTTAGATGTACTTGTTCAGGCACAAATTCTCAACTTGCTGAAAGGTCTAAAAAAAGAAGGAATGTCAATAATGCTAATTTCCCATGACCTGTCGACGATTTCTGAGGTTTGTGAAAAAGTTGGAATAATGTACGGGGGCAAAATGATTGAATTTGGCACATCGCGTGAAATATTTGAGAAACCAAAGCACCCGTACACGCAAGCCCTGATTCAATCCATTCCACGATTACGTGGGACTGAAAAACCAAAATACATTCCCGGCAGTCCGCCAAATCTGCTTGATCCAAAACCTGGATGTCGATTCATTGATAGATGTCCACATATGATGGAAAAATGTAAAAAAGATCCACCGAAATTCAAAACAGAATCTGGCTATGTGCTGTGCTGGCTTTACGAATAATTTCTTACTAGTGGAAGACACGAATCTATGATTCTTAGCATTTCAGAGCGAACGACCTTTTTGTCAATTGATACCCAAACTTTGTGCTTTTTTATTGCAAATGAAATTGTCTGAACTTTCTCTCTCTCCTCCCAGACAAACTCGACTAAGCCCAAGCTTTTATCAAATTCGCGCTCCATGCCTGTTTTAATCGCAATGTGGGAAAACTGGCTGGTCGTACTTTTTGCATTCAAAAACGGCTTTAGCCCCTCTTTTCTTTTGTATGCAAGCAGTCTGCCGTTCTTTCCTATTACTCCAACGAACCTGATGTATGGACTTATTATTGAAATTTTGTAACAAATTTCTTGCAGTTCTTTTTTTGTCAATTAAGCTTCTCTCTAAACTATGATATTTTAATATCATGTTTCTACGGTTTAATAGTCTAAGTCAAATCGTCAGGATGTGGATATTTCAGCGATTTTTCCATTTGCTGATGAAATAGGCTACCTTGGCCTTGCACTTGTAAGCTTTTTTGGCTCATTAATTCCGTTTGTACCACTGCCTTCGTTTATCTTTCTGGCAACAATGGCTGTAGGTGATAAATTCAACATCCATTATTTGGTGCTGATTTCGGCAATAACTTCAACTGTTGCAAAGCAAATAATATTTCTCATAAGCTATGGCGGAAGAAAAATGATGACTGATAAGACGCGTGCCAGAATGAAACCCTTTGAAAGATTGGTAAAAAAATATGGGGCCGCTGCCGCGTTTATCGCAGCTGCGACTCCAATTCCAGACGACTTGATTTATGTCCCATTGGGGCTTGCAAGATATAATCCGGTAAGATTTTTCATATCTACTTTTATTGGAAAAATTGTTCTAAGTTATGTTGTAGTACTGATGTCTCATTACTTTGGCATGGCTTATGTCGAACCTATTCTTGAAAATGTTAACGATCCAATGGTGGTGTATGTAGGATTTGCAATTTTTGCCGCGATAATGACTGCCGCAATATTATTGATGCTGAAACTGAACTGGGAAAAAATTCTTGGGCGCTTTGCACCATGGACTGTACAAAAAGACGATGAAAATTAGATTTTGATCTTAAAATTCCAAAGTTTTTCAGTTCCATGTTTTATTCCAACTCGTGAATCAGCACTTATCTTTCCATTAATTTTTTCTTCATCCGTAATGTATAGTTGTGATGAATTGACAAGATCCTCACCGTAATGCGTCTTTGTGATTCCAAGGGCAATTGCAAGCTTAGCAGGACCGTTTGCAAGGCCTAAAATGTTTTGTGTCTTTCTGTTTTGAATCATGATGTCTATTCCGTCTTTTGGCTCTAGCGCCCTGATCAGAACTGCTCCTGCTTGGAAATTTCTGCTCTTTGCTACTGCATTTACACAATAATACATTCCGTATGTAAAGTAGACATATGCGTGACCCACTTCACCAAACATTGCCTTGTTACGCTCTGTCTTGCTTCTAAAAGCATGGCTTGCGGGATCATCGCTGTGTCTGTATGCCTCAGTTTCAGTTATTATTCCTGATATTGTCTTTTTCCCAATTTTGCGAACTAGTGTTTTTCCAAGCAAGTCCTTTGCTACTTGTACTGTGTTTCGCGCGTAAAATTCCCTTGAAAGCCTCATTTTAGACACTTTTGGTTTCATCAAGGGCTTTTACTAAATTTTGTATGTCTTTTTCCAATACTGGTATGAGCTCCTGGTTGTATATTGTGGCTGCTGGATGAAAAGTCAAAAAATACGTCCTACCGTCTTTTTTTATTGTCTTTCCCCTATTCTTTGTTATCTCGCCTTTTCCAAGAATTGAGTTGCTTGCGGTATTTCCCATAACGCAAATTATTTTTGGGTTTATTAGTTTGATTTCATTATTTAGGTATTCTATGCATGAATTGCGTTCTAGTTCCGTTGGAACACGATTGTTAGGCGGTCTGCATTTTACGACATTTGTTATGTATACTGACTCTCGTGACAGTCCTGCCTTTTCTAGCATGTCTGAGAGTTTTTTTCCAGCAGCTCCTACAAATGGCTCCCCTCTCAGATCTTCACTTCTGCCTGGTGCCTCTCCTATGAATATGATTTCTGCATTTTTATTTCCTTTTCCCGGCACTGCCTTTGTCCGTGTCTTACACAAATCGCACTTTGTGCAAGAAATGACCTGACTGTGAATGTTGTCAAGTTCTGTCATTTTATGCGCCTACACTTTTTACTGTGGCAATGCCGCGTATTGACGGACCGCCATTTCCCATCATCATTTGCTGCATTGGATCTCCTTTGCCACAGTTAGTAATCGGCCTTACTGTAAAATCCTTACCGCACGCATCGATTGAATTAAAAAACTCTGGCGCAGTTCCGACCACAATTACATCTCTTAAAAGATCTGTCACTTCGCCATTTTTTATTTTGTTTGCATATTGGCACGATATGCTCCAGTTGTATCGTCGCATGTCTATTGACGGTATTTTCATGTTTGAGATAAGGTAGCCATTTTTAACATCTTTTATCATTTCTTGGGGATCCAAGTTGCCTTTTTCTATGCATGTGCACGCCATTCTGATTAGCGGCATAAATCGATACGATGTTGCACGCATGCTCGCATTTGGCGTTTTATTGAAAATACTTGCAGTTTCACGGCTATACATGTGGTCTACAAGCTCGCCGTCCTTTACAATCTGCTTTCTTTGTGCTTTGGTGCCCTCGTCGTCATACTCGTACCATCCGAGATTTCCCTCTATTGTGGGGTCATCTATGACATTGAGATTTTTTGAACCAATTTGCTTCCCTAGCATTCCTGACCACCATGCCCCTCCTGCCCATGCCATTTCCTTTCCCAAAACCCTGTCTGCCTCAGATGGGTGACCTAAGATCTCATGTGTCAAAAGCGCGACAAAGTCTGGATTCATCACAACTGTCGCTTTTTCTTCCTTTGCAGGTGTTGCGTCAAGCAACTTGACTGCCCTGTCTGATGTTTCTTTTGCTATGAAAAATACGTCAACGTCGTCTGTAATTTTCTCTATGCCTCCTCTTCCGCCTTCTGTCGTGTTTATGGACTGGGTCAATCCGTCCTTGCGTGCAATTGCAGTTAAATCCATTATGGTGTCGGAAAACTCTTGCATAATTTTTGACCCCTCACTGCTTACAAAATACTTTGACACTTTACTAGATGATGCACTCACGATACTTTTGATTATTTTTTTATTGCTTTTGATTATTTTGTCGCAGTCAAATGCAACTCTTTCTAGTGCTTCCTGCGTTGCCTCTTTTTTTATTTTGTATTTGATGTTTTTTACGGCTGCTGGTATTTTTGCTAGGATCACTGGGGTTTTCTTTTTTTCTGAATAATGTTTTGCAACCTTTATGGCATTAATGATGCCGTCACTTATCTTGGAAATATCCGAAGTGGAGTAAAAGCCCCAAGCTCCATCGCACAACACCCTGATTCCGATTCCTGATTCGTGGCGAGTTATGGAGTGCTCAATTTGGCCGTTTTCGATGACAAATCCGTGCTTTTCAGTAACCTCTGCTCTTGCATCACAGTACGAGCAGCCTTTGCTTTGGGCAAACAGTATTGCTTTTTCAGCATGTTCCTCTAGCACTAGTTTGCTGGAATGCTGTGTTCTTTTATGTTAATTGTTTCCTGAGATTACTGGCATTGTGTAAAAGAATTCGTCTTCAAACCCGTCATCGTTTTTGCCCTGCTTGCGCAAAGCAGTAAAATACTCGTTACAGTTTGCATAAAACTCGATGTTTTTTGCAGCATGTGGCGCTTCCATATGTCTCAGTAAAAATTTCCAGTTATTTTATGGCATGTGAGGCAATTTAGCTTTCCAAGTTTGATTTCTTTGAGTAACTCAGATTGGCATCTTGTCGTCTTTTGGCAAAGAAAACGTAACCTTTGTTCCAACGCCTGGGGTGCTATCCAGTGTAATTCTGCCCCCATGCGCTCCGACAATTCCCTTACATATTGACAAACCAAGACCACTTCCACCCTTTTCCCTTGTGAGTGATGCGTCTGCTTGATAGAACTTTGTGAAAAGTTTGGTTTGTTTTTCTGGCGGTATTCCGGTCCCGTTGTCACTAACAGTAATTCTTACCTCGCTTGAATCTTCAGAAGAAGTAATCCTTACCGTGCCTACCTCTGGTTTTACTGCTTTTAGGCTATTTTTGATCAAGTTTGTCAAAACTTGAGTTATTCTGTCCGCATCATGCGCAACCATTATGTCTGGTTTTACTTCGTTTATCACTTTGATCTTGCTTTCGTCAATTTGTGGCTGTAGTGTCTGAATTGATTTTAAGACAGTGTTCTGGATTGAAGATATTTCTTTTTTCATTCTTAGCTGCCCGAGTTCAAGTTTCTGAGCATCTAACAAATCTGAAATAATCTGAAGTAAGGACGTGGCACTTGACTTTATTATTCCCATTCGCTCTCTTTGTTTATCTGTAAGTGTGCCTAGGTGGCCCCCAAGCAACATGTCTGCATATCCTTGAATGGGGACAAGCGGAGTCTTGAGCTCATGGGTAATCATTGTGAGAAACTCGTCTTTTGCAACGCTCATTTTTCTTGCCTCCTCTTCTTTTATTCTGATGGTATCTGACATTATGTTAAATGTGGATGCAAGCTCGCCTATTTCATCACTCGAATTGTATTTTATTTTCTCTCCATAAATTCCCTCTTTTATGCGGGATAACGCGTTTGTAATTGTTTGAAGTGGCAATAGTGATTTTCGAATTACAAACAACACTATTATGAAAATCGCAATGTCGACCCCAATTATTGCCTGTATTACTAACTGTCCCTCGTTTCGTTCATCGAGTCTGCTTTGGTTCCACATGTCTAGCATACTATCAATTGAATCTAGCAGCGACTTTCTTTGCATGTTTAGACTCGAAAATGATTTACTGAATTCATCAGAAAATAATGATTTTTTCTCAAGTGTTTTGACTCTTAATGACACTGCCTCCCATAACAAATCAATCTGATCAAGTGACCTTGAATTTTCCCTCGGTATGGGGATTAATTCTTCTGCCTTGAGGTTAGTTCCTGATAAGTCTAGATCAGTTAATGGAACTTGCAATAGATTTCTAATTCCGACATCAAAAGATAGTCGTGCATCATGCAGGCTGTTTTTTGTATCATTTTCCTGTCCAATTGAGATTAGCACTGCGTCCTGTCCTATGGTTTTTGTAATTTCATGCAATTCGTTTGCAATTTCTTTATGTCTGTTGTAGTCTCTGTTTAACTCTACCAAGTCTTTTGCCAACGAATCTGTAGTAAGTATCATCTCGGTATTTTTGTCAAGTACGTAGTTTAATGCCGCCATTGTTTCTGGATTATGTACTGACGATACCTGAATCTGCGATGCCTCTTTTTTGTACAATTCCCAATTTTTCTTGACTGCATCATACTCTGAAGCTATGTCGCTGGACAGCTGTGGTATGGACTGACCTCTGATGGTCCCACCATTTTTTAAAGTATTGAGAATATTGTCAAAATCCATTATTTCATTATCTAAAGTCTTTCTATCGTTTTCATTTCCGCCTGCAATCGAGCTTGCAAGACTTGCAATTGTCTCTACTTTGGTTTTGAGGTCTCCTGCACGGATGATGGCATATGATTCGTTAGTGGTGGTAATTTGCGTATTGTACAGGATAAACAAATTGAAGAGCGCTACAGCTACTAGTATTCCTATTAGTAAGTATGTTTTACTGATGATCTTCAATTTTAGCTATCTTCCCTTTCATAGAGTATAAAAATCTCGATCAAATATCATTAGTGATTGTCAGAAGAATTCTTACGTGTTGCCAAAAAAGAGGTCTCAGAAGATATTGTAGAAATCGGCAATTTACTGCGTACCTGTTCTGGCGATTCGGATATTTCAAAAAATGCCGCTGAGATCAAAAAACATACGCACAAGCTAAAGGGCTTGGCTCCAATGATGGGCCAAACCGAAATTGGCGATCTCGCAGCTACCCTAGACGCTCTACTTACACTGACAATCTCTGGGAACATGCCTTCTGATCTTTTTCAAGCAATAAAAAAGTCCCACCAATTCATGCTTGATACCATCAATGACCATGAATCTGATTACGTCTCACTAAGAAGTGAATTAGACAAAAAATACTCGGTATTTCTTAGCCGAAAATAGAAATTTTCATAAGTTATGTCGTTTAGCTGTTGATATGGCCAGAGTGATGATTGCAGATGACTCTGATGCAATTCGTTTTGTACTAAATGACATTCTGACAATTGGAAACCACGAAATCGTAGCCGAGGCAGTTAACGGCTCAGAAGCAGTGGAAAAATTTTCACAAACAAATCCTGACGTACTGCTACTTGATCTTGCGATGCCAAAAAAAGATGGGCTGACCGTAGTAAAGGAAGTAATGGCAAAACATCCGTCTGCAAGAATAATTCTAATCACAGCAAGCGACAATCAAAATGTAATTAATGAATGTCTAAAGGCTGGGGCTTATGCGTTTATCTCAAAGCCGTTTGACTTTGATCATGTTCTAAAGCTGATAACTGAAGTTTCACCAAAATAGTTTTTATCTCAACCAAGAATATCCTTGACTTGTTAATAATTTTGCATGTTCCAATGTGAATTTTTCATTGCATTTTAAACAAAGGTAGTCTGTAGAAATCTCTGCAAAAATTTCCTTGCATTCGTTACATGCGTAGAAATTATCCTGCGTTCTGTAATCAACTCCAAACACTTTGATTGTCTGATGGCACTTTGGGCATTTATCGTCAATATATGATGATTCGATAGAAACATTGCCGCATTTGTAGTGCTCGATAATCCTCTCTTGCTTAAAGTCAACTCCTTTACATTTTGGGCAGTGAAACATCTGTGCAACGCGAACATGATTGCACCTTGGGCAGGCAATTTCCTTTATTGTGTTTATTTGCATTACTTTTTTATCCGAAATAAGCTGATTAATCAATAGCAAGATTTCGTCTTCTGTTTTGCCCAAATATTGAGACAGTCTTAAAAGACTAAACTGAGTTGCATTTGACATTAGATTTACTATCTTGGAAAAAGTCTCTTCATTTGATATGATGGCTTCCTCAATTTTCAGCGTTTCAACAATTTCTTTAATTTTTTCCAATCTGATTGGTTTTGCCAAGTATTGGTATGCACCTTGGGCGATTACATCCTTGATAGATTCTTCTGTTTTATCCCGTGCCGTCTCAATTATCACTTTAACGTCCGGTCTTATGTTTAGCAGCTGTGACATGATAGAAAATGCATTCATGTCTGGTAGATTGTAGTCAAGAAAAACAAGTGGAACTATGCCTGACTCGATAATTTCTTTAAATGTCTCAATACCGGTTTTTCCATTCTGACATCTGTGTATTTTTTTAAAGCCAAGTTTGGTCAGAAACTCCATGAGCAGAATGCCAACTGCCGGGCTGTCTTCTATGATTAGGACTTCTTTTTCTTCTAACTCTGGCACATGCCATCTTTTCGTATCTGGTATGAAAAGTTTAGTTTATGTCCTTGTTATGATTAAAAGCCCCATGGTGACCTTTGAATCATGCCAAAAATAGTAATTGATACTAGCGTGATTGTCAGCGGCCACATTACAAGACAGATCGAATCAAAAAACCTTCAAAATGTTGAGATAATCATACCTGTTGCAGGGTTAGATGAATTACAGTCTCAGGCGTCACAGGGAAAAGAGCAGGGCTTTATTGGCCTTGAGGAAATAAAGAAAATTCAAAAACTATGCCATGAAAATAACATTTCAGTTCAGTTTGTAGGGCAAAGGCCAAGCCTTGACGATATCAGGCTTACAAAACACGGACGAATTGACGCAATAATAAAGGACGTTGCAAAGCAAAACAACGCAATACTGTACACTGCAGATTATGTGCAAGGACTTGCTGCGGAGGCAGAGGGGGTTCAAGTAAACTATCAGAAATCAGAAAAACTAGATACTCCGTTAGAATTTCTGCGATTCTTTGATCAAGCCACGATGAGCGTTCACCTCAAGGACCAAAATGCCCCTCTTGCAAAAAGGGGAAAACCTGGCAACTTTGAGCTAGTCAAAATTGAAGACAAATTACTAGATGAGGACTATCTTGAGCTTATCACAACACAAATACTTGAGGCATCAAAAATTTCAAACGCCGGAACAATTGAAATTTCAAAGCCTGGGGCTTTGGTTGTACAGTATGGTGACTATAGAATCGCAATCACGCATCCTCCATTTTCAGAGTCATACGAAATTACCATTGTTCACCCAATCACAAAAATGTCCCTTGATCAATACGGAATATCAAAAAAATTAATGAGCCGGTTCTCAGAAAAAGCAGAGGGGATTCTAATTTCAGGCCCTCCGGGCTCTGGAAAAAGCACACTTGCATCAAGTCTTGCAAATTTCTATGCGTCACTTGGAAATATTGTAAAAACATTTGAATCGCCGCGTGACTTGCAGGTGGACAAGGGAGTCACCCAATACACAAAACTTGATGGCAAATTTGAGAACTCTGCTGACATTTTGCTGCTTGTGCGACCAGATTATACTGTGTTTGACGAGGTGAGGCAGCGAGATGACTTTAGAGTATTTGCAGATTTGAGGCTTGCAGGAGTTGGCATGATTGGTGTGGTGCACGCAAACATGCCGCTTGATGCCGTTCAGAGATTCATCGGGAAAATAGAGCTAGGTATGATTCCAAGCGTAATTGACACTGTAGTTTTTGTAAAAGATGGCTATATCTCCAAAGTTTATGATCTTGATCTTAAAGTCAAAGTGCCATCTGGGATGGTGGAGCAAGACTTGGCAAGGCCTGTGATAGAAATTCGTGATTTTGAAACAGGCACGTTAGAATATGAAATCTACACATTTGGCGAAGAAAATGTGATCGTACCGGTGTCAAAACAAGAAGCAAAGTCTGGAATTTACAAACTGGCAGAAGAAAAAATCCGTGAGACGATTCGAAGGTTTGACGCAAACCCTGAAATCGAGATACTGTCTGATAGCGGCATTCGAGTCCGGGTAAGGAAGGACTCCATGCCCTCTATAATTGGAAAAGGCGGCTCCACTATTAGTGATCTTGAAAAAATACTACATGTTCACATCAATGTAGAGCCAAAGGAATCTGAGGGTTCTCCGGATTCGTATTCGAGTCAACAAAGTCGCAGCTCAACCCAGTTTGATTTTTCTGAAGCCACAAACTCACTGTTGTTTCAGGTAGATAAGAAAAACAATGGCTTGTTTGCAGACGTTTACGTAAAGGGGGATTATGTTACAACTGCCAGAGTAGCAAGACACGGAAAAATAAAAATTTCAAAACGCTCCGACGCTGGGAGGCGGTTGATGAGATCGGCTTTCTCAAAAAACGACATTGAAGTACTTCTTAAAGACTCTTAAAACTTTCAAGGAATTTCTGGTTTGATTTCAGATGGGTGATGAATTTTCGTAACTGTTTAATTGTTTTAGGATTTAGGTGGTGCTCAATTCCCTCTGCATCTTGGTTTGCAGTTTCGTGTTCGATTCCAAGTATTTCAAAAAACTCCAACAGTATGCTGTGCTTTTGTCTTACCGTGTATGCTATGTTGTTTCCTTTTGCAGTGAGTTTGACTCCTTGATATTTTTCATAGTTCAGAAAGCCGCCTTCGTCTAGTCTGTGGAGCATCTTTGTGACGCTTGGGGCACTCACGTTTAGGTATCTTGAGACATCAAGAGTTGTGGCGTATCCTTTCATCTCGACTAGTTCTGAGATGACCTCAAGATAATCTTCCACTCTTGCTGATTTTGGCTTGGCTGATTTATGCGCGGCCTTTATGGATTCAAGCCTGATTTCATCCTTTTTTTTCAAATTGGTTTGTAAGTGGATCTGTGTCTTATAATCTAGTCTGTATGTCTGGCGGCGCTTTGTTACTTGATCTTGACTTGTATGTAACTAATCTTCTGGTTTTACACTTAACTAACAATATCAAAAGTGATGCTGGGCATGGATGTGTATACGGAGCGACTGCGCAAGTTAAAACTAGCATCTGATTCTGTAAAAAGACGAACTAACATCTACTCGAAAATATCCGAAATTGACAACAAGCACACTGCAAAATCAATGTCTGCCTTACGTAATGCCCCCGATCCTGGAGGCAAGATACAAAAGATTGGCTTTATCATATTCTGGATTCCAGAGCCAACTGGCATAACAAATGCAATTGGAGCCCCGATGATACTTGCAGGCAAGTATCTTGGGAAAAAATACAATGGCTCAACGCTGTCTGACATAGGGAAAACTACAAAAAACAACGCTTCTACAATTTCAATCTTTAAGGACGCTGTATTTTAGACTACACTTGGTTTTTAATACCTGATAATTTTTTATCTTCAGTGGCAACACGTACCCAAATTTTGATACCTATAGGAATAGCTGCAATAATAATTGGCGCAGCTGGGCTCATTTCAATTCCAAAGGACGCTAAACTTGAGCAAGCCAAATTCCCAATGGGGATTGTAAAGATTGATGATGTCCCGCTGCAGGTTCAAATCGCCGACACGCGGCCGCTGCAGACTCGTGGTCTGATGTTCCAAGAAAAGCTGCCATATGATCAAGGAATGCTGTTTGTTTTTGATGATGATGCAGTCCGTTCGATGTGGATGCTAAATATGCAATTTGCGTTAGACGTTATCTGGCTTGACGCAAACGGCAATGTGGTCTACATACAAAAGGACGCACAACCTTGCAAGTCTGCAATTGAAACTGCAACTTGCACGTTTACAAGTGGAAATAACGCAAAATATGTTCTTGAAGTTACTTCTGGATTTGTAGACAAGTATAACATTACAGAAAATTCAAAGTTGGAAATAATTTCAATTTGATTTGTTGGAAAGGCTTATCTGTAGAATGCGGCATCCACAAAAAATGAACAAAAAAATTCTTTATGCAGGAATTATAGTTGCAATAGCAATAATATCTGTTCTAGTTGTATCGTTTAGTGTCAAGACGCCGTCACCAAGTGTTTCTACCTCGCCATATCTTGAACATAATCTCATTTTAAAGCAAAAACTATCTGATGCTGAGATATCAATGTCGTCTCCCATTCAATTACGGACACCCGACGACATCAAACAATACTGTTCCTTTTTTGCAGATGATGAAAAACAGAATCTTGTTGAGTACTGCACCTCAACAGAATTAAAAGACAAAGATGGCAATTTTCTTGGAAACATCCACATGGTGGGACTAAAGGACCTCCCGCAAATGGTTCTAGTGTTAATACAAACTGATCCATCCATGTCACAAATAGATTCTGTCAAAAAGATCTTCGGTGCCACAATCCAGGAACTTGTCTGCAAATGTTGGGCCGATTTAAAGCCTGATAATTTTGAAAATGTCAATGACTGGATTGACGGCATGCGTAGTTTTCACGCCTCAGACACACAGACACACAGCAAGTCAAAACAGCTAGTCTTGGAAGGAAAAACATTGCAGCTTGAGCTTACGACAAATAACGAAGGCTACCTCTGGCAACTCTATATCTATAACTAGTGTCTGTCTGTTTTGTACAAACAGGCTGTTAATAGAACTGCCTTTAGGCATGAATTGGGGCATGGATAGTGTGAGCATCGAGCGAAATATTTCGTACGGTGAATTGTTGGACAAAATAAAGGCATTAGAACTAGAAAAACAAAAACTCCAACAAGAAAACAAGTCCCAACATCAAATGGTTGTTAATCTGGAACGAAAGATGGCAAAATTAGATGAAATCACGCAACAACGGGACTGGCTCTTAGACACGTTAACAAAAAAGATAAGCGATCTGAGCCGTTTTCAAACTGACCTTTTCCGGGCGGAACGATTCTCAACTATTGGCGAAATGTCCGCACGACTTGCACATGACCTGCGCAATCCTTTGGCAATAATCAAAAACACCATCGAAGTAGTCAAATTAAAACATTCATCTAAAATCCCAAATGATCTAATGGACATGTTTAGTGCTATTGATAAGGCTTCATCGCGGATGGTGTTTCAACTAGACGAAGTACTAAATTTTGTTCGAACATCGCCATTAGAATGTGATGAATACTCCTTGTCCAAAATACTCGGTTCTTCAATTGATAAAATTGTTGTTCCAGATCGAATACAAATCAGTCGACCGCAAAACGACGTGCGTCTTTTTTGCGATATGGAAAAAATTGAAGCTGTCTTTACAAATCTCTTGATGAATGCAATTCAGGCCATGGATAATTCGGGCCAAATCACAGTGCGCTTTTCTCAAAACAATAGTGCCGTCATCTTTGAAGTCGAGGATTCCGGACCTGGAATTCAGGAAAGTATAGTCGATAAAATATTTGAACCGTTATTTACGACAAAATCCTATGGGACGGGGCTTGGACTGCCAACTGTAAAAACAATAATCCAGCAACATTGCGGTACCATTGAGGTAAAAAATTCCCCGACCGTATTTTCAGTCTTTATTCCAAAAACATTAGACTCCTAAACACAAGGCAAGATTCAATAGCAAATCAAGTGTTATATGAAAAATGTTTGAAAATCTGTGGCTAATCCCGCTTGGGTTTGTGGCTGGGATTGTGGGCTCTATAATCGGCCTTGGGGGCGGGATAATAGTGGTACCCGTATTGACAATTCTTGGATTTTCTCATACTATTGCTTCAAGCAGTAGTCTTTTTGCTGCGTTTAGCAACTCAGTGGCATCTTCCGTATCGTATGCCAAACAAAAAAGAATCGAGTACAAACTGGGACTTAAACTTGGGCTGATGTCAATTCCAGGAACAATCTTGGGAGCATTTGTATCTTCTGAGGCATCGCCTTCAATGTTCAAAATACTATTTGGGATAGTATTGGTTGCATCATGCCTGTATCTTTTTTTGAAAAGGGACATGGAATCCAAACCTGCAAACATGACGGCAAAAATGCTGATAATTTCTTCCGGAATAAGCTTCTTTGCTGGAGTGCTGTCTAGTTTCTTTGGAATTGGGGGGGGAATTGTTTTTGTTCCTCTCATGATACTTGGAATTGGAATCTCGGTAAAACACGCAACTGCCACGTCTCAACTGATCCTGATGTTTTCCTCGGCATCTGGAATGATTGCACACTCTCTGCTTGGTCATGCCGATTTTTCATATGCCTTACTGCTTGGGGTGGGGGCGTTTGCTGGAGGGCTAGTTGGTGCACGGATATCAATCGATCTCAAAGAGAACAGCATCCGAATTTTAATCTGCGTGGTAATACTTGCAGCCGCAATCAAACTATTCCTTGACGCAATTGAGTCATAACTAGAACCAATTAAAAATATAACACGGTCTGATTCATACAAATCATGGTAAAATTTGATGGAATAAGAATGCAGGAACTAGTTTCAGTACAAGACCCAGATAAGGACGGCGGAATCACCCTCATATTTCAGGATAATCGATCCCTACAAATCCGAGTCAAGGACGGGAAGCTAGAAACCATATCTGTTCCAGAATAATCTCTTTTGGCGTCATCTGCGCGTATTGGGAGTTTTATTTTGGTGGCTCTTTTTTAATTCTGTACAAATTTTTCTTTGATATCACAACCATATCTCCATTTTCCTTCTTTCCCTCAAAGTCGACTGTTATCATGCCAAAGTCTTCATCTATGTCTTTTTTATCTGAGATTGTGAATTTTATCTTTAGAATCTCCTCTATGTGTAATGGCTTGAGGAATCGTGTGTTTCTATTTTCCCAGCTTGCATCTCCATCCATTCCGTACAGCAATATCATGTTGCCATAAATCTGGCTCAGCCTGGTAAACTCCCCTTCCATTCTTGCAATGATTGCACGGCCAGACACTATGGTACTGTATTCGTCATCATCAAAAATTGTGTTTTTGATTCTTGAAAACGCAAGATATCCTTCCAGCTCTTTTTTTGAAAATGTGCATGTGGAAAAGAATTCCTCCCCTACCTTGAGGTCTGCAAATTTCTTCATTATTCTCTTGTCTCATCGACACAGAATGTTACTTCTGATGAATTTCTTGCAGTGTCTGTGACAAAATAGTTTAGAGCCTGTGCAATTTTCTCATTACTTGACTCTTTTCCCTCAATGCTTCCAGGTAGAACCAAAAATGACCTGATTTTTGATTTTAAGACGTCACTAAACTCTTGATTTATCGTTGTTGTGAATGGCCTTAACGCGCCTCGAAATACCTCTACTCGTGCTCTGTCTGCCCCTGATACCTTTGGGCCTGTTGGCAAGTCAGGGCCGATTATCACTGCAGTTCCGGATCCGTTCTTGTAGAGTCTTGGGTCTTTACTGCCTCCTGGAACAAACAGCTCACATGCAGACTGCAACACTGTTGCAGGAGTATTTATGAACTTGTCAACCAGATCATCCCATTCTTTTCTTGATGATTCCATTATCTTGAGATTTTGTGGAACTTTGCCTGTGATGTGAACTATGGTGGATACTTTGCCCATGTTTTTTGCCGCGTTTAGCCACCTCTGCATTTCTTCGGGCTTTTTCAGGTTCACAACATGTGAGTGGAATTTTGCGCTGATCTGCTCTTGGTATTCCTTTGGGGTGTTTTCTGAGATAAAGCAGACTGCCTTGCCGCCGTTTTTCTCCACATGCTGGCCCAAAAACAGTACTCTGTCTGCATCTGACTTGTCAGTCGCATCTATGGTAAAGACAAACGCTTGTGATGTAAAGTCTGGCTGATGAACCATTGGGGCATCTGATGCAATGTGTGGCTTTACTGGATAGAATACTCTGTCCCCCGGAATCACTTTGCCGTTTAGCGTTTTTGCCAAGTCATCGTCTGCCAAAGTGAGAACTGTCTGAGCTACCTGTGTCTGTGACAGGAACTGTCTGTCTGCAATCATAAACGACGTATTCTTCTGTACCTTTTCTGCAATTTCCTGGATTTTTGCCAGTTGCCTTGTTAGCGTTTGGGAAATTTTTTCAACATCTCCATTTTTTGTCTTTGCAACTATCTGTGCTGCTTTTTTAATTCCATCTTTTACTGTCTGCTCATTTTCGCCAAGCAGTCCGACAATTTCCTTGTTGGCAGAATCCACTTCAGATGGATTGAGATCCTCAAAACCACTAACTCGCAAAAATTCGGCGGCAGCTTTTGGATAAACTGTTTTATAGATTCGATCTGAGTGGACAGGTCCTGGGTTTGTCGCGATTGAGACTATTCCCTTCTCGGTTAACTCCCATGACATTGCCTCTGCAAGTCTGTTTTTTGCACCCTGTGCTGCAGTGTACGGACTTCGAAATCTGTACGGCCTTTGCTCAAATGGCCTTTCTTCTGTGAAAAATGTCGAGATCGTAATTATTTTTCCGCCTGTCTTCATTACTTTAAGTGCCTGAGACGATGTCCAGAATGTACCTGTCAAGTGAATTGCGACTGCACTTTTGAATTCTTCTAGCGGTGCATTTGAAAAACAGGTTACTGGGCCTGAAACGCCTGCATTGTTTATTACAATATCGACTGTCACGTTTGTCTTTTTCAATTCTTCATACATTTGTGAAACGCCTGTCTCGTCACTCACATCGACACCTGGAAACAACCAAACCTTTGCATTACTGCTTGCCTTGGCAATTATTCCATCAAGTATCTTTTTTGTATCTTCAAGTGGCTCTTTACGTCTTCCTAGAATGATTATGCTTGCTCCGTTTTCTGCAAACAGTTTGGCAACTGTCTGGCCTATTCCGGTTCCACTGCCGGTAACTAGAACAACCTTATTTTGAAACTTTAACATGGATTGCCAGTCTTTTTGTAATATTTATTTGGATCAATCCTGTCTGTCAAATCTTAATCAGGAACATATGCCTGCCAAACCTGCAACTTTCATCATATCATGGCAATTTTGAAGCAAACCCAATCTTTTTTTGCTAGTCTATCTAATGGATGGTATTCATAGAATTGGCTAACTGCATATGGTGAGATCACTCTCATCATGGCAGAAATTGGCGTTTTACAATCTGATGTTCATAAAAACTGGCCTGTGCCTCGTCTAGGGAAAAAACTCCCGTCGTTTTTACTGCATTTGCATTGTTTACTGTGTAGATGTATTTGCATGTGTTCCAAGTCCGTGCAAGATCCCTATCATAAATCATGATCTTTGTTTCACATGTAATTATGAATTTTTTAATTAACTGTGATCTGTGTCTTTTTTAGAGGGTGTTTTGTGAGCCTCACATGAATATTTGCGATGGTTTCGTTATTAAAAACTAGGTTACACCTGGAACATTTCCATAATTTGACATTCATGGTCTCACAGTTGACTGTAATGTAATAAACATGATCTGTTTGTTTTCTGGAATTCCAAGAATTACAAAAAATTAAAGAAGCAAACCTCACGTGTATCTCAGCATAGAATCAAACACGCATTTGATGACGGTAAACGTGTATTCTTTGTTTATTTTGTCAGTGTTGACTCGTCAGAGGCGTAACCTCTTTCTTTTAGGAATTTTGAAAACTCATCAGACTCTGTTATCATGAGATCAATTGTTCTTAGTAATATTGCGTAAAAGAACTCCATCGCTTCATGGCTTCGCTGGCAATGGGGGCAAATGTTTGTATTTTTTGTCGGCAAAAATTTCTGCAGGCCCCTTTTACTGCTAAACTCATCGAAAACAGACTTGAATGTTTTCATGATTGGCATGCGCAAATCTTCAGTGATGCCTTCAAGCAAGCCCTCAACCTTTAGTGCTGCATCAAATTCTTCATCAATGGCATATTTTCCCCATGTTCCTCTCTCACAAACGTATCGTTTTTTGCGTTCACCTTTGCTTTTTTTGTCTCGCGGATACAGAAAGATGTAGTTCAATCGGTACAGCTCTTTTAATGCGGAATAAACCACGCTTGACGGAAGATTCTCCTTTGTGATTATCTCCTCCGCTGTGATGCCTTTTGCTCCTGCTTGTCGCATGTAATCCATTATCTTCCAAGTTATGTCTTTTGAAAGAATGTCTGCCTCTTGATATGATTTGATTGGAAAATGTGTTAGGTATGTTTTGATGTTTTTTGATTTCTGATTTTGCAACATTTCTGACAATTCTGTAATTATATGTTATTTAATAAACCTAATTTCACAGAATTCTGGAATTACAGGAATTTACGGAATTTCACTAGAATAGTTTAAGTTCCTCATGAAAAGGACGCCAAGCGTGAATGAAAACCAAGACAAATCAAATTCATATTGCTACCGTATCTGTATGGCTTATACGTTTTCAATTTTGATGAAATAACCATTTTCGTGACGTTAAATGACCTATACTTTGTTACTATTGCAAATAATGATAACTCTCTTTTTGGGAGGGTCTGTACTTAGCTTGATACTTGGTGGGAAGAAACATGCAAGCCTTGTAATTTTCTCATTTTCTGCCGCCGCATCGCTTTGTGCCATATCTTTTGCCGCCAATCAGTTCTTGAGTGACAGTCCAACGCGATTTTCCTTTAAAGAAATCTTTCCGCTGATGGGGTTCGATGTTTTAGTTGACAACACTTGCGCGTTTTTTATTTTCCTGATTGGCATGATATCCCTTGCGGTCTCGGTATACTCGATTGGTTATGCTAAGAAATATGGAAAAATTGCGTCCTTTGGATTTTTATTTAATTTTTTCATTGTGTCTATGATTTTAGTTACCATTTCAAATAATGTTTTTTCATTTTTGATTTTTTGGGAACTGATGTCTCTGACCTCATTTTTCTTGGTGATTTATGAACATGAATCACCAAATAACCGCAAAGCAGCGATAAATTATCTTGTGATGACGCACTTTGGAACTGCGTTTATTGCTAGTGCGTTTCTCTTATCGTTCATACAGACTGGCAGCTTTTCGTTTGATTCATTTCGTCAGCTCGGTCCAAATTCAATTTTCAAAGATGCAGTTTTTGTATTTGCACTGATTGGGTTTGGCACAAAGGCTGGCATAATGCCGTTTCATACGTGGCTGCCATGTGCACATCCTGCTGCTCCAAGTAATGTTTCAGCGCTAATGTCTGCAGTAATGCTAAAGATTGCAATTTATGGGATGGTGAGGTTCCTTTTTGATTTTAACAACATCTCGAGCCCTGATAATGCGTGGTGGGGGCTGCTGATGATTGCAATTGGGGGAGTATCCTCCGTATTTGGAATCTTGTATGCCGTTGTTGAAAACGACATCAAGCGCGGCTTGGCATTTAGCAGTATTGAGAACATGGGATTAATATTCATGGGATTAGGCCTGACGGTGGTTTTTACATCATATGATCTACATGCATTGTCAGCATTTGCGCTAATGGCGACAATGTATCATGTGATAAACCATGCGATATTCAAGAGCCTTCTTTTCATGGGTGCCGGATCAGTTCAGTTTGCCACCAATACAAAAGATATGGAAAAGTTGGGAGGTCTCATCAAAAAAATGCCATGGACTGCGCTGTTATTTTTGATTGGATGTCTAGCAATATCTGGACTTCCACCGTTTAATGGATTTGTGAGCGAGTGGATGTTGTTGCAGTCTTTTCTGCTGACCTCTCAGGTACCTAACACCTTGCTGCAGATATCAATTGCAATTGCTAGCCTTGCCTTTGCACTGACCGTTGGAATTTCGGTTGCAACCTTTGTCCGTCTTTTTGGAATTTCGTTTCTTTCAAAGCCACGATCGGAACTTGCCGTTCACATACGCGAAGTGCCGCGCTCAATGTTGGCAGGAAAGTCAATTGTTGCCGTACTGGCGGTAGCTCTTGGAATACTACCGTTTGTTGGGATAAATCTCGTTTCGATTTCCTTTGATCTTTCAAGCGTACAGGCAAATCCGTTTGAGCCGTTGGTCTCTGACGTGACCCGCCAAGGCTATGCCAGCATTTCCATGCCAACAGTCCTGATTTTGCTTGGTTGTGTATCTGTCGGAGCGTTTGGATTTGTAAGAGCAGTCGGTGGCAAGACACAAAAAATTACGAGCAACACGTGGGACTGTGGATTTGGAAATCTAAATGAGCGCATGCAATACACGGCATCATCACTTTCATATCCGCTGAGAGTTATTTTCAAGTCTCTTTTCAGGCCTACATTACAAATCCAAAAAGAACTGGGGCATGGTTCATCCAACTATGAAAAAAGATCTATTGTAGTGAGCCACTCCACAGAGGACATCTTTGAGCAAAAACTATACCGTTCAATTATATCTGCAAGCATCTCATTTTTTGGCAAAATTCGTCTGGTTCAGACAGGCAAGGTAAATGCCTATGTGCTATATGTGATGATAATCCTGATGATTCTCTTGATTTACGTGAGGCTTCAGTGATAGCATTGGACCCAATCCAAATTGCAATCGGAATCATTCAAACTCTTGTTCTGGTGATCTTGGCTCCACTTCTAACTGGAATTGTGAGGAAAACCAAGGCAAGAACGCAAAAAAGAGTCGGAAGCAGCATACTACAACCATACTATGACATGATAAAATTAATGAAAAAAGACGAGGTGGTCTCAGAGAGCAGCTCCTGGATATTCAGAGCAAGTCCCTGGATCAATTTTGTGTCAGTTGTTGCCGCCGCGTGCTTTATCCCAGTGATGATTTTCTATTCCCCGTTTGGTCTTGCCGGGGACATGCTGGTTGTCATAGGGCTTTTTGGCTTGGGAAGATTTTTTACGCTTTTGGCAGGACTAGACGTTGCAAGCTCCTTTGGCGGTTTGGGCAGCAGTAGGGAGATGATGATGTCTGCGTTGATCGAGCCTGCTTTTTTCATTACAATTTTTGCATTGTCACTGACTTTGGGGGGAACGAATCTTTCCACAATGGTTGAATCTGCAGCTCATTCAACAATTCTTGCCCCTAGTATGATATTTGCCGCAATCTCGTTTTTCATCATAATCCTTGCCGAATCTGGACGATTGCCATTTGACAACCCTGCAACACATCTTGAGCTCACCATGATGCATGAGGCAACAATCTTAGAGTATTCTGGAAAAAGCTTGGCACTCATTGAATGGTCCCAGTCAATAAAACAGATGGTGCTGCTTGGTCTTTTTGTAAATCTGTTCGTCCCGTTTGGAGTGTCCACCGCGGTATCATTTGCGGTTCTTGGTATTGGGTTGATGTTTTTTATTGCAAAGACTGCATTTCTTTCTATTCTAATTGCATTCATTGAAACTAAAGTTGCAAAATGGCGTCTGTTCAGGGTGCCGGATCTGATTTCAATGGCAGTCGCAAGCTCGATAATTGGAGTGATTTTCTTTTATCTAAAGTGATGATATGATGGCAGACAATAACATTCTTCAAATTTCCGCCGCGGTTTTACTCATAGCCACCTTTGCAGTGGTCTCCAGAAGAGGATTCATGGATTGGCTTAATGCGTATCGCTATCAGTCAATAGTCCTTGCCGCAGTCACTGCACTCATTGCGTCAATCACTGGAATTTGGGAGATCTATATAGCTGCTGGACTGACTTTGCTGATAAAGGCAATCATCATCCCAAAAATTCTCTTGCGAATAACTGGTAAACTTACGTTGGAAGTTAGAACGGAGATAAGCCCATACATTAGCATCCGCGCATCGGTGCTGATCTCTGCACTGCTTGTGGCGCTGTCGTATTTTCTGACGCAGCAAATCTCAATTGAAACAGATGGCATCGTGAGCACCTTTCTGCCAGTCTCAGTGTCCTTGTTTTTGATTGGGCTGTTTGTAATGGTGGTGAGAAAGAAAGCACTAAGTCAGGTTGTGGGTCTGCTGATTCTTGAGAATGGGCTGTTCTTATTTGCAACCTCCTTAACGCATGGACTTTCTCTTGTTATCGAGATTGGCATTTTTGTAGATATTTTGGTTGGGATAATTATTTCAGCAATTTTGATGTCACGAATTAACTATACCTTTGATAGCCTAAGTGTTGAGAATCTTGAGAGCCTGAGGGATGACTGATGAACTGGCATTTTGATTATTTTATAATATCTTTGTTACTGACGCCAGTAATTAGCGGCATTCTGGTCACGGTGTTGCGAAAAAAAAGAACTATCGAGGTAATCACTGCAATCTCGATGGGCTTGGTCCTGATTCAGTGCTTGTTTTTGGTATATGAAATATCCAGCAAAAAATCGATTTCTGCATTTGGGGAGTTTTTTTATGCCGATGCCGTAAGCGCATTTGTAATTCTACCAATAGCAGGTGTTGGGTTTGTCACATCGTTGTACTCAATTAACTACATAGGCAGACAGTATGACACTGGCGTCTTGGATCAAAAACGTCTTGTACGATACTATCAAGGATTTAATGCGTTTATTTTCACAATGCTCCTTGTCCCACTATCAAACAATATTGGAATAATGTGGGTGGCAATTGAGGCAACCACCCTCGTATCCGTTCTTCTCATAATGCTGTATGTCAAAGAAAGCGCGATTGAGGCATCTTGGAAGTACCTGATAGTGGCTACCGTCGGATTGTCGTTTGCCCTTTTTGGAATAATTTTATTCAACTATGCAAACATTGGCTCAAATCCGGATGATGCGATGAATTGGACTAATCTGTTGAGCAATGCTAAATCGCTTGATCCAAACATAATCAAAATTGCATTTGTTTTTGTTTTAGTCGGGCTTGGCACAAAGGCAGGCCTTGCACCAATGCATACCTGGCTACCTGACGCCCACAGTGAGGCGCCAACCCCCGTGAGTGCTCTGCTGTCTGGAGTTTTGTTGAATTGTGCCATGTATGGAATAATACGGTTTCACATGATCAGTAGTGCCGGAATGGGCAGCGAATTCTCAGGCGAACTGCTGATAATACTTGGAGTTATATCAACGGGCATTGCCGCAGTGTCGATTTATTTCCAAAAGGACATGAAAAGACTACTTGCCTTCTCAAGCATAGAGCACATGGGAATAATTTCCATAGCAATAGGATTTGGCGGATTTTTGGGAATTTATGGCGGTATGTTGCACATGATTAACCACTCCATCGCAAAGCCGCTGATGTTTTTTGCTAGCGGAACCATCAGCCAAAAATACGAAACAAAGGCAATCTCAAAAATCAGAGGCGTCATCAAAACAATGCCGCTTACAGGCATGATGTTTCTAATTGGGGGATTGGCAATCATTGGGCTGCCTCCATTTAGCATCTTTTTGAGCGAATTTTTTGTACTGAGCTCTGGTTTTGGCAGTGGCCAGTTTGCCGCCATTTTATTCATGATGATATTTCTCATTGTAATATTTGCAGGCTTTATCAAACATCTAGTCAGCATGATATTTGGAACTCCAGAAAAAGAAATGAAAAAAGGAGAACTTGGAAAGTTATCCATAATCCCAATGATAATCTTGGGTATACTCACAATAATTCTTGGAATCTATCTGCCTGACCATCTAAGAGAACTGACAAATGATGCCTCATCCATAATTGGAGGAAAGTAGGTGCGATAAATGGACTCATCCACATACAATTTGAACATAGCTGCCAAGTTTGGAGAAAATGTAAAAACTGAATTGATCAACGGTAATGAAATTCACATGTTTGCCAACACTGGTGACATCATAGAACTGTGCCGTTTCGTTCATTCTGATCTTGGGTGCAGGCTGTTGTCAGTAATTTGCAATGATGAGCGCCAGATCACTGGGATGTTTGTCCTTCGATATGTGTTTGGGAAGGAAAACGGTGAAGACGTTTTCTTTGTAGCTACCTCAAACATCGACGGCAAAGACAACTGCTTTCCAACTTTGACTCAATACATTCCATCTGCATCCCTCTATGAACGGGAGATCAAAGACATGTTCGGACTGATTCCAAAAGGAAGTCCTGATCAAAGGCCGCTCTTGCTGCACAGTTGGCCTGAAGGCAACTATCCGCTAAGAAAAGACTTTGACATCAAAACCAAAGTTCCAAAGAGCAAGGAAGAATACCCATTTCTCAAAGTAGCCGGAGATGGAATCTGCGAAATACCGGTAGGCCCGGTTCATGCCGGCATAATAGAGCCTGGCCATTTCCGATTCAGCACGCTTGGGGAGAACATCATAAACTTGGAAACTCGTCTTTTCTACACTCACAAAGGAGTCGAAAAGCTAGCAGAACAAATGCCAATGGAAGACGTGGTGTTGCTGTCTGAACGAATTGCCGGAGATGAGTCAGTTGCAAACTCTACTGCCTTGTGCCAAGCAATAGAAAAAATTGCAAAGGCAAAGATTCCAAAAAAAGCCGCGCAGACAAGGACCATTTGTGCTGAAATGGAAAGAATTTACAATCATCTTGGGACGCTGGCTGGACTGTCAACTGACGCTGGATTTGCGTTTGGGGCAGCCAGGCTGAACATTCTAAAAGAAAAGATGATGAATCTAAATGAAAAGACAAGCGGCAGCCGCCTCCTGTTTGGCGTAAATCGAGTGGGTGGAGTCAAGATTGACTTGACAGACGTTCATAAAAAAATGATCACAAGTGAGACAGACTATCTTGAAAATGAGTTTTACAAAGTTTTTGAGTTTTTGAGGAAAAAATCTTCATTTATTGACCGACTCAAAAACACTGGAACGATCACAAAAGAAGACGCGGTTGGCTTTGGCATAGTCGGCGTCGCAGCACGCTGCGTTGGAATCGATGTGGATACCAGAAAAGATCACCCGTATGCCAACTATTCATCATTGCATCTAGACAAACATCATGACACGCCGTATCACAAAATGAAATACGAAGTTGAACTACAAAAACGAAATGGTGACGCGCTATCAAGATTCATGCTTCGTGCAGAAGAAATCCAAAACTCAATTATGCTCATACGGCAAACGCTGCGTGATTTAGAAAATACGCAATCTATTTGGTGCGATGTTGGGCATCTTGAACCGTATCTACACGCGCTTGGCTATTCAGAATCGCACCGGGGCCAAACCATGCATTGGGTTATGGTTGGAAAAAACAATTCCATCTACCGATATAAAATAAGGACTGCGTCATTTTGCAATTGGAAAATCATAGAGCAGGCAGTGCTAAACGACATAGTTGCAGATTTCCCCCTTGTCAACAAAAGCCTCGATCTTTCATATTCAGGTAATGATCTATGACGAACTCTGATAAAGATTCCATAATGGATGACAAGGTTGTAACCGTTCAGAACCCGATCGATATGACTGACGTCTCATCCGGATATAGGGGAAAAATTGTCATAGCACAAGACAAAGTTTCTGAAATCACCTTTGAAAATCTTGATAACGCCTGCCCGACACACTCTTTTGGTTTTGACAAGAAAAGTCAGAAGCTATCCGTGGACCATGGAAAATGTATCACTTGTGACAAATGTAGTGTGCTATCTCCGACATTAATCAAAATTAAAAGTAATTTTGCGTCTGCGTCTAAACATAGGACAGGGCTTGTCGAGTCTTTTGATGTTGGAACTATCACAAAATCCTATGACGAAATTGGTAAAGAACTAAAAGAAAAAATCCACAATCTGTATGGGCGCTCGCTTGCGATACGCGAAGTCGATGCGGGATCCTGTAATGGATGCGAGGTGGAAATCACCGCACTGAATAATCCAATTTATGATATTGCGAGATTTGGCATTCATTTTGTTGCATCCCCCCGTCATGCGGATCTTTTGCTAGTTACGGGGCCAGCCTCTAGGAACATGGAGGTTGCACTAAAGAGAACATACGATGCAACGCCAAATCCAAAATTAGTGGTCGCAGTAGGCGCATGTGCATGCAGCGGAGGCATTTTTGGAGACACTTATGCCACTACTGGGGGAATTGACAAAATAGTGCCAGTTGATGTTTACATTCCAGGATGCCCGCCAAGACCTCAGGCACTGATCTATGGACTGCTTCTTGCAATCGATAAAAAACTGGACCGTAAAGTCTAACCCGTAATTAGGATGAAAAGTGCAAGTCTATTTCTTGCTTTGAATTGAATCTTTATTTGCAAATATTCTTCGACTCCTAAACGATCTCTTTACTCCAAATAGTGTTCAAACTCTATATGTTACAACGGTGACTCTTGTGGTATGGCAAAACCGAAAACAAAGTCTGCGCATCAAAAGAACAAGAACAATAAAACAAAACCTGACAATCTAAAGAAAAAAGAATACTTGGAATCCTTTGAAGAATTAAAAAAATCAATCACAGAAAATCAAAAGCCTGATTCATAAAGTTATTCAAGTCTGGCGCATTTTAAAAAGAACTGAATGTTGTTACCAAACATGGAATGCCGAATCACATGTTTTGACAGATAGTTTCAGTACAAACAGAATATACAAACCCAACACGTTCCAAAACTAGAAACCCGATTCAATTATTGGTATTATCAACAGATATGTTTTATGATCTAAATATTTAGTGAGAATTACTGTGCCAGTTTTTTCACTAGTTTTAATGAAAAAACGGTGCTAAACGGGGTTGTTTGCACGGAAATTTTCCCACCGTGATTCTCAATCACTCGTTTACAAGTTGGCAGTCCCAAGCATGAGCCTATTTTTCGCTGTAGATATGTTGGTTCAAACAGCTTTGATAATAATTCCAACGGTATGCCATCTCCAGTGTCTTCTATTTCCAGAATTATTTCGTCCTTGTATTCTGTCAGTCTGATGAATATGACGCCCTTGTTATTCATGACCTCTAATGCGTTGGTAATTAGGATGATCAACACTGTTTCTATCTGATTAACATCCATGTCTATTTTGACGTCATTGTCTGGCAGGTGTATCTGAGTTGAAGATGGTACGCCAATATCGCAAATTGCTTTTTTTATTACCTTTAAGACCGATTCTTTTTTAACATGCAGTACGGGAGAACTGAAATGAGCCAGTGTTTTTATTTGTATGTTGAGTCGAAATGAAGCAGTGGCAAGCATGTTGACATATTTTTGCAGTTCCTGTTTGGTACACTTGTAATTTTTGGTCTTAATTATTTCCAAAACATTGTTAAAAATCATCACTGGATTACTAAGATCATGATTGAGCCTTGAGGCCATGGTTTCAATTAGATTGATTTCTAGATTTTGCTGTCGGCTATTATCCGATTTAGACTGCACTGTCCTTTCAATCATACCAAATCACCAAATGGAGTAATCATAGTCCGACAGAGATTTTATGAGATTATAACACTAGGGGCGATTTCTCAAATTTTGAGAATTAGTAAATACTAGTGCACAGATTTTGAAACCCCGAGTTTTCCCTCATGGGCAGTACGAATATCGATATTTTATTTTCTTCAAAACGGATTTTCATATTTTTGATGGTGTTGGTATACTTGTAAACTCGTTTAGAGTCATTCTGGAGGAAAAACCCCTGCTTTACAATCAATCTACAGTCTATTAATTCTGTGACTTTTCGATAAGTTGACGCCTGTGGAAGACTGTGTTGCTGAATTATCTCCTGAATTGTCATTGGGCATTTTGTCATCTCCTCTAGAACTAGTTTTTTTATCGGATCATAATATGAGGTCAGTATGTTGAAAATTGTCTTTTGATCTTTGATCTCAATCCAATCGGAATAGTATGGATTTTTTGGCTCAACATCAATTTGGGATTTAAGAACATCATTAATTGCCTCTAATTCGCAAATTATCTGCTTTAAAGCATTTATCTCATCTTGATATTTACTGCATTCGCTAATCAATTGCTCCATTGTGGGTGAATTGAGGTTATTTTATTTTATAATAGGTAGAGTGGAAATTCTCAAGAGTACGCCGTTCCAAATTGGAATTTTATATGAAATTACCTTCTGTAAACATTGAAACCACACCTGAAACTAAATTTTATTCAAAGTGTGTTTCTAATTTGATTATGCCGCACTGAAATCATGACAAGTTAAACTCTAATCTACTACTGTGAGGGTCTATCCCTTGATTTGCCCTTAATCAGAAAATGACGTCTTTGTTATTTATGGGCGTTTTACTATCCAAGTATCTTTATTTGTGGGTGCAAAATCAATACCAATATGCATGATTCTGAATCTGATACTTTTGTACCGCATACTTGGCCAGAAAAGATCTCATCTATGCTAAAAGAGATCGGAGTGGACTCTATTCCAAAGGAAAAAGGAACCGACTCTGTAGAAAAAGGCGATTATTACGGAAGAAATTTCTCACAAGCACCGCGAATGATTACAAACCAAGGCTGCGTTGAACTAAAAAATTCTAATATCGACGTAATCCAAATAATTCAAAAAGGGTAAACCATGCAAGACTCTACTATTTCTTCCTGGGGCGCACAAGATAGATTTCAAGCTCATTTCATTGTCAAAGTGGATGTTGCAAACCCTTCCAAGTATGTTGCACGAACCGTCCTTAAAACGAAGGGACATTTTGCCACAAAAAAAGTAGAATCTGTTATCTGGGATGGCGGACTGCTTGCAGACGATCTTAACAAAGATGCTTCGTTAAACGACCTCATTGCAAAGCAAAGCGTAAAGGTCGCAACCGTCTTTGTCGATCCATCCGATAATGGAGTTCGAATATACAGCAAGTGGGAAAACAGCTATGATTTCAAAATAACAAAAGACATGTATGCAATTTATGACAAAATTGCTGAACACGTAAAGAAGATTTAGGCTCTCCACCAATCTAGCGCAAGATAATCTATCTTATCGCCGTGCGGTATTGCAAGTATGAAATTTTTCTTCACGCTAGTCGCCAATCTTCCTGCCAGCACCACGTCTGTTGAAGATATGGTGTCGTTTCTGTTGTATACGTGAACAAGATATGGTGCATGATCCACCCCCGGTCCCCTCTGGTACACTGCAAAATCACATCCAAATTTTATTCCTGGATTCACAATGTATTTTTTATCTCGGAATTCCTTGTAGACTAGATATTTTTTATCGAAATTATGATATTCTTTTCTGCAGATTTCAAGCATCTGATCTGCACTAAGTTTCTTTTTTGAGTGGAAAATTGCAATTTTTGATTTTTCCTGCAAATAGTATCCTTCGATTAGGTCTAGTATGAGCGGTACGTTGATTTCGTCTGGTTTTGGTTTTGCCATGCCGATTGGCTTCCCATAATACGTGTCTGTGAAAAGTTTGCGTGCATCGTTTGAATCCCATACGATGATCCTATTTTCTACAAGATCCCCTTTCATGTTGTAAGATAAACTGACAAGATTAAAAATTATTGCAATTTGTTGAACATTTTAGTTAATTTTATTAAAATAGAAAATAATGAAGTTAGAGACTCAGTGCAAGTAAGATAAACGAGTCTGATACCTGCTGGCACTTGTCTGACATTTCCTCAATTCCCTGAATGACGTCTTTTACGAGCATTAGTTCTTTGATGTTTGTGATTTCTTCTAGTGCCTTGACTGTCGCTATGCGGTATTTTTTGTCAATTTCACGTTCAATTTTTTGGGTCTCTTGTGCAAGCTCAATTGCATTTGCGGCATTCGTGTTTAGGCCTCTGACTATTTCATTGAGTTTGTATACTTCGTCTACCAACAATTCGATTAGCTCTGAAACATCGCCGTCTAGTTTGGCGTTCTTTAGCGTAGCTGGCTTGATGTTTGATAATTTAAAAGCAATTCCTGTTATGTATCCTGCAATTTCATCCATTGTGTATGCAGTATTCAAAAGATTTTCTCTGTTCATGATGAGGCCTCCGACATCTGCAACTTCGCGAGTGATCTTTCGTCGAAGGTTTTCAACTTCCTCTTCGATGCTTGAGATTTGATCGTTTGCAGCTTTCACTCCGGCCTTGTCTTTTTTCATAAGTAGGTCTGGCAGTGTTGCTAGTTCTCTTGCAGCGTTTAGGATTCTGTTTATTTCGTCTTGTAAAACCGCAATTGCCTTTCGCTTTGCTTGGACCTCTAGCTCTCCACTGTACATCCTTTTTTAGACTTGTCTTGGTATTAATTAATCTTGCATAGTCTCAAACTTCTGAAACACTCTGTGTCACTTTTTTCTGATTCTTGTAAAGTGTAACTACCTCCTGATCTGTCGATGCATCCTCTGGGGCCTTTTCATCTCTGATCTTGCCTGTGAACTTTGGAAATCTCAGCGCAAGTCCGCTTCCCTTCCGTACTATGTCTTTTGCACATGTATGTACGGGGCTTAGCGTTATCTCTGATGCCACTATCTCAATTACCAGTTCCGGCTCAAACCACACATCTGGCTCCATCCCGCTCTCAATTCTTGGATTTTTCTTTAGAGTTACCTTGCTAGAAAGAATCTGGTAGAACTGATCTAGATTTTCGTCTGTAAACCCTGTGCCGACCTTACAGATGCTCTCAAAGGTGTCTTTTTCTTGGTTGTATGTGGAGAGCAGCAGGGTTCCATACCTTCCAGTCCTTCTACCCTTCCCAAAAAATGCCCCAATTACAACCAGATCAAGGCTGTCTCCAAGCTCGTTTCGATATTCGCGTTTTAACTTAAGCCAGTTGCTTCCTCTTGCACCTGCCCTATATGGGGCGTCTAGCACCTTTAGCATCAATCCCTCGCACCCTGCATTGATTCCATTTTCCAAAAAGTCCTCGACTTCGTTTTCCGATCTGGCAATTATTTTTGGGACTAGTTTTACAAATTCGTTTTCAGTTGAGACGTCCTCGAGTTTTTTCCGCCTTTCCTCATATGTTGAATTTAACAAATCTTTTCCGTTTAGATACATTATGTCAAAAAGATTGACAGTTATCGGGTATTTGGATACCGTTCTATCAATGTTGTATTTTCTCCGCCTGTGCATTAATTCTTGAAATGGGAGGAACTCTCCTGTGTTTTCATTTATGGCAACTGCCTCTGCCTCCAAAATGATCTCTTCTGTTTTTAGCGCTTTTGTAATGTTCTCAACAATGTCTGGATAATGACTGGTAATGTTTTCAAGCCTTCGTGAAAACAGTACTACCTTGTCCCCGCCCAAATGAATTTGGATTCGCTCACCATCAAGCTTGTATTCTGCCGCAAACTCTTTACCTAGTTTCTCACCTGCCTCTTTTGCGCTCTTGATGCGCTCTGCAAGCATCGGCCGAATTGGGCTGAACAACGAAACGTGAAATTCTTTTAACCCGTCCAAGTTTTTTTCTGCAACAATTTCTGCCACTCTTCCAAGGTCTGACGAAACATTGTATGCTGATTCGAGTTTTTCTCGATTTGTACGAGACCCAGTATATGCAATTGCCAGTGCATCCATCACCGTATTGTCTGCAATTCCTAGCCTTAGAGTTCCCATCACTATCTTGAGAATGAATTTTGCCTCTTGTGGAGTTGCATCGTTTAGGAGACTGGAAATGTATTTCATCTTCATGTCCTGGGATCTCGCACCTTCGAGTTTTGCAATTTTAAACAAAGTATCGTACACTCTTTCTGCAGTTATCTGCTGTTTGATGAAAGTCGTCTGCGTTTTTTGCTCAAGTGCTTTTGATGCGGCATGACCAAGATCTCCATCCTCGACAAAAATGTCCTGAATTTTTTTGACCGAACTACCAGATGATTTTGCAATTGCCCTTATCGCAAGTTTTTCAGCTACGCCAAGCTCAACTCCCTCAAAGTCTGGACGTAGTTTTCCCTGAATAAGATATACTATTTTTGAAATGCTCTCCCTTGGGGTTGCCTTGAACAAATCCACCAAATGTTGAGTGAGCTCTAATCTTTTTGTGGTCGCTTCCATTTTCTCAAAGGCATCTGATATTAAAGAAAATTGCACTGGATTTTTTTATTTATTCTTGAATAAAAGTCTGAGTAGGACCAAATGCTTTCCAAACGACTTTTACGGCGAATCTGTCTTGTTTAGCACACAAAGTCTACTTTAGTTTCAGATGCGTCTTGATTTTTAGCATGATCTCGGAATTCCTGTTTGCCAACTTGGAGTAAAAGTCGCCAAGCTCATCGTCGTTTAAGAATCGGCTGTTTTGCAAAAGAAACTTGTCAAAAAACACGCCAGATATGTATCCGATGTACAGTCCGTATGAGAAATCAATCAAAGAGCCACCAGTGTTGTTACTTTTTGATGCTGCAAGAACCATGCTTGGGTATTCAAGCGCATAATCCATTATTTCTGTGAGGTTTTTCTCCTGAATGACGTCTAGTGGCATTTTATTAAAATTGAATCTGCTTGGTATTTAGCGCTTATGTTTGACGAAATTAGATGTATCTGAAAATTGTTTTCTTTTCAGTATTGGGTCCATCAGATACCATTGCAAAATTGTGCAATGGATAGTCGTTTTTGTATTGTTTCATAAAACTCCATGCTACGTCGTGATTCTTAAAATCGGTTCTCAGTCCATCGATCACCGTTTGATCGCCGTATGCGTCAAAAACAATCACCGAGTATTTCTTTGGTCTGTTATGCGGTCTTGCTTTTAGAAACCACGTGAACGCAAATGCAAAAACCATTATCAAAATAAACGCAGCACCTACATCTCGGAAAAACCCAGTAACCGCACTTGGTATTGTCTGACTAAATATTGTAAATATGATATGAGATACTGAAACTATCCCAAATCCAAACAGGACTGACTTTACAAACTCGAGGGGACTAGACCTCATGATTACAATGGGTAATTGTTGCACTTAACCTTTTGTTAGTTTATCAGCGCTAGTCTGGATCTTCGTATTTTTTGTTGCCGTATGATTTTGTCTCTTCAAGCGGCTTCATCTTTTTCTTTAGGCCTTCAAGTGCTGCCTTGTAGCCCTCTGCATATTCAAGCTCTGCTGGGACAAGTGTTGCTGGGTGGATGAATCCCTGGCTTCTCATTGCAAGTGCCTTTTTGGTTGCAATTTCTCTTATGTAGTCCCAGTCTGGAGTTGAGAATCCGTCAAAGGGTCCTGTGAACTTGCCGTTGTGCATTGAAAACACTAGTGCCTCTATGATTGGAATGCAAAAATCAATTGAAGCAGCTGTGTTGAGCTTGACTGGCATTAGTGGCATGTGGTGACTCCCACGTGTATTGCCCGCTACATAGTGTGGATTGTTAAAAACACTTCCCAATTCTTCTGTCGCAGGAAAGTTCTTTTGTGTTCTGACTACTGCGATTGGATCGTCTTTTCCAACATAAGTTCCGGCAATGTTGTGCAGTCTATCTGTGGACGCTGCAAGAATTGGCTCGCCAGATTTTGTATAAACAGAAGAAACAACATATCTTCCAGGGTACATCAGGGCAGCCTCTAGTGTCGGCTTGTCTTGCCACAACTCTAGTTCTGCGATTTCTCCTGCCTCTACATCCATAATGTTGAATTTCACACCCGATGCAAGGGATTTGTTCACGATTAGTCCTGTGTTGCTTAGCGCATCAACAAATAATCGATAAAACGGATAATTGAAAGCACCAGGTTCTGTTTTATCTGCTGCCAAAACTGTAAATGCTTCGTTTGGTCTTTCCTCAAACTCTAGTTCTGCAACACCTGGTCCCATTCCTTTCACGTTCCCAGAGAAGGAGTCCTTTAGCAGGTCTTGCCCGGCACCGTATAGCCCTTCATTTTTTGCAACTTCGGTTCCGGCCTCAAATGCCTTCCATGCAAGTCCATGGATTTCTGCATTATCCACACCTTTTGTGTGGGACATTATGATGTGAACGTCGTCGCCAGAATATCCTATGTAGTAATCAAGTAAAAGATTGCTTGCACCTTTCACAGTTTTTCTTACTGCCTCAAGTAGGCCATCACTTGGTCTTGTGTGGCCTCCTATTCCTCCAACATCAGCCTTTATCGCAGAAACGGTAACTTTCATAATTTTTGTCATTGTTTACTTTGATTTATAGTATGTTGAAAATTTCCAAAGTTTTTCTGATCAAAAAAAATTCAATAAATGAGAAAAAGTATTGAAAAAATCGCAACGGTAATAAACCCCTCTCCGCAGAACATCAGCATGGCAACAAAACCACACTTGAACTTGATCGTTACTGGACACATTGATAACGGTAAATCAACTACTATGGGTCACTTCCTCATGGATATGGGCTTGGTAGACGAGAGAACTATTGCATCTCATGCAGCAGAATCTGAAAAGACCGGAAAAGGTGACACATTCAAGTACGCGTGGGTTATGGATAACATTAAAGACGAAAGAGAAAGAGGTATCACAATCGACTTAGCATTTCAAAAATTTGAGAGTGCGAAATACTTCTTTACATTAATCGACGCTCCAGGTCACAGAGACTTTATCAAAAACATGATCACTGGCGCATCAGAGGCAGATGCGGCAATTCTAGTACTTTCTGCAAAAGAAGGCGAAACTGACACTGCTATTGCACCAGGCGGACAGGCAAGAGAACACGCGTTCTTGCTCAAGACACTCGGCGTAGGCCAATTAATTGTCGCAATTAACAAAATGGACGATAGCAATTATTCTGAAGCAGCATACAAGGTTGCAAAGGAGAAAGCAGAAAAACTAGTAAAATCCGTAGGTTACAAATTAGACAAAGTTCCAATCATCCCAGTATCTGGCTGGAAAGGAGACAACCTAGTCAAGAAATCAGACAACATGCCATGGTGGACTGGAAAGACACTGTTGCAAGCATTTGATGACTTTGAGGCTCCAGAAAAACCAACTGGAAAACCACTCAGACTCCCAATTCAAGACGTCTATACCATCACTGGTGTAGGTACTGTCCCAGTGGGCAGAGTCGAGACTGGCAAATTCAAACCAGGCGACAAGATTATAGTAATGCCATCTGGCGCAATCGGCGAAGTCAAATCAATTGAAACTCACCACACACAATTAGAATCTGCAGAAGCAGGTGATAACATCGGATTCAACCTCAGAGGTATTGAAAAGAAAGATATCAAGAGAGGAGACGTACTTGGTCATCCAACTGATCCACCAAAAGTTGCCAAAGAATTCAGGGCACAAATCATAATCATACATCATCCAACCGCACTTGCACCTGGTTACACTCCAGTAATGCATGCTCACACAGCACAAGTTGCCGCAACAATTACAGAATTTGAAGCAAAGATAAACCCAGCAACCGGAGGAATTGACGAACAAAATCCAAAATTCCTCAAAGTTGGCGATTCTGCAATTGTAAAAATCCGACCAGTAAGACCAACATGTGTTGAGACATTCAAAGACTTTCCAGAAATGGGACGATTTGCACTCAGAGACATGGGTGCAACCATCGCTGCAGGAATCATTAAGGATATTACAGAAGAATACAAACCAGCTTGATCTAGATGACCCAGTCTGCCAGAATCAAGCTCACCAGCACAAACCTCCCAAAACTAGATGGTGTTTGCACTGAGATTATGGGCATTGGCACAAAAACTGGCGTCAAAGTAAAAGGTCCAACACCGCTTCCAGTAAAAAGACTAAACGTTGTAACAAGAAAGTCTCCCTGTGGAAACGGGACTGAAACATATGAAAAATGGGAGATGAGAATGCACCGACGAATAATCGATCTTAGCGCAGACGACAAGGCAATTCGACAATTGATGCGACTTAAAATCCCAGACGACGTTTACATCGAATTGTCTTTAAAATAAAATTATAGCCTTAAATTATCGAGCCACTGAAAAAAACCATGTCTGAGCCTTCTATTGAAACAACTGAATCTGCTCCAGTGGAAGAGAAGTTTGACGTTATTTACAAATGTCTTAGATGTGGAACCAACGTCACAAACACCGAACTGAGCAGACTGCCTGAGATAAAATGCATCTGCGGCTTTAGGGTCTTTAACAAAGTTAGACCTCCAGTAGTCAAATCTGTACAAGCAATTTAGGTTCTATCTTTTTTGTAGCTGTGATATCTTTGCAAGTGGCTTCTCATATCTTCCATATTTGAAAAGTCCTGGTTGCATTCTTTGCAGTCATAGGGGATTCCCTTTCCGTGAACTACTTCCTCATGCTGCATAAATTTTTCCTGAGATGAAAACCCGAGACTGCATTTGTCGCACTTGATTTTTGGTTTTAGAAACCTCATCGATGCATTTCCTTTTGCAAGTCCCAACATTTCCTGCACAGTTGGCCTTCTATCTTCCACTCGCTCTTTGGGTTGTATCTAAAAAACTTCATCTGTGCGCCGCAAATGCTGCACGATTCTTTTTTTGTGTCAAAGTCTACTTCTTTTGAATCAAAGCATGATTTGCACAGTAATCCCTCCATGTCCCACTGCCACCTTGGCTCCCACAGATCGGTGATCTTTTTTTCAGTTCCGCATTTTACACATTTTTGCTTGAACGTTCCATGATAATACTGGCTCATTGTGTTCATGTAACAGTCTGCACAAAGCGGATACTGCATATTCCACTCTTTTTTTGGCTTGTGCCTGTGCTTTGTTTCCTTGTTGCAGACAGTACAGTTTACGGGTTTTTTGCTGAACAATCCCATGTCTACTGCCATACAGATTCTTTAAAAAATGTAATCATGGGTGACTGGAAATAAAACAAAATATGGACAAAAAATGTGTTTAGATCTCTTTTAGCAATTTTTCAATTGCCTGGCTTGCATTAACCATGCCTCGCTCTTTGGCAATCTTTTCGATTTTTGCATATTGCTCTGCTGTAAAGCATACTGGCATTGTGCGTTTTGACATGCTATGATTTGGCTCGTGAATTTTATATCTTTTGCGCTTGCTGAATTGATCTTACTGTTTTTGAAAGAGATATTTGACTCGAGATCAAAAAAGACCAAATGGCAAAAAAGCGACAAATTCTTGTAATTGGAAATAACGAAAACGGCTGTACCCCGGAACTGGAGAAAATTGCCTACGATGTGGGAGTCGAAGTAGCACGATCCGACTCTGTTCTGATAACTGGCGGTCTTGGCGGTGTAATGAAAGCGGCATCCCATGGTGCACATGATGCCGGAGGCCTCACCATTGGAATAATCCCACAAAATGATTCTTCATTTGCAAATGAATACTGTGACGTTGTAATTCCAAGCGGCCTTGGCATGACAAGGGATTTTCTAAATGCGTTATCTGCAGACGGCGTCATCATAATCGGCGGCGGATCTGGCACCCTATCTGAGATGTGCGCCGCATACATGCACAAAAAACCGATGGCGGCCCTGAAGAATTCTGGCGGCGTTGCATCTCAATATTCTGACAAGTACATTGATCATCGACAAAACGTAAGAATAGTTGGCGTTGAGACGCCAAAAGAGGCCATCGCCTACATTCTAAGCCAAATCACTGCATAGATACAAGCAGCGGATCTGGCTCGTAAAATTTGCCATGTTTTTTGGCAAGATCGTTTAGCTCACTTACAATGTTTTTAATTCCAATTTCCTTTGCTGTCTCAAAGAGTGGCTTTTTGAGCCCTAGCCCAAGCTGCGCCGCTTTTTCTATTTCGGCAATGTCGCTTGCCTTGTTTGTTACGAGCCATGCCGCATTGTTCAAAATGTTTGCAACCAGTTGAATTGGGTTGCACCTACGCGCAAGATTCTCGTCTAGCTGGACTCGCTCGTATTTTTCGTCTGAATACTTGTAAAACCCCTCGCCTGATTTCTGTCCTAGTTTTTTCTCATTGAACAAGCGCTCTATTTCTGGATGTGGCAGTATGACTTTTTTGTCGCGCAATTCCAGCTCTATTGTTGCCTTGTGTATTACATCCATGCCGGTAAAGTCTGCAAGCTCAAAAATTCCCATTGGGAATCCCATCTTGAATTTCACCGCAGAGTCAATCTCTTCCATTTTGAGATTTTCTCTTTGCTTTAACCAGCATGCCTCATGGACTAGTGGAATGAACAAGCGGTTGACGATAAATCCAGGAACGTCTTTTTTGCATATCACCGGTTCTTTTTTTACTGATTTTACATACTCGACTGTCTGGTTGAGAATTTCTTGCGCGGTTTTCTGGCCAGGTATTACTTCGACTAGTTTCATTAATTGGGGAGGGTTGAAAAAGTGAATGCCGATGAATCTTTCCGGGTTGCTTACAATGTCTGCAATTTCAGTAATTGGAAGCGTGCTTGTGTTTGACGCAAAAATCACGTTTTTGCCAGCTACTTTGTCAAGTTCTGAATAGACCTTTTTTTTCAGGTCCATTATTTCTGGAACTGCCTCTATTACCAAATCAGCTGACTTGACTGCCTCTTTGAGGTCAACCTTGGTTGTTATTCTTGAAAAAATTTCATCTGACTGTGCCTTTGTTATTTTTTCCTTTGATACTAGTTTTTCAAGGCTCCACTTAATTTTTTCGAGTGCCTTGTCCAGAAATTGTTGCTCAATGTCGCGTAATACGACGTTGTATCCTGACATGGCACTGACTTGGGCAATGCCGTGGCCCATTATTCCAGATCCTAAAACTGTGATGTTTTTTATTGCCAACTGCTTTCTTGGTTAGGTTTATCCATTATAATGTATTTCGTGGTTTTTCACTCCAATACATTACCGTAAAATATGGCGGGATGAATCTACATAGCGTTTAATCTATGGACTGCATATTTTGTAAAATCGCAAAAGGGGAAATCAAGGCAAGAACAATAATTGAAACACAAAAGTCGCTCGCGTTTCTGGACGCATTCCCGTTGGCCCTTGGGCATTCGCTTGTAATCCCAAAAAAACACTATGAAAAAATTCAGGACTTGACGTCTAGTGACAACGCAGATCTATTTGATCTGGTTCATAGGGCAGTCTCGATGGTGGATAAAATCACCGGCTCCACACTCGTGGCAGTTCATAATGGAAAAGCAAGCGGGCAGGAAATTCCGCACGTTCATGTGCATCTGGTTCCTCGCAGCTCAAATGACTCTGCAGGCCCCATTCACAGCATGTTTTCAAAGAGACCCAAGTTTTCAGATGATGAATTTGATGACATCCTGAGAAAGATAAAATCAAACTAGTACGGGTATAGGCGCCTTTTAGTTTCTTCTTCCTCTACGCTTATTGCCTTCGTTGGGCAAGTTTGCGCCGCATCCATTATTTTCTCCGGCTTTGCGCCCTTTTGGTTTATCACACTTGATTTTGGATTCATCTTGGATAGTTTATCCACCGCAAAGACTTGGGGTGCTATTATTTCACAGCTGCAGCATCCGATGCACAAGCTGTGATCCACATTGACTGCCAAGTCCGGCTCCGGGTCCTGTATTATTTTAAAGTCATAGGGTTTTTTTGTTTGATTGTTTTTTGATTCATAATTTTTCCAAAACTCTGCGACGTAGCTTTTCCAAAAGAACGGGTCTGACTCCTCTGTCTGTTTTGTGTATCTTGTCCAATCTTCCTCAGGTGTGCTGTCGCCTGGCCTTGCGCCCCAGTTTGCCTTGGTAAAGTTTTTTTCTTTTTTTGTTTTTGATTCCGTATACTTTGCAGATTCCTTGTTCTTTGAATTCATTATCCTGCTGTCTTTTTTTAGCATGTGGTATGCTTCGGTTGCTTTCTTGAATCTGGCGCCGTCTTTTTCATCCGTGCTTTTGTCTGGATGTGATTCCAGCGCAAGTTTTCTGTATGCGTATTTTATTTCATCAAAAGACGATCCGGGATTTATTTTTAAAATTTGGTATGCGTCAGTTGAATTCAATGCTTAATCAATGCTTAACTGTTTTAAAAATATGCTAGTTTGCCATCTGCTTTGTCTTGCCTTGACTAATCTCTACGATGGTGCGTATTATGTCGCTAGAGTCTAGCGTTTCATGGTCCACGGATATCTTGGAAACTACTTCGTTTCCGTTGATGCTTATCTGGATCCTTTGAATTACTGACTTGTACAGTATTGCCCGTTTTCCTTCAAATGTTTCAGCCAAGCCTGTCGCCGTCACCATCTTCTCGTCAATCAGTTGATTCATCTTTCTGTAACCTGACGTGTTTGGTATCTTGCATCGCTCCAAAATCTTTGGAATTGTCTCCGCCTCGTCCCTGATGAGATCCATGATTGCTTTTTTGTCTTGATCTGCAAAAGTTTTCAGAATTAGTTCTGTCATATACTGGTTTTTAATTACCAGCCAAATTTCTGACGTCTTCAAGTCTTGCTCTACGGTTAAAAAATCTTTGAGTATCTCGTCTTCAATGATTTTTAGATCATCTGTGAACCGAAGCAACGATTTTTTCATCTCTGGAAATTTAGAAAATATCTCTGTCATGTGCATGCCGTAGTTCTGTAGCTGCTGTTCAATGTCTTCTATGTCCTTAGAGCTGATTTCTTTTTTTACAGTGTGCATGATTGCATTTACTATGATTTCATCCAGGCCGCGCATGACTCTCTGATGTGTTTTTTATATTTAAGTGGGCTGGAGTGATTTTTAAAATAACTATGACCTGATGGCGTTTTATTCTATTATCTCGTCTTCTTGCTTCCAAGCTGGCTCGACTATGCACAAAAATTCAAGATCCACATTCCCCGTATTTTCAATGAACTGCCGTGAGGACGGAGGTACGTATGCTGCTTGGCTTTCTATAATGTCTGATGATTCGTCATCTATGTGCAAAATGCCGCGCCCTTTTAGGACAAAGTAAATCTCTGACGACTTTAGCTTGTGGGGCTTTGAGCTCTTGCCTGGCTCTACGGTACACTGTGATACGCTGTATCCTATGCCAAGCATTGTGTTGTGCGGGTGGAAAATCTGTCTTATTTTGGTTCCTTCAGATCCTGGTATGGGTGTACACTTGTTTAGATCAGAAATTATCATGTTTTCTGATGAATCGCGTTTTATTTTGCTTTATCTGTGTCATCTGATCATTTTGTTAATGCGCTCGTCGTTTATTGATTGAAAAATCTTCTCTGCCCTTGCCCAGTTCTTTATTGTCTTGGAGTCTTTTTTCATTGCCATCTTTAAGAGATCGATGGACTCGTCAATTTCTCCAGTCGCCGCTTTGCTTCTGGCCTTTGCATAAATGACATTGATGTTGTCCCCTGAAGAAAGGATTTTCTCAAATACAATTATGGCGTCCGAATGCCTTCCTGTTTCTGCAAGCTCAAGTCCTTTGTGAAAATATGCCTCCATGTGATCCGGGTGGTTTTGATGAACTCTGGAAAAACAATTCAGCGCCTCCTCGTGCCTTTTGAGCTTTGCAAGAATCACTCCTTTGTAAAATAATGCGTTTGGCTTTGTCGAGTCTATTTTTATCGCGCTCTCAAGCGACTCTAGAGCCTCGTCATGACGAAACAGCCTGTCAAGTAACACTCCCCGGTTGTAGTGACTAGGCGCATAGTTTGATTTGGATTTGATGGCCTTGTCATAGTTTGCCAGCGCATCGTCAACATTTCCAAGTTCTGCAAGGGCAATTGCCTTGTTGTTTAGGACTATCTCGTTATCAGGCTCTCTTTGCAGTATTTTCTCAAAACATGTTATGGCGTCGTGGTACTTGCGAACCTGGTTTAGCGCAGTCCCCTTGTTGAATAGCGCCTCTTTGTGGTTTGGCTCTGTCCTTAGTATCTGGTTGAACACGTCGATTGCTTTTTTTGGCTGGTCTTTTTGCAAAAATGATGCTGCCTGACGCATTAACTCGCTGGGTCTCTTCTCATGAAAAATCATTACATGATTTTGTATCTGTGTTAATTTAATGATTTAAAATAAACGCCGTCTCTGGAATCAATTCAGTCCTTGTGCGAACCTTTCTGCAGCACTGGCCAGCGCTTTCACGTCAGAGTCCGAATGGGCATTTGAAAACGCGCCAAGCTTGCCTGGCAGGAAAAATATTCCGTCCTTTACAATCATTTCAAAATGAAATTGTTGCAGCAGTTTGGAGTCGCATCTTGCCGCGTCTGCCGCGTTTTGTATTTCGGTATCTTCTTTTGTAAAGTGCGTCATGAACAGCGAGCCCCTTCCGGTTACCACTGCGTTTCCTGCAAGTATTTTGGACAACTGTTTTCTTGTTTTTTCTCCAAGGCCGTCTATTTTTGAATAAATGTTTTTTCCATTTTTTAGTGCATCAAGTGTTGCCTTTCCAGCCCTCATTGTCATCGGGTTTGCGGAAAACGTTCCGCCTCCAATGTATGCCCTTTTTGCTTTTGAGTGGGTCATCGTATTTGCATAATTCATTATTTCGTCTGTGCTGCAAATCACTCCTATTGGAAATCCGCCGCCGACAATTTTCCCAAGTGTCACAATGTCTGGCTCTAGTCCCATGGTGTCGTACAGGCACCCGTATCTGAATCTAAATCCAGTGACAATTTCGTCTAGGATGAAAAGTGCCCTTGCCTTCTTGGCGTATTCTTGCAGCCCTTTTAGATATTCTTTTGTTGCCGGTATGCATCCGCCTCCACCGAGGACCGGCTCCACTATGATCCCCGCCAGTTCTTTTTTTACCGACTGTAAAATTTCAAGTGACTTTTCCAAGTCGTTGTATGGGAGTGATATGATGTGCTCCTCGTCGGTAAGGCCGTTACTCTCAGGCTCGTTAAACGGCCAATTCACATTCTTTAGAAGATCAGTCGTGTACCCATGCCACCCGCCGTCAATTTTTGCAATTACTTTCTTGCCTGTCACTGCGCGCGCAAGCCTTACTGCATACATTGTGGCCTCGGTCCCAGTTGACGCATAGCGGATTTTCTTCGCAATTGGGACTGCCTTTGAAATCATTTCTGATAGTTCGATTGTGTTTCTGTTTACCACTCCGTGCATCCACCCGTCTGAAACCTGCTCTCTTACTTTTGCAAAGACTTGTTTTGCAACGTGCCCTAGAATGAGGCTCCAGTGGCCCATCCAGAAATCTACGTACTTGTTGGAATCCACATCGATGAGAAACTTCCCCCTTGCAGACTTTGTAACAAACGGATACGGCTCAAAAAATCTGATATTGTGACTAACTCCGTTTACATGAAGTTTTTTTGATTTCTCAAAAAGACTTGACGACGTCCTAGTTTTTTTCCTGTACTGCTTTTCTAATTCTCTCAACTGTCACTACCTTATATTGACCGATATATTTTTGATCGATTTATGTCATGTTTTTTGAAAAATTTTCTGAATGGTTTATATGCTATTTCCTGTGTCAGTTTTTTGCATACGTAACGCTATGGCGGCGCTTGTGATGAAGTGTGGTACTATACCATTTTGTGATTTACGGGCCTCCAGTTACGCATACAAAATGAGGATTTGATCAAAGATCTAATCTGACTATGTGAAGTTTGTGCATTCCGTCCAATTCCATTAATTACACAATTAAACCAAACATGAATCCCGTTGATCCTGCGGGACCTGACTGCTATCGGATTGGTACTAAGCCATGCGAGTCGTTGTAGCAATACAAGGCAGACTGCTCAGTAACACGTAGTTAACCTAACCTATGGATGGGGATAACCTCGGGAAACTGAGAATAATCCCCGATAGACCACAATGCCTGGAATGGTTTGTGGTTGAAATGATTTATCGCCGTAGGATGGGACTGCGGCCTATCAGCTAGTTGGTGAGGTAATGGCCCACCAAGGCTTCGATCCGTAGCTGGTCTGAGAGGATGGCCAGCC
>DATBQZ010000206.1:0-1778 GCA_036560565.1 Candidatus Nitrosotenuis sp.
CCATTTTTGTGGCCAAGTAGAGTTTCTTCTGCATTTTCAAGCATAAATGGCCTTAGTTCTTTGGGGACTTCGATTTCATCCCAAGTCATGATCCGCGATGCTGTTAATTGCTTATAATTCTAGTGGGTTTTAGCTCGTAGCTGGTTCTTTCTTTTTTCTGACTTTTTTGAAAATTACTATGCCTACAATTATAGCAATTGCCAGGCCAACTATACTTGGCATGTAGTCAGATATGGTAGGTTCTGAGACTACTGTCGTATCTTTTAGAAATACGGTAGTGTCATAATCAAACAAGTGCTCGATTCTCGAATCATCCTTGTACCGTAATGTGATTTTAATTTCGTGTTCACCAAACTTTGGCTCTCCGTCAAACTCTACTGGTATGTTAAACGGTACTGGTGAATCAGTTTCAATTTCATCTATGAACTGTGTTGTTTTTTTGATGTTAGAATCACCCAGTGGTTCTAGAGTTACAAATCCAAACAAGGCGTTAGTGTTTCCTTCGTTTATGATTTCGCCTATTACAGTTTGTTTTCCTGAGAGATCGATCACATTTACATCGTAAATTCTTAGATCAATTAATCCATTAATGTAAAAATCTACATTTTGCGTTGTTTCAACCTTATCTCCATGGGCGTTAAAGTAAGTTATTTCCATCGGGGTGTGCAGTGTTTCGGTGTGTATATTTCCTGGAATGTATACCTCAAATGAAATGTATTTTGATGATTTTGGTTCAATTGTTCCAACATCCCAGCTATTTTGATCAAAAACTACATTTTCTACATTAGTTAGCGATACCTGGGTTGAAGATATGGTATTTTGCGTATTCCCTAAAATAATTTTTACGTTAGATATTGGTGCCGTTCCGGAATTTGATATCTCTATGGCTACTTTGTTATTTTTTATAGAAGTAAGGAACGGATCAACTGCCTTTAGATTAAGAGTGCTGTCCCCAGTTACTTTGAATTTGAAATCAAAAAATTCATTTCTTTGACCGGATTCACGAAGTCTTGAATAGTCAACCTTTACTGTTCCTGGATACTGCTGGATTGGAATATGCGAATCAAGATTAACAAAAAATGTCAAAGAGAAATTATCTCCTGCCGCTGATTCACTATCGCTATCTGCCACAATGAGTGAGTCCTTCCCGTCTGCGGAGCTAAATCCCTGAGGAAGCTGCAACTGGCCCTTTATCCCAGTGATGTCCTGAGTTCCCACATTTGCGAACACTACGGTAAATGGGACGTTTTTGTCGCCTGGGGCTACCTCAATTTTTTGTTCTAGTGTTCCAAAATAGGCATCGAGTATTTTCACAGCTCCAAACTCCCGCTTGAATGGAGACTCGTTTGAGCTGACTTGGCCAAATGCATCTAACTCTGCAAACTGGCCCAGTACAAGTATTGGCAACAAAACAAGCAATTTAGAATAATTCATACTTTAAGCTCCATTTCATGCGGCAGATCTTCGCCTTCAAATGCACGGCCATCTCTAATTGTAATAACTCTATCCACTTCGCCAAATTGCAGTCTGTCGTGTGTAACAATAATGAAGGTTTGATTGAGTTTTTTTGCCATTGACTTCATTAGCTGTACAATGGTTTCTGCGGTAATCGAGTCCAAGTTTCCAGTAGGCTCGTCAGCTAAAACTATGGCGGGATTATTTATCAGACCCCTTGCTATTGCTGCTCTCTGAGCTTGTCCTCCGGAAATTTTGTTTGCGCGTTTATTCATTTGGCTTTCAAGTCCTACTGCCTTTAGCAAGTTTTTGGCCTCAGTCAT
>DATBQZ010000207.1:0-1908 GCA_036560565.1 Candidatus Nitrosotenuis sp.
GAGCGAGAAGTGGAGGCGCTCATTGTAAGCGAGGAGACCGAATATCAGGGTGACGTGCTAAACCTGCAGAGAAAGCTAAGGGGGATTCCACCGGTCCAGACCGTAATGGTCCCGATGATTCTGGCAAGTGACGGAAACAGAATATCCAGTACCAGAATACGAAACTCTGAAATCGACGCGCAGGGAAAATTGCTGAAAAGTTGACAAAGTGATTGCCTATGTTTGATTCACTGAAATAAAACAAAAATTCTAAATCCAGTCCGTTGACCCTGACTAATCACCTGATGAAGCGGTTTGTAACAGACGTGACAAGCCTGCAGGAAGGGCTTCATCCTGAAAACCTGGCATTCTGGTATGCCAAAATAATATCTGAGGCAAAGGACATGGCGCCTCCGTGGCTTGCAGACAAGATAAACGTAAAGCAGGACCCTGTGCTAAAAATGAAATTCAATTTGGACATATCAAAGAGGGCGGTCCGACATTTCATGATGGCAGTAGACAACAATTTGGGCTCGATGCCAAACTCGACTAAGATGTACTTTCTCAAAGTCCAGGAAACGCTGTCTGACGAAATGGACAAGTCACTGGTCTAGCCTTTTGTAATCTCTACGGTGTCGTTTACGGCCTTGGTATCTGTGATGTGGTTTTCCTTTTCAACTACTGACTGGATAAAGTCTGTAAATATTTCCACTTGTTTTGTGTCCTTGAGTACGATAGAGTGGACCGACTTGTCCTTGAGCGATATGACAATCTCATTCCCGTACACGTTTACAACAGAATGGATAAAAGTCTCCATCCCGTCCTTTATGAAAATCATGCTTGCAAGCTTGACTGCCTCGTTTTTGTCCTGGCAAACTACCTTGATTCTCATTTATCCTCAAAGAGGAATCTGTCCAGCTGGCTTTTTGCCTTTTCGCGCTTTTCCTGGTGTGTTTTTAGAAAGGCGTTTACCTTCTCGATTAGTATTGCCTTTAATTCCCCTGTGAGAAGTTTTCCTGACCTGTAGTCGTCGTATATGGTTTTTAGCTTCTGATCATCTGGCTCAAAGAAAATCCTCAGGTACTGGTACGATACGTCAATGTCCGGGTTTCCGCCTATTTTCCTGTGCTCTTCTACTGTGGCCTGTCCACCTGAAAAGGCGTACTTGTTTATTTTCTTCTTTACCGTTTCTGGCGAGTCAGTAGTGTATACGGTTCCAGATTCGTCAGATGCCGACATTTTTCCGCCCGGACCTGAAAGCGACGGTATCATGATGTTGTGGATTAGTGCCGGCTTTTGCCTTCCTATCCTTGGCGCGACATCACGTGTTATCCTGAAATGCGGATCCTGGTCTACTCCTAATGGAATCAGGACAGGTCTGTCCTCGATAAAGCAGGGGGCTGACTGGAGCGAAGTATAGAAAATCATCCCTATGTTTGTCTCGTTTGTAAACCCGAACACCGCCTTTGTGTTGGAAAAGTTGATCTTTTTTGCAACCTCTGCAGCGATAGGATATAGGGTCTTGATGTTTTTCGTGTTGATTATTATTTTCGTCTTTTCCGGCTTGAATCCCAGTGCTATGAAATCAAGTGCGTTCTCGTACGCAAAGTTTTTCGTCTGCTCAAGTGTCAGGTCCTGCTTTGCAAAGAATTTCTCGTCATCAGTAAGCTGAAAGTAAATGTTGGTGTCAAATTTTTCCTGGAGCCATTTTGCAAAAACCCACGGGACCAAGTGGCCAATATGGGTGTGCCCTGACGGACCGCGTCCCGTGTACAGGAAGAACTTTTTGCCCTTTTCGTACTCGTCTAACAGCCTGCCAAGGTCCCTGTGCGAGAAAAACACGCCACGCCTCAGCATGAAATGAATCTCGCCAGTCGCCTTTTCGATTTTCTTTAGTATCAGATTGGTGATTTTTTCAGTCCCGAACTG
>DATBQZ010000208.1:0-4102 GCA_036560565.1 Candidatus Nitrosotenuis sp.
GTTGCAAACGTAATTGCACAGACAAGAAAAAACACGCTTGTCATATCGCACAACAAGACACTTGCAGCTCAGCTTTATTCTGAGCTAAAACAGTTTTTCCCAAAAAATAATGTGGGCTATTTTGTGAGTTATTACGATTACTATCAGCCGGAAAGCTACCTACCACAGACTGACACCTACATAGAAAAGGACACCCAGATTAATGAGAAAATCGAAAAAATGAGGCTAGAGGCAACAGCAATGCTGCTCTCAGGCGAGCCGACAATAATTGTAGCCACAGTATCATGCATCTATTCACTTGGCTCCCCAGGGGAGTGGGAGAAAATGGCAATAACAGTAACTGCAGGCCAAAACGTAGAGCGCTCCGAATTGATAAAAAAACTCATCAGCGCAAGATACGAGCGCAACGACGTAGAGATGGCGCCTGGCAATTTCAGAGTAAGGGGCGACACAATCGACATAATTCCAGCATATTCTGAAGACATGATAAGAATTTCATTATTTGGAGACGAGGTGGAAAAGATTTCCATTCTGGACCACATCTCGTTAAGCGAGAAAGGAAAAACAAATCTCATCAAGATATTTCCTGCAAAGCACTACCTAGTTGCAAGCGACGTCAGGCAAAAGGCAGTCAAATCAATCAAAAAAGAACTCAAAGATAGATTGACTCAGCTAAACGAGCTTGAAAAACAAAGACTTGAGATGAGGACAAAGTTTGATCTTGAAATGATTGAGGAGTTAGGATACTGTTCTGGAATTGAGAACTATTCAAGGCATTTTGACGGAAGAAAGGCAGGAGAAAAAGCGTTTTGCCTTTTGGATTTCTTCGGTGATGACTTTTTGCTAGTAATTGACGAATCACATGTGACACTACCACAACTCCATGGAATGTATGCAGGAGATCACACTAGAAAAAAATCACTCATAGACTACGGGTTTAGGCTGCCAAGCGCGTTTGACAACAGGCCGTTAAAATTCGAAGAGTTTGAACAATACATCAGAAACTGCATTTTTGTATCTGCCACACCGTCAGATTATGAAAGGAAAAAATCATTTCACATCGCAGAGCAGCTTGTGCGCCCAACTGGATTGTTGGATCCAGTAGTGGAGGTAAGGCCGACAAAGAACCAGATGGATGATCTGATTTCAGAAATCAGCAAGAGGACAAAAAACGGCGAGCGCACACTAGTGACCACACTTACAAAAAGAATGGCAGAAGATTTGGCAGAATACCTGGCAAAAAAAGACGTTCGGGTGAGATACTTGCATTCCGAAATAGAGGGATTGCAGAGAACCGAACTGATAAGGCAGCTAAGGCTTGGCGACTTTGACGTACTAGTCGGGATAAACCTCCTAAGAGAAGGCCTTGACATTCCAGAGGTATCACTTGTCGCAATACTTGACGCAGACAAGGAAGGATTTTTGAGAAACAATACCAGCCTGATTCAGACCTTTGGCAGGGCTTCAAGAAACGTGCACGGTACTGCCATCTTGTATGCAGATACCATTACAAAATCAATCAAATCAGCACTAGAGGAAACAGAGCGCAGAAGAAACAAGCAGATAGAGTACAACAAGACGCACAAAATAACTCCAAAGACAATAATAAAGTCAATTCCAGAACAAGTCGCTACACTTGATGACATCAAAAACAAATCACCGCACGATCTTAACAAAGAAAGCATAGAGGTAGAGGCACAAATGAAAAAATATGCAGTAGATCTTGATTTTGAAAAGGCAATAGAATGCAGAGACAGGTTACGACGAATCCAAGTAGAGATGGAAAAGAAAAATGAACGATAAACTAAAGATTCGTGGTGCGCGACATCACAACCTAAAGAATCTGAATTTAGAGATACCGAAAAACAAGCTTGTCATAATCAGCGGCCTGTCTGGCTCTGGCAAATCCACATTGGCATTTGACACAATTTATGCCGAGGGCCAAAGAAGGTACGTCGAATCACTTTCTTCATACGCAAGACAGTTCTTGGAAATGATGGACAAGCCAGATGTCGATTCAATCGAGGGACTCTCACCTGCAATTTCAATTCAGCAAAAAACCACATCAAAGAACCCGCGCTCAACTGTCGGCACCACTACTGAAATCTATGATTATCTAAGATTACTCTATGCCAGAATCGGGATTCCACACTGCACAAAATGCGGCAGAAAAATTTCAAACCAATCAATAGAGTCAATTTGTGAGTCAATTTTCAAGGACTTTAATGAAAAGCAGATTTTGGTTCTTGCGCCACTGATTCAGAGAAAAAAAGGAACGTATGAGAAATTATTCGAGCAGATGAAAAAAGACGGATACTCCCGTGCACGGGTAGACGGACAGATAGTTTTGCTTGAGGATGAGATCCCAAAGATTGACAGGCAAAAATGGCACAATATCGAAATCGTAGTAGACAGGCTAAAGTCATCAAAGGCTGAAAAAAGCAGATTATTTGAGGCAATTCAGACTGCGCTAAAGGCGGCAAAGGGATACGTCCTCATCACCTCAGATAAAGACGAAAAAATGTTTTCACAAAACAACGCCTGCCCATACTGCGGCATAACGATAGGCGAAATCGAGCCAAGGTCATTTTCGTTTAACTCACCGTTTGGATCCTGCAAGGCATGCAATGGTCTTGGAGTAAAGATGGAGTTTGATGCAGACTTGGTAATCCCAGATATGACCAAGTCAATTCTTGACGGGGCAATCGTCCCGTGGAGCGGGAGGTTCTCGTCATTTAGAAGGCAAGCACTTCAGGCAGTCGGGAAAAAAATTGGGTTTAATTTGCTAACTCCGATGAACAAGATGAAACCAGAACATCTCAAAGTTATTTTGTACGGAACAGACCAGATGATTCACTATCAGTACGAGTCAAAAATGGGAGATTCTTTTTGGCAACAAACCAAGTCCTTTGAGGGGGTGCTGAACAATTTGCAGAGCGCGTTTATGGAGACTGATTCAGAGTCAAAAAGAGAATGGCTAAAGCAATTTATGCGTGATACCCCGTGTAGCGAATGCAAGGGAAAAAAGCTCAGACCTGAGGCGCTTGCAGTCAAGGTAAACGGCACAGGCATTATCGATGTGTGTGATTTGTCAATTGACGAGTGCTATGATTTTTTCAAAAACATCAAACTGACAGAAACTGAAAAATACATTGCAAAAGACGTCCTTAAGGAAATCATCGAAAGGCTGGAATTTTTGAAAAACGTTGGACTAAACTACCTTACGCTAAACAGGCAGAGCTCAACTTTGTCTGGAGGTGAATCGCAGAGAATAAGGCTAGCCACGCAAATAGGCTCAAACCTCACAGGCGTACTGTATGTTCTTGACGAGCCGACAATTGGCCTCCACCAAAGGGACAATGCAAGACTAATCAAAACACTAGTCAAGCTCCGGGATCTTGGAAACACCATAATCGTAGTAGAGCATGACGAAGAGGTAATCAGAAGCGCAGACTGGATAGTAGACCTAGGGCCAGGCGCCGGAATTCACGGGGGAAGCGTAGTCTTTGAGGGGACAGTTGCACAAATTCTCAACAACCACAAGTCGGTAACTGGTGACTATCTCAAAGACAAAAGTCTAATCAGACTCGTAGACAAGACGCGCAAGCAAAAAGGCAAAATCACAATCAAAGGGGCTGCAGAAAACAATCTCAAAAAAATCAAGGTGGAAATTCCACTTGGATATTTGGTGACAGTAACAGGGGTCTCGGGGTCAGGCAAGTCCACACTTGTAAATGAGATTTTGCTAAAGGCACTCGCAACGCATTTTTACAAGACCAACGAAAAGCCGGGAAAGCACGACTCCATAGAGGGAACTGAAAATATCGACAAAGTAATCGCAATAGACCAGTCCCCAATAGGAAGAACGCCAAGATCAAACCCTGCAACATATGTCGGCGTATTCACCCACATACGAGACTTGTTTGCAAATACAGAAACATCAAAAGAGCGAGGATATGCACCAGGTCAGTTTTCATTTAACGTTGCAGATGGAAGATGCTTTGCTTGTGAGGGAGACGGTGTCAAAAAAATAGAAATGCAGTTTCTCTCAGACGTTTATGTCAGGTGTGACGAATGCAAGGGAAAGCGCTATAATTCTGAG
>DATBQZ010000209.1:0-1762 GCA_036560565.1 Candidatus Nitrosotenuis sp.
ACAGACAAAGACACAAAGAAAACAACTGAGACAAAAGTAAAACCAAAGACAACAACTACAAAACCAACAACTACAAAGCCAACCACAAGTAGCAAGTAAAACAAAAACTGCTACATACTAAATTTTTCTTATTAGAGTAAATTTGGATTTTTTCGGATCTATCTCTTCATGCATATCCACATTACTGATTATCTTTACCTTAAAGTTGAGCCAGCGTTTGTACATGTTTCTTCCCCATGTGGAAATGGAAGCATCTTGCATCTGATTTTCATTATCTGAAAAATATTCAACATTTAAAATGTATTTTCGAGAAACCCTGAACAACTCATTTATCGATTTTTCCATGTATGAGTCGTCAATGTAATTTAGAACATTTCTTGTAAACACAAAGTCAAAGGAAGAATCTTCAAACGGCAGTTCCGTAATTGATCCTACTTTGAATTTAAAATGAGATAAATTTTGGTTAGACTTTCTAATTGCAGCTTCATTAGGATCAATTCCAGAAACATCAAATTCTTGTGGGAATAATTTTAAATCATTCCCAGAATTGCATCCGACCTCAAGTACGTTTTGAGCCCTCAATGATGTGGCAAGATCTCGGATGAATTTTGCCATCTCTTCGTTATAATTTGAATCAGAATTTTCCGAATACTGGTTCCAATATTCTGTATTGTGGTTCATTGTATGGTCTCAAAGTATGTGGTATTTCAGTGGGCACATTTGCACGGTATCATCTTGGTATCGAAGGTACAGTCATGGGGGCCTTCTGATTTTGCATCAATTGGAATTTCTTTCATGCATTCTGAATGCCTGCCTTTTTTGCAAAACCAGCAAATTTCATCGCTTTTTCCGCCTACCGAGCAAGAATCCATGGTTTTTGTATAGTAAAATCTCTAAAAAACCTGTGTTCTAGATATATTTTAGCCAGTGAACGAATCGCTCATCATGGCCCATTGCCACATCCATGAATGATTTTTGCAGTTGCTTTGTGGTCTTGCCAATTTTGCCGTCTCCGATAGTTATGCCATCTACCTGAGCTACCGACTTTACTTCTGCGGCAGTACCTGTCATGAATATCTCGTCTGCAGAATAAAGGTCATCTCTGTCAATCTCTCTTTCAATTACATTTTGTCCGTTTGCACGAAGTATCTGGATGGCGCTATCTCGTGTGATTCCTTCCAGTATTCCAGATGTAAGTGGCGGCGTGAAGATTTCGCCATTTCTTATCACAAAGATGTTTTCTGCACTACCCTCTGTTATTTTTCCATGATAGTTTAGCATTATTGCCTCGTCGTATCCGTTGTTTAGGGCCTCTACTCTTGCCAGTGCCGCGTTTGCATAGTTTGATGCCGCCTTTGCCTGCATTGGCTGTGATCTGGAGTCTATCCTGAGCCAGCTTGAAATTTTACACCTTGCACCTGTCAATTTTCCTGCTTTTGATTCGCCAAGCTTCCACTCCCAACATGCGATTGAAACATCTACTTTGTTTGGAGTCGGGGTTAGTCCCATCGTACCGTATCCGTAATACGCCAGTGGTCTGATGTAGCATTCCTTAAGGCCGCTTGCCTTTACTGTTTTTATTATTCCATCTGTTATCTGATCCTTTGAAAACTGCATCTTCATTGAATACATTTTTGCTGATCTGAATAATCTGTCCACGTGGTCTGGCAGTCTGAAAATGGCAGAGCCCTTTGGCGTGTTATAGCATCTGATTCCCTCAAAGACTGCAGTTGAATAATGCAATGCATGAGTCAAGACGTGA
>DATBQZ010000210.1:0-2159 GCA_036560565.1 Candidatus Nitrosotenuis sp.
ACCACCGCTATGACTGCGGCAGTAAGTGCTGGCTATATCAACGTAAACCCAGTTACCAGTAGTACTGCAGCTACAGCAACAAAAGCAGTGATCTATTTTGCTGTTAATAGAAATGACAACTCAATCTTGGACCAGGGTGAACACGCAATAGTTGCCATTATTCATAAAGGCAGCGAACGACCGCAAGCACTTGACATGATCAAAGCAGAGATAATTTTGCCAACCGGATCACCGCTAACTGTAGAACGATTAGTGCCAAACATAACGACACCTGTAGTTGATCTAGGCTAATCTATATTTTTTATTTTTTAATAATATTTACAGACAACCCCGTCTGTTCATCCTGATCACACGCTAGGATATACCGTTATACAATCATAAAAATCCAATGAAACTTGTTAGAAAGGGGCATAGACGATCCCATCGAGGAGTCATAGGCGTAGAGTCTGCCATAGTTATGATAGCATTCGTAATCGTAGCAGCCGCTTTAGCTTTTGTCGTTCTCAACATGGGTTTCTCTACAACACAACGAGCAAAAACTGCAATCGTATCAAGCTTAGAGGAATCAAGCAGTGCCATAGAAATAGCTGGTAAAGTTACAGCATCAGGAGATGTGTCTCCAACTGGGAAGCTCAATGTAACTGCAATCCCAGTCAAAGTGGCATCAGGTGGCGCGTCAATAAATCTTGGTAATACAACAATGGCTGTCAAGTATTTTAGCGGTACTGTGGAATATGATAATATTATGACAGGTACACTATCAACTGGAACATATTCAAATCTGACCACCGCTATGACTGCGGCAGTAAGTGCTGGCTATATCAACGTAAACCCAGTTACCAGTAGTACTGCAGCTACAGCAACAAAAGCAGTGATCTATTTTGCTGTTAATAGAAATGACAACTCAATCTTGGACCAGGGCGAACACGCAATAGTTGCCATTATTCACAAAGGCAGCGAACGACCACAAGCACTTGACATGATCAAAGCAGAGATAATTTTGCCAACCGGATCACCACTAACTGTAGAACGATTAGTGCCAAACATAACGACACCTGTAGTTGATCTAGGCTAATAGTACTAGATCAAGCAATCTTTTTTCTATCTATGAGTTTTTAGTTTGAACAGATTGCCATTTTTAATATAATACTAGAATTAAAAATATGGTTAATTCCCATCTTAACGCCGTTGTAATTAGTATCACTGCCACAATGTTGTTGGCGTTGGCTTTTTTGAGTACAAATGTTAACTCTGAGAGTGTGCCAATAGATTCATTTTCGGCATACACTCAAACTAAAATGCCTGAACTTGACTATTACGAAGATTATGACAGCCTTCGTTCTGATGGAAACGTAGCAGTTGTTTATCCAATTTTTACCCAAAGTGCGTATAATTGGAAAGGAATCCATGATTATTATGCTGGATATTGCGATTCATGCACAAATGCTACAATAAGTAATATCTATGAAAAAAGCTATTCTGCAAGTGGAAATGGGTTTAGAATTCTAGAATTTTTAGGCTATCAGGTAATTGACGATATTGATATTGACAAAAATCCTCAGATACTTGAAAAATATGAAAAAATAATTTTGTTGCATAATGAATTTGTGACAAAAAAAGAATATGAAGCCATAATTCATCATCCAAAAGTAATCTATCTATATCCTAATTCATTAAATTCAGAAATAGAGGTTGATTATTCAAAAAACATGATTAATCTCGTTAGAGGTCCAGATTATCCACAAAAGGGAATTAAAAACGGATTTGATTGGCAGGATGATAACACCGCATATTTTAGTGACTGGGATTGCATGGATTGGCAATTTTACAATGCTAAGAATGGATATATGTTGAATTGCTATCCTGAAACCACATTACCAAATAATGGCTATGACTTGCTAAAAGCTATAAAAAATCTATAAAATCTCTATTATTGTTAATTTATGCATATTCAATGTTTGATCATCATGATCACACGCTAGGATATACCGTTACACCATCATAGAAATCCAATGAACCTTATTAGAAAAGGACATAGAAAATCTCATCGAGGAGTCATAGGCGTAGAGTCTGCCATAGTTATGATAGCATTCGTAATCGTAGCAGCCGCTTTAGCTTTTGTCGTTCTCAACATGGGTTTCTCTACAACACAGAAAGCA
>DATBQZ010000211.1:0-4385 GCA_036560565.1 Candidatus Nitrosotenuis sp.
GGTTAAGTACTGAGGGATATTCTTTGGCTTGTCAGATGGCAATACACGGAGCTAATGTATCAATTATCGATGAATCAACCCAGTCTGCAATAGGTCTAAAACCTGAAATTGCAAAAACATACCCGAATGTCTCCTCTCTAAAAGAAGACGAGCCACTCTTGGCAATGGAGCCTATCGACGTGGCAATATCAAAGGCCCAGTATCTCTTCTTTGCTCCACGAATTAGAAAAACTGGACAAGAAACAAAAACCGAGGTTCATTCAAAATTCAAGGATGCAACTTCCTCACTCAAAAAGGGAAGCTCAGTGGTATACAATTTGCCAACAGGAATTGGCGGCAACAGTGAAAACGTATCCCTACTAGAGCATGTTACTGGACTTGAGACAGGAAAGTCAATCTTTTATTATTATTATCCATTAGGTGGGGGCAACCAGCCGCCGAAAGTTATTGGATCATACAACAACAAACAGGATCAAAACCTTATCGCATTACTGGCAAGCAACAAAAAAGAAATAGCAATAGTCGGCGTTTCATCAGCAGAACATTTTCACGCAATAAACGTACTTACTAGATTCTCAGGCCTGTGTAGCATTCTTGAAGTGTGCAAGTTTGCCCAAGATGATAACACAAAAGCCGATCTTAAATCAAACGAACTCCAAAACATATTCCTAGATGACATGGTCAGCGGCTTGTACGATCTGCGTTCGCTTGGTACGTCTTTTGAGGGGGCAAATACTCTGATGTATTTAATTAATGGAAGTCTCAAGGGTGTCGACGGCTACATTAAAAGATTGATTGACGAAATCAGATCCACTTTAAAGAAAAATGATTTGAAGGCAAGCCGAACAAAAATTGCACTCTCTTGGTCGCTAGACCAACATGAAATGCGCGGCGACAAAATCGAAATGCTGCAAAGCCTCATCACAAGACTCCGAGACTATATTGGAGATGTAGAGGCATATTCTGATCCTAATTTGGATTTATTTCACAATGACAAGACAACAATTTTGGTCATTTGCTCAAAATCTGACTATGAAAGCCTTCGCAAAAAACAGGACAACGATCTTATCATAATAAAGGGAAACCCTCTCTGTGAAATAACACACAAAGAATAAAACTAGTTTGCAAAAAAACATCTTGATTGTACAGTTCCGACGATAACGAACAAAATATTTCAGTAGATGAATTCGATAGAGAATATGCTGAGCTGGAGCCAAAACCAACTATTGAGGAATTAACTCACAAATTGGAAGAAACGCAAAAACTTCTTACCATGTCTGATGACAAATTAAAACGATCGCTTGCAGATTTTCTGAATCTAGAAAAGAAAACTAAAAACGACATAGAAAATGGCATCAACGACAAATTTGACAAATTCATACTGAAGTTTCTAACAATTTACGATGATCTAACGCGAGCAAAGGACATTCTCATAAAAGAAAACGTTAACGCGCAGGGACTTGATTCCATACTAAAAAATATTGATAGTCTGTTAACTGAATATAATGTGTCTCCAATTACCGCCCTTGGTGAAATATTCGATCCAAATCTTCATGAGGCCATCTCAGTTGTAGTAGATGATAGCTTGGATGAAAATACAATCACCAAAGAAATCAGGAAAGGATATATTTCTCATAAAAGGACAATTAGACCGACACTAGTCGAAATATCAAAAAAACAATAATCAAAATAATGGTGAAAATATGGCAAAAATAATCGGTATAGATTTAGGAACAAGTAATTCTGCTGCGGCTGTAATGATGGGAGGAAAACCGGCCCTTATTCCAGCAGCAGAGGGTACTTCAATCGGAGGCAAGGCCTTTCCGTCCGTCGTCGCATTTACAAAAGATGGCCAGCTCTTAGTTGGCGAGCCTGCAAGAAGACAAGCCGTAACTAATCCCGATAATACAATCGTGGCAGCAAAACGAAAAATGGGAAGCGATCACACGTTCAAAATCCAAGGAAAAGAGTACAAACCGCAGCAAATCTCCTCGTTTATTCTGCAAAAAATCAAAAAGGATGCCGAGGCGTTTCTCGGCGAAAAAGTAGAAAAGGCAGTCATAACCGTTCCAGCTTACTTTGATGACAATCAAAGACAGGCAACAAAAGACGCAGGAACAATTGCGGGGCTAGAGGTTGTAAGAATAATCAACGAGCCAACAGCAGCATCGCTTGCCTTTGGTCTTGACAAGGTAGGACAAGAAATGAAAATTCTGGTCTTTGATCTTGGCGGCGGAACTTTGGATGTTACCATAATGGAAATGGGTGGGGGAGTTTTCGAAGTGCTAAGTACATCTGGCGATACTCAACTTGGCGGTACCGACATGGACAAAATCCTAATTGACTATGTAACAAATGAATTCAGAAAAACAACCGGTGTGGATCTTACCGGTGATAGCACGGCAATGACTAGAATCAGAGAGGCATCAGAAAAGGCAAAGATTGAACTTTCAACCGTAATGGAAACTGACATCAACATTCCATTCATATTTCATGATCCTGCATCTGGATCAAAAAATCTGGAAATCAAACTAACTCGAGCTAAATTCGAAGAACTGATCAGACCAATAGTTGAAAGATGCCGCACATCAATTGACAACGCATTAAGGGATTCCAAGATTTCAACATCAGATGTATCAAAGATTGTTCTAGTTGGTGGACCAACAAGAATTCCACTGGTAAAGAAATTTGTCGGTGAGGTGATAGGTAAAGATCCAGAATCTGGAGTAGATCCAATGGAAGCAGTAGCAGTAGGCGCGGCAATCCAGGCAGGAATCATTGCAGGAGATGTAACTAGCGATATAGTGTTGCTAGATGTTACCCCGCTTACACTTGGAGTTGAGACACTTGGTGGTCTGCGAGAACCATTGATTGAAAGAAACACTACCATACCAACATCAAAAACCAAAATCTTTACCACTGCAGCAGACAATCAAACTGCCGTTACAATTCATGTAGTACAGGGTGAAAGACCAATGGCCGCTGATAATGTTTCACTTGGAAGCTTTAATCTTACTGGACTTCCTCCAGCACCTCGCGGTATTCCGCAAATCGAGGTCAAGTTTGACATTGATGCAAACGGAATCCTAAATGTTACTGCAAAAGATCTTGGAACCAAAAAGGAGGCAAAAATAACAATTCAGGCCGGCTCTAAACTATCAAAGGACGAAATTGACAAGCTAAAACAAGATGCTGAAAAGTTTGCAGAAGATGATAAAAAGAAAAAAGAAGCAATAGACATAAAAAATGAGGCGGAGAGCTTTGTCTACACAACTGAGAAACTAATAAGCCAAGATCTAAAGGACAAAATCACGCAAGAGCAGGGCATCAAGATATCTGATGCAGTCAAGGAACTAAAGGAAGTCTTGGACAAGGACGCAGATCAAATAAAACCAAAACTTGATGCGCTAAAGGCAATTGTGAACCAAGTGACGACGGAACTCTACAAGAACGTATCCCAACCCGCTCAAGAGCAAGCTTCTCAGAATCCTGGAGATCCAGAACAAAACACGCAGAGCACAGACACAAAAAATTAACAATTAATGCATCATTTAACAAAATAGCAACATGTCTTCAAAAAGAGATTATTATGAAGTATTGGGGGTTTCAAAAACTGATTCCCAAGAAACAGTAAAATCCCAATACCGAAAGATGGCGCTAAAATTTCATCCTGATAGAAACAAATCCCCAGAGGCCGGAGAGCACTTTAAAGAAATTTCCGAAGCATATGCTGTTTTGTCGGATCCTGAAAAGCGAAAAATCTACGACCAATATGGGCATGAGGGAGTTGATGGCAGATACTCAAGAGAAGACATCTTTCAGGGAGCACGAACTAACTTTGACGACGTTTTCTCTAATTTTGGCTCTGGCGGCTTTGATTCCATATTTGAAAATCTTTTTGGACGTTCAGGGGGATTTGGTGGATTTGCAAGACAGAAAGGCCAAGACATTCTGTATGAGACAAACATAGCTCTTGACGATGTTTTCCGTGGAAAGCGAATTGATATTGACATTAGAAAAAATATTGACTGTGATACCTGCAAAGGATCCGGCTGTGCACCTGGGACACGTCCAGAAACATGCTCCGCATGTAGGGGACAAGGGCAGGTAAGAATGACACGAAACATGGGATTTTCAACGTTTGTTACAGTGCAGCCTTGTACCAAATGTCGTGGTGAAGGGCAAATCATATCAAAACCGTGCTCATCATGCAAGGGGACTGGAAAGACCAAGGGTACAAAACACATGTCGTTTGACATTCCGCCTGGAATAGATAATGGAGATTATGTCATAAACGGTGAAGGTGAATCCATACCGCATGGACAAAGCGGAGATCTAATTGTTAGAGTGAGAGTAAATCCACACAAGTTCTTCAAAAGAGACGG
>DATBQZ010000212.1:0-7496 GCA_036560565.1 Candidatus Nitrosotenuis sp.
TTTGAGATGTCCTTTGTTCCGTAAATTTTGAGTCCCTTGATTGCGGACATTTTTTCAAGCGCGTATTTTGTTATCTCGATTTCGTGATTCCTTACAAAGTCCATCCCCAAATTACTCAGATAGTCCAGTGCCGCTGAAAACCCAATCACGTCTGCAATATTTGGAGTTCCTGCCTCAAACTTGTATGGCAAGTCATTCCAAGTGGTTTCGTATTTGTGGACCTCGCGTATCATGTCTCCTCCACCGTGGAACGGGATCATTTGTTCCAGTAGTTCCTTTCTTACCCACAAAACGCCAACACCTGTTGGGCCCAGCATTTTGTGTGCAGAAAACGCAAAAAAGTCACATCCAAGACTCTGCAGGTCAACTTTCATGTGCGGAACGGACTGTGCGCCGTCAACTAGTACCCTTACTCCTGCCTTTTTGCATTTTCTCATCACCTCTGGCATGTCAGTTATGGTACCCAACACATTTGACATCTGGCTTATGGCGACTAGCTTTACTTTGCCGGTTGCAAGATAGGTGTCAAGCTGGTCTAGGAGCAGTTCGCCGTCATCGTTTACTCCAATGTATTCTAGCTTGGCACCCTTTTCCTGGGTTAGTAGTTGCCATGGGACAATGTTGCTGTGGTGTTCATATTCTGTTGTAACTATGATATCGCCTGACTTTACGTTCTGTCTGCCCCAGGTGTACGCCACTAAATTGATTGCCTCAGTCGTACCACGGACAAAGATTATCTCCTGCCTGTCCTTGATGTTGAGGAACTTGGCAACCTTGTCACGCGTTATCTCGTATGCCTCTGTCGCCTCTTCTGCAAGTGCATGGACGGCTCGGTGAATGTTTGAATTGTGATTTGTGTAAAAGTCTGAAATTGCATTGATTACCTGAATTGGTTTTTGTGAGGTCGCGGCATTGTCAAAGTACACTAGCTGTTTGTCGTTTCGCACCTTTCGTTTTAGAATGGGAAAGTCCTCTCGAATTTTTTCAATAGAAATTGCAGTCTGCATTGCTATACCTCAACGTAAATCTCGTTTTGATCTATTTTAACATTGTACGTTTTTAGCGGCTCCTCTGCAGGTGGGTTGAGGGGCTTGCCAGTCTCCAAATTAAAAACAGAAAGATGTAACGGGCACCTTACTCCCTCGTCGCTTAGAAATCCAGAAGACAGGTCCGCTTCTGCATGCGTACAGATTCGGTCCGTCGCGTAAATTTTTCCGTTTAGATTTGTTATGAGAAGTTGTTTGTCTTTGTGATCAAAACTGAACATTTCATTATTTCCAACTTGGTCTTTACTGCATGCTTTAATCCAGCTTGCCAAGATATTCACCGGTACTTGTAGTGGGTTTCAAGCTGGTCTGCTTCTTTGTATCTTACTTCCTCTACTTCCACTATTGATTTTAGCTGCTCGTCTGATTTTATGACCAGGTCTCGGTTCTGCCACTTGGATTCTATCAAATATGAAATCCACGCCCTTACCTGGTATGACATTACGCGGGACATCGGCTCTAGGAATCCTTCGACGATTATTTTTTCTGCATCAGAGCGATCAAGGCATCTAGTCCCAAGATAGAAAATTTGTTCCTCATCTATTTGTGCAACGGATGCAGAGTGTGTCGCCTTGACATCGTTTGTTAAAATTTCAAGTCCTGGAATGGCATCAGACTTTGCGTCCTTGTCTAATAGAATGGAGCGGCCAGACAGAAATGATTTTGATTTTGGTGCAGTCTCCATTATTTTGATCATTCCCTTGAACAATGATTTTGATTTGTTTTTGAGGACAGACCTTTGCACCACCTGTCCTTCGGTGGACGGTTGTTGGTGAATCAGATTTGCAGATATGTCAAATGACTGCTCGTTGTTCCCAAATACGACCTCGGCATCTTGGACAGATGCGCCTACTCCGTTTAGGTAATAATGGGTCCTGTATCTAGACAGCATTGAGCCAAACAACCCAAGGTACGAGTTTACCTTTGCATCTTTGAATAAGGTACAGTTTCGTGTGGAAAAGCTGACTGCGCTTTGGTCCATTGCCTGAAATGATGTCAGGTACAGTTGACTGTTTGCGTGCGCGTTGATTGTCATTAATTCAAGATATGCTTGCTGCTTGCTTGATTTTGGTGCATACAGCTCTTGCACGATGCTTGCCTTGCTTGATTCTTCGGCTATAATGATATTTTTTGAAATCGCAGATGTTCCGTCAGGAGACACTGATGCTACCACATGAATTGGCTTTTCTAAAATGAGGTTTCTTGGAATTTTGATAAATATCCCAGAGTTAAACGCGGCGTTATTTAGTGCAGTGTACTTGTCCTCGTTGGGGTTGCTTGATTCAAGAATTTTTCGAATGGTGTCACCATCTGTCTTTATCGCATCATAGATTGATGTTACCACCAGTCCCTTTGACTTTAGTTCTTCTGGGACGTGGATTCGAAAAATGTTAGAGCCAATCTGTATGATATGGATTTCTGATTCTAATTCCTGCAGTCTTGGCTTTAATGAGTCAAAGATTGCGTTCTCGGAGCTTAGTGAGAGGGACACTTGGGTAGGATCCATCCTCTTTGCATCGGTGTACTTGTTGTATAATGGAGATACTTCGGGTGGTAAGCTTTGATAGATGGTAAAAGAATTTTTTCTATATTGTTTTAGCCAGTCTGGTTCACTTTTTGATGCAGAAATATCATCGACGTGAGTTGTTGTGATTGTTGATAGTGCTTGCATGGCCGTTCAAAAAAGGAAAGGTAGGAGTTTATCCTACAGAGTCGTCCATTTCTAGTTTTATGAGTCTGTTTAGCTCTACTGCATACTCCATTGGGAGCTCTTTTGTGAATGGCTCCATGAATCCGTTTACAATCAGGGTAAGTGCCTCTTCTTCTGTGAATCCCCTAGTCATTAGATAGAATATTTGTTCGTCTCCGATTTTTCCAACGGTTGCCTCGTGTGTTACGGTTGCATCTTCTTGGTTGATCTCCATGTATGGATAAGTGTCAGTCTTTGATGTGTCATCAAGGAGTAATGCGTCGCATCTAACTGATGCCTTTACGTTTTTGGCGCCCTTTGCCACATGGAGTAGTCCTCTGTATGTTGATCTTCCGTTTAGCCTGCTTACTGATTTTGATGTGGTTCTAGATGTGGTGTCAGATGCCAGGTGTACCATTTTAGCTCCGGTGTCTTGGTGCTGTCCTTTTCCTGCAAATGCAATTGAAAGAGTTTCGCCGTGTGCATGTGGTTCAAGTAGATAAATTCCAGGATACTTCATTGTGATTTTGCTTCCAATGTTTCCATCAATCCACTCTACCTTTGCTCCCTCGTACGCATATGCTCGCTTTGTTACTAAATTATACACATCACTTGACCAGTTTTGGATTGTGGTGTATCTTAGTTTGGCATCTTTGTGTGCAACTAGTTCTACCACTGCAGAGTGTAATGATTCTGATGAATATGCAGGTGCAGTGCATCCTTCGATGTAGTGGACCTCTGATCCTTCGTCTGCAATGATCAGTGTTCTTTCGAACTGGCCGATGTTTTCTGCGTTAATTCTAAAGTATGCTTGTAGTGGCATGTCGACTTTGACTCCCGGTGGTATGTAGATGAAAGATCCGCCGCTCCACACTGCAGAGTTTAGTGCTGCAAATTTGTTATCCTCAGGCGGAATTACTTTGCCAAAGTATTTTTTGAAAATCTCCGGGTGCTCTTTTAGTGCGGTTTCAGTGTCAAGGAAAATAACGCCTTTCTTTGCCAAGTCTTCTCTTAGGGAGTGATACACTACTTCAGACTCGTATTGTGCGCCTACTCCTGCAAGGAATTTCTTTTCTGCCTCTGGAATACCTAGCTTGTCAAATGTTTTTTTGACATTTTCTGGAACATCATCCCAGCTTTTCTCGCTTTTCTCAGAAGCTTTTGCATAATAGTAGATATTTTGAAAATCAATTGCGCCAAGATTTGGACCCCATGTTGGCATCGGCTTTTTCATGAAAACATCGTAAGATCTTAATCTGAAATCAAGCATCCATTGTGGTTCATTTTTGAGCTTGCTAATTTCTATGACGGTTTCTCTTGTCAGTCCTTTTTTTGCAAGATGGACGTATAGTTCGGTTGAATCTTTAAAATCATATTTTGAATAATCCATTTCTAGATTTTCAGTAGTCATGCATTACACAACTCCGTTATGTTATAAATAGATTTTACATTGATTACTAGTTGTGCGTCGGAGTAGGTCTAGCTAACATAGCTTAAGCTAATGAAAAAATATTTTTCATCGCATCAAATGCGCCAGACACAGTATGCACGTCTGCAATTTTTGTTTGCACATTAAATTTTTTCAATTCCTCTGCGGTGAACGGTCCGATTGCAACGATCTGAATTTTTTCCAGATTTTTCAAGAGATCTTTTTTCTCACACATATGCGACATGATTTCAAAGAATCCTTGAACTGATGATACGCTGGTGTATACTATTCCGTCGATTTTGTTTTGCAAAAATAATTCCGTGAATTCCCGCCACTGGGAGTGATCAGAGGATGCCTGTACGTCATAGAGATAGATTTCCTTTACTACAAGCCCAATTTTTTCCAAAAGGTTTGCCAAAAATTCAGTTGATGCGCCGCTTCGCGGTATGATTACTTTTTTCCCAACTGCGTTTAGCCTGGTAAAGGATTCTCCTACGCCAACTGATGAGTACCGGTTTGGCATGTGGTTTACCTTTATTCCCTCTGATTCGAGTGCCTCTTTCGTCTTTGGACCCACTGCAACTACAGATGTGTTTGCAACTGCCAGCTGCAGTTCGTGGTGTTTAGAGTTGTTTTTTGCAACATCAAAGAGCAGTTTGACTGCTTTTGGGCTCATAAACACGGAATAATCAGGATTAAACTCTTTGATTGAATCTAAAAAGTCATCTGCTATCTTTTCTCCCTTGCTGACTAGTTCGATTGTGGGAAGTGGTATTGGGATTGCGTTTTCTTGCGATGCAAGCTGGATGAATTCCTTTGCATCGTCCTTTGTTCTTGTGATTGCTATTGTTTTTCCTGAAATCAATTTTTCCACCCAACTATTTTGTGTAGTTTTACTACGTTTCCTATTATAATTATTGAGGGCGGTATGATCTTGTTTTGCTTGATCTTTTTCTCGATATTTGATATTGTGCCGACGACCAGTCTGTGATTTTCCGTAGTGCCGTTTTGGATTACAGCGACTGGCGTGTTCTTTGATAATCCTCCCGCAATTAGTGATTTTGATATTGTGCCAATTCTAGACAAGCCCATCATTATCACTATGGTTTCAACGGATTTTGCAAGTTGCTTCCACTTTACCGCATCTTTGGTTTTTCCCGGATCCTCGTGTCCTGTAACAAACACGACAGATGAGGAATATTTTCTATGAGTCAGTGGAATTCCAGAATAAATCGCAGAGCCAATTCCAGACGTTATCCCCGGAACGATTTCGAACTTTACTTTGTATTTTCTTAGGTACTCTGCTTCCTCTCCACCCCTCCCAAAGATGAATGGATCCCCTCCCTTTAGCCTGACCACATTTTTGTTTGATTTTGCATATTTTACCATCAGATCATTTGTACTGTCCTGGTGCTTGTAGTCGTCTCCTACGTCTCTGCCTACGTAGATTTTTTCTGCCCTCTTTGGAATCATTGCGATGATTTTTTTGCTTACCAGCCTGTCATACAGAACTACATCTGCAGATTTGATTAGTTCCACTGCGCGTAATGTGATTAGTTTTGGATCCCCGGGTCCTGCCCCAACTAGATATACTATTCCTGTCATTTGTTCCATTCTTCCAGCTTTTCTCTCCAGTCTACGGCAAGCTCATTTACACCTTTTTGTATCAGTTCCTCTGCAACGGACTTGCCCAAACCATACGGGTCAGCCCTTGAGCCATCTTGCTGTACTATGATTGACTTTGTTCCATCAATTGAATATGCCACTACAACAAGGCTCATGCCAGATCCATTTACTTGTGCGTGTGCGCCGACTGGGAACCTGCACCCCGATTCCACAAAGGTTGAAAGTGCACGTTCGGATTCGACTGCAATTCGGGAATCAGGATCCTCGATCGTCTTTAGCATTGACAGGGTTGTCTTGTCGTCTGTCCTGCAGATTATGCCAAGCGCACCCTGTCCTGGAGATGGTGGAAAGTCAGCTGTTGATAATTTGGAGTGATTTACGTCAATTCCGATTCGGTTTATTCCTGCCTGTGCAAGAACTACACCATCAAATTTTCCGTCCTGTACTTTTTTGATTCTGGATTCTACATTTCCGCGAATTGGTCGCACGTCAAGGTCTGGTCTTTTTCTTTTCACCTGCACTGCACGCCTCAGACTGCTTGTGCCAATTATGGAGTTTGCTGGAATTGTTTGTAAGGTGTGATTGTTTTTTGATATAAAGATGTCATTTACCTCTTCTCTTTTTGGGACGCATCCAAGTATGAGACCATCCATCAGTATTGATGGGACATCCTTTAGGCTATGCACTGCAAAATCAATTTCTTTATTTGCAACTGCCTTGTCAATTTCTTTTTCAAAGATTCCTTTTTGATCAATAGTAAATAACGGTCGTGCATCGGTGTCGCCCTTTGTTAGAATCGTCTTTATTTCATAGTCACAGTCTGGATTGTTTTTTTTAAGTTCCGATATGACCCAGTTTGTCTGGGATATGGATAGCTGGCTTCCCCTGGTACCGAGAATGTATTTTTTCAATTTTTCACCATTTTTAGTGCGTGCCTGTAGGCATCAACTGTTTTTTCAATATCATTTTCTGTATGGGAGTACGAGAAAAACGCAGTTTCAAACTGGGACGGCGGAATGAATATTCCTTGTTTTAGCAGATGGTGGAAGAATTTGTGGAATTTTTTAGTGTCTGATTTTTTGGATGTCTTGTAGTCAGTTACTGGAGAGTCAGTAAAGAAGATTTGAAACATTGAGCTGATGTGGTTTAGTTGGTGCTGAATTTGCATGTCATCTGCAAGCTCACTTATTGTCCTAGATAGTATGTTGCAGTATTGCTCTAGTTTTGGATAGAGTTTGTTCTTTAATGCCATCATTGTTTTGATGGAAGCGATTCCCGCTTCAACTGACACGGGGTTTCCGGCAAACGTGCTTGCCTCGTAAACTTTGCCGTCTGGCGCAAGCTGATCCATTATGTCTCGTCTGCCCCCTACTGCAGATATTACAAATCCGTTGCTTAGTGCCTTGCCAAGTGTTGTGATATCAGGTTTGATTCCAAAATATTCCTGCGCGCCGCCATATCCTAGTCTGAACCCCGTTACTATTTCGTCAAAGATTAATGGGATGTTGTATTGTTTTGTGATTTTGTGCATTTCTTTAAGATAGTTTTTCTGCGGCAGTACCAGCCCCATGTTTGCAAGCACTGGCTCCACTATCACTCCTGCAATGTCCCTGTTTTTTGATATGGCGGATTCTAGCTGTTCGATATTGTTGTACTGTACAACTATGGTGTTTCTTGAAAAATCCTCAGGTATTCCATCAGATAT
>DATBQZ010000213.1:0-6898 GCA_036560565.1 Candidatus Nitrosotenuis sp.
TTGCCAGATGTTTGTTCAAAGGACTAGAACCCTAAAGTTATCGCTGTTTGCAATACTTTCTGCATTTGCAGTGGAACTTGTTTTCGGCATTTTTTCAAACAGCCTTGCACTGCTCACCGACAGCATTCATGCGTTACTTGATAGCATTGTTACGGTGGTGTTGTTATTGGCGGCAAGGTTTGCGATAAAGCCCCCAGATGCAGACCACACGTATGGTCATGGAAAAATTGAGTCGCTTGGAGGACTGATTGGCGGAATAGCAATATTTCTAATTGCGTGTTTTTTTATTGTTGAAGCTATAATCAGAATTCAGAGTCCTCCGCCGTCAGCATTTCCCACTACACTTGTTCTGATTGCCGCTCTCTACACTATTTGCACGGATATCTTTAGGATAGTACTTTTGAACAGATCAATTAAGAAAGTTGGTGGCGTCACACTCAAAGCAGACTTTTATCATGCTGCAATGGATCTTGGCTCCACACTGGTTGTCATTGCAGGAATAATTCTGGTGTCATTTGGTTTTCACGACGGAGACTTTGTTGCGGCGCTAGTCCTTGGGATGTTTCTTGTATTTTTGAGCCTAAAGCTAATCCGCAGAACTGCGCTTGACTTGACTGACATAATTTCACCCGAATTAGTAAGCAAAGTCAGGGAGATTACGCTTGCCACCCAAGGGGTGCTTGATGTTGGTTCGGTTTTAATGCGAAGGTCAGGGGACATGTTCTTTGCAGATATCACAATGTCGCTTCGAGGAAACGTGAGCTTTGAGAGGGCGCATGAAATAAGCGACACCGTTGAGAGAAACATCAAAAAAGAGATCACAAACTCGGAAATTACAATTCATTTTGAGCCAAGCTGGAAGGACGTTCCAAAGGATTCAAAAATTTACGAGATCGCGTCAGACGTCCCAGGCGTTATGGGCGTGCACAATGTGAGCTATTACGCCTCAGACCAAATGCGTTACGTGAGCCTGCACGTGATGGTAAGCAGGGAGATGAACCTGGAGCAGGCCCATAAAATATCAGAGGCAATAGAGCAGAAAATTTTCGCAGCCATTCCAGATATCAACCATGTCACGATTCACCTAGAGCCGCACATTGCAATACCGACTACCCTCAAGTCAGACTATAAGAAAACTGACCAAAAGGTACTTGAGCTCCTAAAGGAATACAGCGAGATAAAGAAAATTGGGAACATAGTAACTCTGTATTTTGATGATCTGCTAAAAATTGACATTGACTGCTCATTTGACAAGGACCTCTCAATTGAAAGTGTCCACGACTTGACATCTCAGATAGAGCAGAAAATACGAAGTCATTTTAAAAATGCGGTCATAACCATACACCCGGAGCCGTTTTAGACTAGGATTCCGGTAAGATACATTATCAGCATGCCGATTGCAATTCCTGCAATTACAGGAGTGCTTGAAAAGTTTTTGTCGTATTCCCTAAGCCACTTTGACAGCACTATCACTACTTGGAAGATGGCTCCCGCGCCAATTGACAAAAAGATAACGGATGTAAATGGGGAATAGACAAAGCTTCCAACCCAGGTGCCAAAAATTGCAGGAACCCCCGCAATCAATCCAAGTCCAATTATTTTTCGAATGAATGTTTTTTCCTTTGCAATTGGCGCCGCAATCGCAATTCCCTCTGTGGTGTTGTGCAGCGCAAACCCAATTATCAAAAATGTGCTCAGTGCCACTTGGCCCAGTCCTATTGCCGCTCCAATTGCAAGTCCCTCCCCAAGATTGTGAAGGCCAATTCCAATTGAGATCATCAATGCTACAGAGTACGGATTTGCGAGTTTCGTAAGGCTTGATTTTTTTGTCAGTCGTTCCCCCGCATAATACAGACCAAATAACGAGATCAGGACAGTTGTGGCAATTAGCAATTGACCGTTAAACGCGTCCGCAAGATTTTCTGAGGAAACCTCAAGTGCCTCCACAATTGCGTCTATTCCCAGAAACAGCAACAACCCGACAGTCAGCGCCAAGAAAAAGATGTACTTTTGATTGCTGATTTTTCTAATGAATGGAAGCCACATCAGGCCAATCAAAATTGGTATTACTCCAACATATGTTCCAATCAATAACAAAAATCCCACAGTTTCCGAGTTTGGTTTTAGTGCAAGCGCTGCTGCAGATACACCTTTTTCAAATCTAGTTCCGTCAGATGTCGTGAGTCCTACCGTGTATGGTTCTCCTTCGTTCCAGCTAAATGGAATTTTCACTAGTGCAGTTTCAAATCTTTCCAAATGCTTGTCAGGTTCTATTGCAGCAGGCTGAATTCTGTCATTTACATCTGCAAGTGTCACGTCAACTGGGATTGGTCCCGTGTTTCGTACAGTTACTAGTATTTCAGATTCGATAAAGTTGATTTTTTCGATTGTCAGCTCCGGAAGCGGCACTCCAAGATCAATCATAGTAGAGCCGGGGCCAACAATGTATGCAAGCATCACAATTAGAAAGCTAAACGGAATCAGTCCACTTGCAACTAGCTTTGCCTTTGATCTTTTCTGTTCTTCCATGGCGTGTTATTTCTCCGCGTCCTTTGCCAGGAATAATCCAGTCCAGCCCTTCTCTGAAAACTCTACTTTGTGCGCGTGAAACAGGTATTTTCCAGGATACGAATAGCTAAATTCCATTATTCCACGCTCCGTTTGCGAAAGGGTGATCATGTCAGTAAAAGTAGACGGGACGGTATCAGTTCCAGTTGGATAGTAATGGTACAGGTTCCCGTGCAGATGCAAGTTGTTTATTGGATCAAATTCAACCATGTTCACCACGTAGACCCTGATTAGCTGATTTGTCGCAATTTGGATTGGGTGGTGCTGATAGTAGAACGGAATTGTGTTTGCCGCATAAAAGTTGTTTTCAGTGTCAAAGTCAGTGTCAAATCCGTTTAGTACCATGACCATTTCGTCTGCAGGAGGCCTGCCTTCCTTTGGATCCACAATGTAAACGCCATACAGGCCGTGTATGATATGTTCCTCAAGAGGCATCACGTGGCAGTGATATGGATGAACGCCGACTGGCCCTGCAATCCACTCGTATGTGAATCGGCCGCCACCAGCTCCAACAATTTCAAAGACGCCGTCCATTTCGCCAGGATGTTCCCCATGAAAGTGCATCGTGTGCGAACGGGTGCCATTATTTATGAAGTGTATTCTCACAAGGTCTCCTTCCGTTGCCCTAATTGTCGGACCTGGGACAGTTCCATTAAACGTCCATACGTTATAGAACACACCGGGGGAGATTTCCATCATTTTGTCATCTTCTGCAATTATTGTAAATTCGCGCAGCGTCGTGCCGTCAGCTAGCTTTGATACCCGGCCATAGTTGAACTCCCTCAAATATTTGTCCGGATCAAATTTCAAAGTCTGAGCTGAATAAACGGGATCCAAAACCTCCCCAGTGGTTTTAATCACTGCGCCATTATGGGAAAGGAATGTTTTTTCCCCAGTGTTTGCATTGCTGGAATTTGGATATGCAAAATAAAACGTAGTCAAAACCGCAGTTACTACTAGGATAAATAACATTTTTGAGAAGCGCTTCAAGACGTTACTAGACAAATTACGGCTTTTCTCTATTTAAAAGTTAGCCTAGGCTAAATTTCTTAGCCTAGGCTAAATTTCTCAGAAAAGCCACGAAATACAGATCCAACCCAAACCAGAGCGTTAATCCAATATAGAGCGTACAAACTTCGATAAATAATGCAAAAATCGCACATTGTCATTTTAATCGCAGGCTTTCTAGTGGCAGCAGGCATGGTAATGTCGTACTATGGCGCAAGCCTTGTGGCCAAAGATGTTACGTATAACGAGGGAATCCTCAACGGCACTGCGCCAATCCAGGTGACAAAGGAACTAGACCCAGCGATTAGCGATACTGCGGTGTTTGTTGTCCAGTCAGAGGGATTTTCCGACGCAAGTCTGGTTGCAAAATTATTTGATCCAAGCAACCAAATCATATCTACAAAGAAAATTGAGCAGAAAAACACCGAAGAGGAATTTGCCATTCCGGCAAAAGGAACCTACAGGCTGCAATTGGAAAACGAAAAGCAGACAGAGGTACGCGCAATCATAGGGCTTACCCACATGCCAGACAAGATAATAATTTCATTAAACTATCTCGGGCAGATGTTCATACTTTCAGGATTTGTAGGTGTCGTGGTTGCAGGTATTTTTGCATTAAAAAGCAGGAAAAAGGCTCAGTTAAGATAGCTGTCTAGTTTTGTTAGTCCGTCCATTACGTTTTCATAGTTTTCGTCGCCTTCCATTATTTTGGCAAGCTTTTCCGTGTCAACTGAATAAACCAAAGACTCGACTTTAACAAGACTGCAATCTATCAGATATGCCAGTCTGTTATTGATTTCATCTCCAGAGACGCCAATTTTTTCTGCCAGATATGATAATTCCTTTCCACCGTTTTCAAGCTCGGCTAAAACAGCAGAGACGTCTGGGTTAAAGAGACACTCGACTATCTTTTCTTTGTCAAAGTCAGCCATTTCAATTCCAGTTGTTTTTAGAACTTAATATCTTCTTGGTGTTAAACAGATAGTCAATTACCAGTACCTTGTCCATGTTGTTTTGGTTTATGTGGTATGTGCGGCCGGAAAACACCTTTTCCATTTCTTGCACATACGTCAGCAGCTCCGTTTCCTCGCTTATCACAATTGTGTCAATCTCAATGTTTTCTCGCCTGCATTTTTTTGCCTCGGCAAGCGTTTGCTCGTGTACTTTGGTATCGACCTTTTTGTACTTGTAACAGAGATAGACTAGGCTGTTTTTGTCGTTGTGAATTTTGATGTTGCGCTCTTGCTTTATTTTTGATAGAAGGGATTCACTTGGGACATAAAAATTCGAGTACGGCTTTTCGGAGAGAATTTTGTTCTTTTGGTGCTCGGTGTCTACAAAGCATGCGCTTGGCTGGCCGTCAGTTATCAGTACGATTCTCTTGTTTTGTGCTGTGTTTTTTTGCAGGATTTTTTTTGCCAGCCTAAACGCCGCCTGATAGTTGGTATAGTGCAAAAAGTCGTCGTTTGCGTCATATGTTTTTAGAAACGGTATGTCGTACGGATCAATCACGGAGGCCATGGATGCAAATCCAATTACCGATACTGAATCGTTTGGAAAGAACTTGTTGTTTAAAATGTAAAGGCTCCACAGCGCCCTCTTAGCTGCCTCTATTCTGCTCATTCCGGAATTTGCAAGTGACGACTTCATTGTGGAACTGAGGTCTATGCAGTACACTACTGATGCCCTAACGTCGTTAACTGTCTCAAACTCTTCAAAGTCACCTATGTCAATATCCAGTGGAAATTTCAGGGCAGAGTTGTTTTTTGAAACTCGCTGTATGGTGTTTAGAATTGTGCTTGGGACATTGAGAAACTTTAGATCATTTCCAATCTCAAATTTTTTGCTAGTATCCAGAACGGTTGTTCCCGAGCCAATTTTCTTTGTTTCGTGCAGGCCAAACTCGTCTGTTTTAAGATCATTCATCAGATTGCGGAGTATCTGGTTTCCTACTGCAAGAAATCCTTTCTTTGTCAGCCAGTTTTTTTCGTCGCGCAGGTAGCCTTTTTCAATTAGATATTTTGTTATGGATTTTGTGTCGTCGTTTTTTGGCTCATCCACAGACATGGTGTGCGCGGGATCATTTCCCGGCTCGTTTATCGCGTTTTGAAGAATGCTTTCCAGTTCTTCTAGGCTGATGTTTTTTTCGCGCATTGACTGGTTTGCCAGAGTCTGCATAATTTTCTCTAGTGTCTTTTGGTCAGTATCGCTTGGTTTTTGGGCCGGCTTCTTTTCTTTTTTTTCCTCGGTTGTGGAATAATACACAAAATTAACTATGTTACGCAACTGCATATCCGGATTCTTTTTTGTCTATTATTTTTGGCGTGGTAAAACACAGGCCGTCAAGGATTACTTCGAGGATTGCAGATTTTATCTCGTCTGTTTCATCTAGAATGATGTTCTTGTTTGTTATGTGTACAGCGGCTAGTTTTTGCTCTAGGCTTTTCTGCTCTTCTTTGACTTGAGCTAGCTTTGAATCCACCAGATTACTCAGGGCGGAAAAGTGCTGCAGTTGATTTTTGTATGACGCCTGCCCGTCATTCCAGTTGATTTTTTGCGATACCTGAAGGGTTCTTTGAGTGAATTCCTGCTTGATTGACTCCAGAATATTTGGGTCGACTTGAACATATTCAAGCGAAGTTTCCCTGATGGAGTCAACTAGCAGATCCTCAAATATTCTTGAGCGGTTCTCAACAGTGTCGTCCATTTCGGATAGCTCAAACTTTGCAATTTGGTTTAGGCAATACATGTCAGAGTGCCTCGGAACTGCTACGGTTTGGTTCGGTATTGCGCGCACTCGCTCAGATTCGCCGACTAGCAGCTCAAGTCCATGGATTCCAAATCTCACACTTACTCCCTTTGCTTGGTTTATCTCAGGATGGTTGCGGGCCTTTTGAACAAGTCTTGCAAGTGTCTTTAGTACAAAAACTGGAATTACACACCTTGAGGTTTTTGCCTCCTGTAAAATGATGAACATTTCGTCTTCTATGGTTCTCGGGTAATGCGTGTGGATGTGGCTCTTTAGCCTGTCGTATAGCGGCTCGATTACTTTGCCAGAATGGGTATAGTCAATAGGATTTGCAGTTGCAAAGAAGACAGTCTTTGGCTCAAACATGACTGGGTACGATCCCGTGGTGTATCGCCCCTCCTGTAAAACAGAGAGCAGTGTCACCTGTTTTCTCGGATCCAGTACAGGAAGCTCATCAATGCAAAAAATTCCGTGCTTTGCCTGCAATAACTGCCCCGGAGAATACGATTCTATTCTAAACATTTCAACTCCCTTTTTTGCAACCTTAATTGCGTCAATATAGCCAACCAGATC
>DATBQZ010000214.1:0-1519 GCA_036560565.1 Candidatus Nitrosotenuis sp.
TGTATTCGTCAAACATGGGGGATAGATACGCAATGTTTGAGGCAGCACATGGAAGCGCCCCGTCGTTTAAGGGACTAGGCAAGGTAAACCCGACTGCGTCCATTTTGTCAGGCGCATGGATGGCAGAATACTTGGGAGAACAGCACATCAAGGACGCAATATTTGCGGCAACAGACCAAGTAATCAACGATGGAAAATCAGTCACGTTTGATATCGGAGGAAGTGCAACCACCGCACAGATGACTGACGCAATCATCACACTGGCAAAGGCAAACCTAAGAAGATAATTTTACTGCCTTAACTACAATTAGCTCCTCAAAGAACAGCTGCTTTTTTGCAAGTATCACAACTGAGAATCCCAGAGACCTTGTCTTCTCAATTAGCACCTGATAGTTTGCAAGAGATGAGGTGAGAAACAAGAGCCTGCCCTGGGGTTTCACGCACGATACTGCAGACGATATAATCTCAAGTGGAATGACCAGTCCCTCTGGCCCGCCATCTGTTGTTATGTCCTGGACTGAATCAGATGGCAGATACGGCAAATTGCAAATGACAAGATCAAATTCCTTTCCCAGTGCATCTGCGCCCTTGCAGCACACGGAATTTTGAATTTTGTAGTCCTGGCTTCTCAGTGCAGAATGGTTAATGTCAGTCCCAACCACGACTGAGAATTTTTCCTGCAGAATCTTTCCAAGGTAGCCTGAGCCCGTTCCAATCTCAAGTGCAGAGTCGCCAGACTCGTCTGCGATGCAGTCTGCAAAAAAGAACGTATCATCTGACGGGGCATATGTGTCACTGAGTGAGTTGTTTTGCAATTTTTATGATTTCATCTCCCGATAATTCTTCCAGTCGTTTGGTGGACTGGACTGTCTGCCCAAATTGTTTCAAAATATTCCCAAGCGTTTTTCGCCTGTATGAGAAAAGATGGTTTACTGTTTTGATCAGTTCCTTGGGTACGATATTTTTGTGCCTCAGATATAGTACGACGGAATCCACCTTTGGCGGCGGACTAAAGTTGGCCTTTCCTACATTAATGATTAATTCCATGTCAAATGCGTGATTTGCTATAACTGAGATAGACCGCATTTCATGTGAGGACTCTGAAAACAGCTTGTCAGAAAATTCCTTTTGTATCATTACCACTGCATGTGAGAACTTTTTTTGCGCAAGCCACTCTATTGCCTTTCTGCTCTGCGAGTACGGCAAATTTGAGACAAATACGGTAAATTCCATGTCTGACTTGAACCCGTCGCCGTGAATCAACTCAAGGTTTTGTATATTGGAGAACTGCACTTGCGCATCGGAATATAATTCCGAGTCTGCCTCGATAGACACCACAGATTTTGCATTTGCACAAAGCAGTGTGGTCAGGATTCCACGCCCGGTTCCAATTTCCAGGACAGTGTCGTTTTTTGTTATTTTGGCTGATTCAACTATGGATTTTGCGATGTTTTGCGATTGTAAAAAGTGCTGTCCCAGTCGTTGCCGCTTTTTCATCGCTTAACAAAGAGAGACACCT
>DATBQZ010000215.1:0-3059 GCA_036560565.1 Candidatus Nitrosotenuis sp.
TTTATGGATGAGTTTGTCAGTATGATGGACTGATCTGTCAGTTAGCGGGAGAACCAGGAAAACACGTTTGAACTTGACAGTCATGTAATCAACGCATTTTTTTTACAAGAATGAATTCCGTTGTAAATTTGAGGGAATTTACGCAAATCGCTTTCTAATTTGCAGTATGACAAATGCGGGAAGCGCAAAATACATTCCGATATTTAGCAGAACTATTCCAGCACCATATCCAAGTAGATCCTGCTCAGAATCAATATTTGCGTAATTCAGTATGGACAGCGAGGAAAGCAGTGGCGTCAGCGCAACCTTTGTTGTCTCTTTGAACAACGGGTTCTGCCTTTCCCAGTCAGCTACAGTAGGACTAAATGAATAATAAAACGCGTTAAACCCATCCATAAACGCAGAGCCGAAACTAGTTCTCAACAACATGCCGTCACGCAACTCCCTTAGACTCTGTACTTGGGGGGCAAGCTCTGTCCCGTATGCAGCGGTAGCTACAAGGCATCCGCCCCCGCTTTTTTGCTCAACTACACAAACTCCGTTTTGCAGAACTGTTCCCTCGCCGCAGACTCCAACTATTGGCTGGGGCTCTGGCAGTCCTACCACCTCATAGATTGTTTTTCCCGGAAAGTACTTGTTAAACCAGTCCTTAAACGCCAAATCGTTTTGGTATCTATCCACGTATGTCTGAGGATCCTTGGTCGGGTCTGGGAATCCTGGAACTATGACAGGCATATCGGCAGGATCAGGTAGCCCCACCACATCATAGATGGACTCGCCTGGGAAATACTTGTTAAACCAGTGATTAAATGCCAAATCGCGGTTGTATCTATCCACGTATGTCTGAGGATCCTTGGTAGGGTCGGGGAATCCAGGTATGACTGTTTTTGGCTTTTCTTGCGGTACAGGTTCTGGTTCTTCAGTCTTTGGCGGTTCTGCCTCTGGTGTTTCAGTTGTTGGTGGCTGTAATGGCGGTGTTGTTGGGGTGGTAGGGGTGATAGGTGTAGTTGGCGTAGTGGGCGTAGTTGTGGACTGGCCGTTCATCAAGTCAGCCGCAGACGGGCTCACAGGAGAGCCGTCGGCAGAATAATCAAACAGTGTAAATTTGCCCTTGTAGTTTGGCTCGTCGTCATAAAACGCAGTTGCGTTGTAAACTCCCTTTTGTGCAAATTTGGCAGAGTATTTTTCCTTAGATGTATCTACAGGATTAATTTTTAATATTCCGTCTGAATCGGAGGAACCGCCAAGTAATGTGACAAATTTGCCATCAGGGCCATAGATCTTAATTGAGACCATTTTGTTTGCATGTGCAGAATCGGTCGTGCCGCTAAAGGTAATCATGTCTCCCTTTTTGTAGGAGGTCTTGCCTGTCTGAAACGTCTGGACTACGGCAAATGCAGGTGCAATTGCCATGCTTACGATCAACAATGACATGACTAGTACTAGTGTTTTCAACCCTATGAAATGGAATCAGGTCTTATGATCTTTAACTAGATTGTGCATAATTGTGCAGTGGTCGCTAGACAGTTCTAGACTAGTGCCAAACTTTATTTTTCGACAAGTGAGAAATCAACCATGCAGGATTACGTCCTTAACATCTTGGGAAGCGAGTGGGTAATCATAGTACTTGTGGCCCTAATCGCCCTTTTTGGCACAAACAAGCTCCCAGACGTAGCCAAAAAGCTTGGGCGGACAGTAGGTGAATTCAACAGGACCAAGTCGGAGATTCAGAATCAAATCTCAGGAATCACAAATGCAAATATCAACATAACAAACCCGGTGCAAAACGAAAGGCAGAAGCTGGAGTTCATGGCAAAATCACTTGGCATTGACTTTGCCGCAAAAACAGACGACGAAATAAAAAAGGCAATATCAGAAAAAATGCCAGGTAATAATACGGAACCTGATCAAAAGGACAAAAAGTAGCCTTGACAAACATCTCATTTAACAAGATTTACAACATGAATTGTATCGACGGAATGAAATCCATTTTGCCAAACAAGATAGACCTCATAGTGACAGACCCCCCGTTTGCGATTGACTTTAAGGCGACCAGGCAAAACTACAACAGGACTGCGTCGAGGGTGATGCAGGGGTACAATGAGATTAAGCAAAAGGACTATTACGACTTTACACTCCAGTGGATGTCAGATGCGTTTAGAATTCTAAAAAAATCCGGAAGCATGTATGTTTTTTCCGGGTGGAACAACCTCAAGGACATTTTAAACGCACTAGACAGTGTTGGGTTTACCACAGTAAATCACATAATTTGGAAATACCAGTTTGGCGTAGTCACGTCAAGAAAGTACGTCACGTCGCACTATCACTGCATCTACGTCTGCAAGGACGAGAAGAAAAGAAAGTTCTACCCGTTTGTGAGATTCAAAAAGACAGACAGGACCGATGACGGGCACAGTCTCCACTACAGGGACAAAGAAGACGTGTGGGAGATAAAGCGCGAATACTGGACTGGCGATAAAAAGACCCCGACCAAACTTCCTGCAGAAATCATAAAGAAGATCATCCAGTATTCTTCAAAGACTGGAGACGCAGTGTTTGATCCTTTCCTGGGATCAGGCCAGGTGGCAGTGATAAGCAAGATGCTAAAGCGAAAATATATCGGATTTGAGATCGTCCCAGAGTATTATGATTTTGCCAAAAACAGGCTTGATAAGAACCAGTACAGACTCAAAGCATAATACAAAAAGAGTAGGAGATTTCGGACGTATGTCCTTTCGGTCTCCGTTTATCTATATTCCATTTTTGCCTTGATGCGTTTGACTTCGCCCATCTCGTCTTTGAGATGCTTTGCGAGCAAGTTTTCAGATTCCTTCTTGTGCTTCCAATAGGCATTCAGAACTGCTTGCCTTGTCCTTGCATGTTTTATGGCAGACTGGTATTTTTTGTGAATTGCAGCTACGCCTCTTGCATAGCTTCCTGCGCTACTTCCCATGAGACGTAAGGGATGATCATTATACATAACTAGGCGAAGTTTATCATATTATCATATTTACTGAGTTAAGGTTGACTAGATCAGATGATCAAACAGGTATGTTATT
>DATBQZ010000216.1:0-3837 GCA_036560565.1 Candidatus Nitrosotenuis sp.
AAAATCAATTTATAGCCATATTACATCATAACAACAGTTGTTTACAGGAATCATTGAAGGCATTGGCAAAGTAACCAAGATAGAAAAAAAGACCAGCAACAGGAGCGCTATAAAAATGACAGTTGATCTCGGCAAGCATGCTAGGGGACTCAAAATAGGCCAAAGTGTTGCATTAAACGGAGTATGCCTTACAGTTACTGGGATTTCAAACTCAAGGTGTAATTTTGAGATGATAGAAGAAACTACGAAAAAAACTGATCTTGGAAATCTAGAGGAGGGTGGAGTAATCAACATTGAGCGAAGCTTAAAGGTTGGAGATAGAATGGAAGGGCACTTTGTTCTTGGTCATGTAGACGGAGTGGGAACAATAAAGAAAATTGAAAAGAAACCCAAAGAAATTAAAATATGGTTTGAGATACCAAGAAACCTAACAAAGTTTGTTGTGCAAAAGGGATCAATTGCAATTGACGGAATAAGCCTGACCGTAGTTGATGTACAAAAGAACCTTGCATCAGTTTGTTTGATACCGCATACCGTTGATGTAACTAACTTTCACACAAGAAAGATTGGCGATAAGGTTAATATTGAAACTGATATTCTTGGCAAATATATTCTAAAATAGGAATAAACTATTACCAAAATAGTGGTAATTACCATAATCTTAGTAAACTTTATAATTATACTGCAGGCGAGTTTTAGTTATGACACTAGATGAGGCAATAACCTCGCTTAAGCGAGGCGAATTTGTATTACTTTATGATTCCGGCAAACGGGAAAACGAAGTTGACATGGTAGTTGCAGCCCAATTTATCACACCAGAACACATATCCCAAATGCGCCAACATGGAGGTGGACTCATCTGCATTGCACTAAAGGACTCTTTTGCACAGTCCCTTAATTTACAATACATGCATAACATACTATCCCATTCAACTGATATGGATTCTGACTCAAAACAGATGATAATGGGCACTGCGCCATACGGCGATCACCCAACATTTTCAATATCTATTAACCACAAACAGACATACACTGGAATTACAGATAACGACAGAGCGCTCACGATAAAAGAAATGGCAAATCTTTACAACTCAAACAACGTAAAAAGTGAATTCATATCGTCATTTGCGACACCGGGTCACGTGCCGTTATTGCTTGCGTCAAGAGGACTACTTGCAACCCGACAAGGTCACACCGAAATGTCAGTCTATCTAGCAGAGCTTGCAAAACTAATTCCTGTTACTGCAATATGTGAAATGATGGACTCACAGACATATTCGGCAATGTCAGTTGAAAAAGCAATGAAGTTTGCAAAAGAGAATGCCATTCCGTTTATCGATGGAAAAGAGTTACTAGAATTCTCAAAGGTGCACTAGTTGAACATTGCGATAGTCACCGCGGAATTTAATGAGGAAATAACATCAAGAATGCTTGATGTGGCACTGGAAAAGGCAAAATCCCTGAAATTGCAGGTAAAGTATTCTTGCAAGGTACCGGGCGCATATGACATGCCGATAATTGTAAATTCACTACTCCAGAAAAAAGACGTTGACGGTGTAGTTACCTTGGGTGCCATAATAAAGGGTCAAACAAAACACGATGAAGTAATAGCGGCTGCAACTGCAAAATCACTTACCGAACTCTCACTGAAATACCAAAAACCAGTATCCCTTGGAATTTCGGGCCCAGGAATGCAGGAACGACATGCCCACGCACGAATAAGGCCTGTGGCTGAGCGGGCAGTCGAGGCTGTTCTAAAAATATCAAAAGAATTGGAGAAAATACAATGATTCAACTTACTATAATCAAAATAACAGAATATGGACCGTGGACGTTAACCCTTGGAAGTGATAGAGAACATGAATTGCAAATGCTTCAGGCCGATCTTTACGGGCAAGTACAAAAGATGTTTTCAGAAAAAAACTCACTTGTGTTCTCAAATAGATTTGATGAATTCTTTGCAGTTACAAACGGCCTTACACTTGATGATCACATAGAATTTCAGAAAAAACTGGAAAAGTCATCATCCCTAAAACTGTCAATGTCTATTGGATATGCTGATACCCCGTTTGATGCGAACATCAAGGCATACGAGGGAAAAAAGACACCTGTTGTTTTGAACAGGGAACATAACATCTATGGGTTTATTGACGGGAAATCTGATCAAAAGGTCACAATAATGCACTTTGATGTCGAAGATCTAACATCAAGACGCAAGGTAAAGTCACCATATGAGATTTCTTCAATTATTTTTAATTTGTATGCAAAAATGTCCAAGTTCTTTTTGGAAAGAAAATCTATGACTTTCTTTATGGGAGGAGACAACTTTATGGTAGTGTCTGCAGATAACTCTAAAAACAGTGCAAAAGAATTTTTAGATTTGACAAAAAAAGAATTTGACATAACGCTAAACTGTGGAATTGGAACAGCAAGAACCGTAAGAGAGGCAGTAAACCTTGCAACAAAATCCCTTGATACTATACGGGAGATCAGAAAATCTGGAAAAGAAAAGCCAGAAATCTATGAACTGTCATGCATTTAAAAAATCTCAGCATTCTGTATGGTAAAGATCTAAAATACATCCATTCTACAAATCTGCAAATTAAAGATCAGTTTTTTGGAAGAATCAATGATAGACCACAAAATAGAAAATCAGTAGACTGTGAAGGCTTACTACTTATCCCCGGCTTTGTTAATTCTCATACCCATATTGGGGATTCAATAGCAAAAGATGTTGCTGCAAGCGGTACAGTAGATGACAAAATTCACCCAATTCTAGGCATAAAACCGCGAATCCTGAGAAAGTCAGAGCCTGAGCACCTTGTTAGCTTTATGAGAAATTCATGTCTTTCCATGTTAAGAAAAGGAATAACCACGTTTGTCGACTTTAGGGAAAGTGAGCTTGCCGGAATACTCTTGTTAAAAAAGGCAATATCACAAGTTCCAATCAGGGCTGTAATTTTGGGGAGAACTGAATACTATCAGGACAAAAACCAAATCCAAAAAAACACATCGCTTCCAACCTTACAAAGAAAAAAACTCTTGGCAATTCTTCGATCCTGCGATGGGCTTGGTATTAGCGGACCAAATGAAAATAGTAATTCTGTGTTACAATACCTATCCAAAACAAAGAAAATAAGAGCAATTCATTCTGCCGAAACAATAGAAAGCTCAAAAAAATCCAAAAAAATCACTGGAAACTCTGAAACCTCTCGTGCACTGTTGCTAAAGCCTCATTTTCTTATCCACATGACTTACGCCAATCAAAATGATCTGCGTAATGCAGCAAAAAAGACGAAAGGAATTGTCATATGCCCGCGGGCAAACGCATCCCTTGCAGAAGGAATTCCTGATTTCCCCCTAATGGAAAAAAATGGATGCAGAGTTGCAATTGGAACTGACAACGTAATGATAAACTCGCCTGACATGTTCCGAGAAATGGATTATCTTTGGAAGGTAACGATGGGAATTTATAAAAAAAGAATTGATCCAAAAGAAATACTCAAAATGGCAACCGTAAATGGGGGAATTTTACTTGGGAGAAAAATCGGCTCAATCGAGCCAAAATTCTTGGCAGACGGAATATTCATCGACAAGCATGCCCTTGATTTAGAGCCAATGCACAATCCATATGCCTCAATAGTTCATCGGGCATCAGAATCAACAATCAGGGCAGTAATGATTGGGGGGAGAATTATCCATGGCAAACTCTAGACCACGCGTAATTTTGAGTGCCGCAGTATCGCTTGATGGCAAAATAGCCACAAAAAATAAAGATTCTGCGCTTTCTTCGGAGCAGGATAAAATACGATTTCATAAACTGCGTGCAAAAGTGGA
>DATBQZ010000217.1:0-6548 GCA_036560565.1 Candidatus Nitrosotenuis sp.
TCCCAGCTCGCTGACGAGTACAGATACAATCAGACAGAAAGCGTTTATGAGACAAAGTCCAGAGGCGCAATGCCAAAAGGTTGGAACGTCTAATTTTGTTCAAAAAGTACAAACTGCTCATTATCTAGTTTCCAAGGTACACTAGTGTGTGCAGGTAAGCGATGCAAAGACCAGCAAATCTAAAAAATCAGAGTGGGAGAGCCTAGATGCCATATCAGATGATGGTAAGATTCCAGCCTACTCTTCTGTTTGCGACGTTTGGAAAGACAGTGTGCACAAGATAATCACAAAAGCGGAATACCAGACGCCGATTTATCTTCAAGCATACAGTATGATGCACTCGGAATTTCTGCACTCCGTTGACAATTTGTTTGGCACATGCTATATCTGGCAAAAGCGATACTTTGACAGAATTGGAATCGACCAAAAAGTGGTCAACGCATATGGAGGATTGTGTGAAAAAAGCACAAACAACGTCACGGAGTGGATGGATGCATATGCAAACTATAAGAAATTCCAAGCAGACATGATCATAGACTATATGAAAATTGGAAACAACTATCTCCACTGGTGGATAGACATGTACGGCAAGGCACTGTCGTTTTGGAAGTTTTAGCTACAGGTAAACCTTTTTTGCGTTCAGCTTTTGCTCTAGTTTTGTTACAACATCGTCTAGTGCCAGAATGTTTGCCTCAAGATAGTTCGAGAGATGGAATAGCGCGCCGTATTTCTCCCCTAGCCTGGTGACTAGGTTGTTTTTCTCCAATACGTTGAGGTGGTGCTGGATTGCCTTGTAGTCCATATTCATTTCAGATGCAAGCTGATTTGTGTTAAACGGTCTGTCAGATAACAGAGATATGATTCGCAGTCTGGTGTAGCCGCCCCTAGTTCCAGTGAACACGTACAGTAAGAGTCGCCTTGCGTCTCGATCAGGCCGGTGTGAAACGGTAGCCGATCGCCTTACCAATTTGCGTATCTCAACTAGTTCCATGTAATTGAAGTCGCACAATTGCATAAAACACTATTTCCAAATCCGCTCCAAATTTCGCCCAAAACAATCAAGGCTGGAAAGCAACTAACGCTTAAATTGACAACGGGACTAGCTGAGTCATTATGATGCCAGCACGTGGCTACGACATGACGCCAACAATGTATTCGCCAGACGGGAGAATATACCAAGTAGAGTATGCCATCGAGACAGTAAAGCGTGGAACGCTTGCAATAGGCATCAAGGCAAAAGACGGTGTAATCATGGCAGTAGAAGAGATCCCACGAAAGCTCCAGTCAGCTGGAGTCACGCAAAAAATATTTCAAGTTGACGATCATATAGGGGTAGCAGCAGCAGGCTACATTCCAGATGCAAGAACCCAGGTGGATGACGCGCGCACTTTTTCACAAAGCCACAAGCTCATTTACGACGAGCAAGTAGACGTAGAAACAGTCGCAAAGCACCTAGCAGACAAGTGCCACCAATACACCCAGTATTCTGGAGTCAGACCATTTGGAGTAGCGCTAATAGTTGCAGGAGTCGACCAGCGAGGAAACATCATCTATGTGACAGATCCTAGTGGAACATTTCTTTCATATGCGGCAGTCGCAATCGGTGCAGGCTCTGAAGACGTAAACTCGTTTTTGGAGAAAAACTACAAGGACGACATGTCAATTGAGGAGGCAGCGGCACTTGCAATTGCGGCAATAGACATGAAGGGCGAGCAAAAAGAAGAATCAAAGCACATCAAGATGGCAAAAATCACCGACGGCAAAAAAATGCTTGAGAAAATCTCAGATGCCGACGTGGAAAGATACGCCAAGATTGCAAAAGAAAAGTATCCAAAATCATCATAATTCGAATTTCCAGTCTACAGCATCAGATAAAGAATCTGTTTTGCCAGATTATGTTTTTGGCGCGGTAGGCTTTGGTGCAATCTTTGGTTTGGTGTCGGGTTTTGTTTTAGAATCTTTTTTGGCATCTGCTTTAGCTTTGGTGTCGGTTTTAGATTTGATGTCGGTCTTGGTTTTGGTATCAGTTTTTGCAGTCTTGTCCATTTTCTTTGCATCTGATTTTGTGATTGCTTTTTCTACACTTGAGCTGGCTTTGCTAGGAGTCTTTGTATCCGATGTTTTAGATGTGCTTGGTTTGGCCAGAGGCTGAGACACATTTGATTGTCCCACTGCCAAGCTAAACGTGGCCTTTTCAGACGGAATTGGCTGGAACAGTACTCCCTGAACATCCACTATGATTTTGTAATCACCCTTTTCTTTGAACTCGACTGGAATTGTCGCAGTGCCAAGCGATGTGTGAGTTAGAGGTATTGGGCCGAATACCGTCTTTCCATCCTTTGTTACCATTACGGTATAGTCAATGTGTTCTTGGATTGTACCCGCCTGTGCATTTAGGAAATCAATTTTCAGTTTTGCAGAATTGCCAGGAGATAGTTTTTCTGGAATTGTTGAAAATCCCACCTTGACTGTTCCCTTGTCAGTTGGCAATACCTGCAAGCTGCTTTCTGCAGATGCACCAGACGGCACTACAAACATTGCAAAGACAAGCACGGCAATACAGAAAACGGCCTTCATTTGAGTAAAAAAGGCCAAAGAGTCGATATAAGACTTTGTCCTAATTCGTCAGAAATGTTTTCAGGAACAGAGGTTACCCATCTAGCTACATTACATACGTATGACAAGGCCAGAACTACATATTGCCTTAAATTCTGATGATTAGTGCCAGATTCGCTTTTTGCCACGGACTTTTTTAGATTAGTACGGACTTCCTACCTAATTAACAAGCTAAATCGGTCAACTAGCAATATCTTGGTAAATTATTCTGCTCAGAGATTGCTTTTAGGCTTCAATTAGATTTACATCTTACCAAAAATCTTATAGTATTATGAAACGGGATAATCGTAAATCAAAATTCAAATTAATGATGATTAACATTTCAGAGGCATTGGTTATGGCGGGATCATGATGGCAAAGCAGCAATATCGCTCAGAAATGGGCATACTAAGCGACATTTTAAGCGTAATTGCAGACTCGGGAAGAAACGGGGTCATAATATCGACAATATCAAGAGTAGCAAATGTATCGTATAATTCGATAAATGAAAAATGCCAAAAACTTGTTGACGCAAACATTGTAAGATCAATTAAAGGCGACAGGGGATGCACTTTTTTCATAACAGATGACGGAGTCACCTTCCTTGAGCAGATGCGCAAGTTTACCGATGTTATAAAATCAATGAATATTAGGTATTGAGAAACTCTTGACACACCAAGAAGGCGAGCCTACAAAATTCATACGAGATCTAAAAGACAAATCAAGTCTACTTGTATTCTATGACAACCAAAGCTATGCCAAGTCGCTTGGGTTTCTTTACTTGGACATTGGGATAAAGAGTGACCATGTGTGCCTTTATCTTTCGTGCGAAGCAGTACAGAACGTGGAAGCAGACATGGCTTCCGCTGGAATCGACGTGGCTTCCGCCAAGGCAAATAACAGTCTGAAAATCCACAACATAACTAATCACAAAAAAGATCAGATCATCAAATTAATTGAAGAATTTGTGAAAAATGCGAAAGAACACTCGCGAATCATATTACAGCACGACAAGTTCACCAGAGCGCAACAACAGGATCTATTATTACTTGAAGAATCCATCCAAGCAATGTTTGAGAGACACAACATTTCTGTCCTAAAGATATACAATACGGAATTTTTGGACAATGCAGAATTCATGCAGCGAATAATCAACATGCACGAGTACACAATCTTTGCGCCGGATTTTGGGAAAGGAATCGTAATTAAAATGAAATGACACTTCGGCAGTTTTCATCACCTCCAGCAGAATTGGCTTTTGTCCCATTCTAGAGGATTAATACAAATTATAGCTGATTGATACCCAGTACTAATGGGTCTTGGAAGCTATTGGGGAGAGGTAATCGAGGTATTACGGCAGATAATCCCAATTTATGACAAGGTAAACAAGTACATCTCACTTGGAAAGGACACAGAGCACAGGAACCGGGGGATAAGGGGAAGAGTAAATCCGGGCGATTCGATATTAGATGCAGGGTCTGGCTTTGGAAATATGTCAAAGACTGCAGAAAAAATCTGCGGCGGCAATCTAACCATTACGCTTTATGATCCGCTTGTCCCGATGCTGAAAAACACGAGCACATATTTTCAGAAAATTCCTGCCCTGTCATGTGGGGTATTTGAGCACATACCGTTCAAGGACGGAGAATTTGACGCAGTGCTGTGTGGATACTCGCTTCGAGATGCAATAAACCTCAGAATCGCAATTTCGGAGATTCACCGAGTTTTAAAAAACGGCGGCCGCTTTGTTATAGTGGACTTGGGAAAGCCTGACAGTGCGGTGATTCGCGCAGGCGTTTCGTTTTATCTTAGAGTGATTTTGCCAATCATAGCATTTGCGGTGGGAGGCAGACTTGGATTAAAATTTGGAACATTGCATGGAACGTTTAAGCGATGGCCGCAAAACAAAAAGCTAGAATCGTTAATTTTAGAGAAATTCTCCCGCGTTGAGTTTGATACTGATCTAATGGGCGGCGCAATAATGGTTGCAGCTTACAAATGAATAGAACGCTTATCCTGATAAACATCACCGCCCTTTTGATTGGCACGTCATACGGAATGCACAATCCGCTTGTCCCGATATTTGCAAAAAACGAGCTTGGTGCATCGTATGCAGATTTGGGATTGATCGGTCTTGCAAATTTCATTCCCTACATATTCATCCCAGTTTTTGTAGGAGCTCTGCTTGGCAGATTCAACAACGGCAGAATCCTATCCCTTGGAATCATCATAAACTCGTCGTCGGTGTACTTGCTCTCGCTTGCAAGGTCAGTTCCAGAGGTGATGGCACTTAGGACAATGATGGGGGTGGCGCACGCGTTTTTTTGGCCTCCTGCAGAATCCATCATATCAAATGAAAGCACTCCGGAATCGCGCATAAAGAATATCGCGAGGTTTACAGGGTTTTTTGTCAGCGGCTTTATGATAGGTCCTCTAATCGGATCGTTTCTCTTGGAGGGGATGGATGCGTCGTACCGGCTCTTGTTCCAGATCGCAGCCTTTGTCCTTGCGGCATCCACAATATTCGCAATCCAGGTTGCAAAAAAGCACACGCCTCGACCTCACTCTAAATTTTCATTTTCAGGAATTAGGGAGATGACCAAGTTTCCTCACGTGATTGCAATTTTAATTTACTGTGCTTCTTCGTTTGGAATGATCCTGGCAATACATCCTGCATTTCTAAACGACCGCAACATGTCTGCAACTGCAATTGAAATACTGTACTTTGTGTTTGGCGTTTCGCGCGTCATAACACTTGCATTTGCAGAAAGGCTTGCAAGGCACACTGCAAAGACCCTGCTTGCCTCGACTCTTTGCATTTCGGCAGGGCTGCTGCTGTCGTTTTTTTCAGAATCAATCATACAGTTTGGGATAGCGATGGCAATCATGGGATTTGGGTTTAGCGTTATCTTCCCGCTTACACTTGAAATAATCCTAAGAAGGGTCAGAAAGGAAACGTCAGGCGTCATAATAGGCGCATACGAGACCACGTTTGGGATTGGGTGGGCAATTGGCCCAATCATATCGGGCTTGATATCAGAGTTCTCTGGAAACGCAACTCCATACTTGGTGTTCTTTGTAGCAGGGATAGGAATTTCTGTAATGAGTGTGATAAAAAAGAAATCGCTAGATCCAGTAGGTTCCTAGTTTTTCTGAAATCTGGATTTCAAGAGTGAAAACAAGAACCAGATTATGGCTCAAATCCCACATCTGCTTTGAATGCATCGATTTGTTCTTGTGTCATAGATATCACATCTACTGGAATGAGGCCGACCTTGCCAAATCCGCACGTTGACGGGTTTGGATCAGAGATGAAGGTGCCATCAGTTGAGCGAATAGATGAGAATTCACTGTGATAGTGCAGTGCATCGCAGTTTGGCTGATGTGCAGAGACTTCGAAAAATTGGGAGAGAGGATAATATTTACCGCTAATCGCCAGAACGGCCACTTGTTTTTCATCTGATTGGGTTTCTGTCGGCTCTTCATCTTCGGTGGTTTCAGTTGGCTGAGTTTTGACATCTTTAGTTATGACTGCATCTTGTTGTGACTCTTGCCAATCAGACGTTTGATCAGAAATGGATTTGCTTATGACTGCGTCTGCTTTGGCTTCTTGCAATTCTTCCCAATTGTCGACAAATACAGCTTTAATTGGAATGTGGTCTGATGTCTCAAAATAATCCTCAAAGAAAGTGCCAAGTGTAGAATCAAGGTCAGTTATCTTGAGAGGATCAACATGTGCAGTTTTATCGTCCTGCCCATCGGGGTTTTTTATCACAGGTCCAAAGAGGAGTGAGTCAATTGTCCGTACAGGTAAGTTTGCAGTTTTTTCCAAATCTTTTACGTTTTGTTTACTTGAATTTTCTACGTCCTTTAATGCCTGAGAGAGTTTCTCATCAGTATCAGGTTGGACTTTGGCCCCGATTTTGCCTTTTGCGGCCTTTTCCAGATCTAGT
>DATBQZ010000218.1:0-8205 GCA_036560565.1 Candidatus Nitrosotenuis sp.
CGGCCTGTATGCGCAGTCATTGCAGTAGCCTTGCGTACAATCGAAAACTCGGTTTGACTGCTCGCACAGAAACCGCTTTTTTCCACGTACGGTGTTGAAAAAACCAAACTCGTTTTTGTATTGGTCCTGCAAAAGAACAGTGGAAGTCAAAACGGTAGAAGACTTGAGATATAGTGATAATGCAATAGCAATCCAACTTTTCCCAGTTCCGGTCGGAGCAGATAGAAGAATTTTCTTGTATCCTGATTCCATCGCATACTGGATCTTTTTGATTATATCTCGCTGTTTTTGGGTCGGCTCCTTTCCTGCATATTTTCCAACCAAATCCAATGCATCCATCAGGGAGAGAGGTTCATGCATACTTGCCTTTTTGAAATCCACATCAGAAACACTCGCACCAGTCCGTACTCTGTTACCGTAAGAATCAAACTGCATTGATGAAAGCAAAAGCTATTGTTTTATAATTGTAGACTGTGTGATTTTCAGCTAACCATCAATCAACATTGAATCAATAATACCGTTGATAAAGAATCCAAATCATACTGGAGTCATGAAAGCAAAATTCAAAACCTCTTGTATTGAATGTGGCGACCAGATCTCACCGGGCAAAGAGATAGCTAAAAACGGATCAGGCACTTGGGTTCACAAGCACTGTGCACCGGAAGCACTAGAGTTCGCCTAAATTTTTTCTAAATAGCTAAATCAATTTATTGGATGATGTGGCAAACCATACAACTTGATTGAGAATGAAAACACTTGGGCAAACGCAGTAAAAAACAATGCAACTGACGAATTTCACAAAAAATTTGATCAGGCACTAGAGTTATTCCAAAAAGAACTGGGAAAAACCTATCCTATGATAATTGGAGGAAAAGAAGTATTCTCAGATAATTTCTTTGAGGTAAAATCGCCTTCAGATACAAGAATTATTCTAGGAAAATTTCCGCTTGCAACAAAGGAGCAAACACAAAATGCAATTCAGTCAGCACGTGATTCGTTTTTCAAATGGAGTCAGACTCCATACCAAGAGCGCGTCTCCATATTTCGGGACGTGGCAAGCCAGTTTTCAGCACAAAAATTCATGCTAGCTGCCATAATTAGCATGGAAAACGGCAAAAACAGAACCGAGGCAATAGGAGAAATTGACGAAACGATAGACTTTCTCAGATTTTATTCAGAGCAGCTGGAGGCAAACTATGGATTTGTAAAACCAACCAAGAGCGCAAGCCCAAAAGAAAGAACACAGAGTATCTTAAAGCCATACGGAGTTTGGGGAATAATTTCTCCGTTTAACTTTCCATCAGCAATTGCAATTGGAATGAGCAGCGGCGCACTAATCACAGGAAATACAGTTGTACTAAAACCTTCAAGCGATACGCCAATTTCCGCATTCCAGTTTGTAAATACAATCTACAAAAAAATTCCATCAGCTGCAATAAACTTGGTCACAGGCAAAGGTGGAGTAGTGGGACAGGCAATAGTTGAAAGCCCACTAGTTAGCGGAATTGCATTTACAGGATCAAAGGAGGTAGGCATCTCAGGATTTAGAACATTTACCCGCGAATCCCCAAGGCCGTTCATATCAGAAATGGGGGGGAAGAATCCAGTCATAGTAACCGAGTCAGCTGATTTGGAAAAGGCAACAGACGGTGTCTTACGAGCCGCATTTGGTTATGGTGGACAAAAATGCAGTGCATGCTCTAGAGTTTATGTGCAAAAAAATATCGCGTCTCAATTTACAGAAAAACTAATCAACAAAGTAAAAGAGCTCAAAATTGGCAAGCCTTGGGAAAAGAATACCTATCTTGGACCAATCATAAATGACGTAGCCCAAAAAAAATTCGAGAGATCAGTGGAGATTGCAAAAAAGGACGGGAAAATAGCATATGGAGGTTTGGTTCTAAAAGACGGAATATACCAGAATGGCTACTATGTCCAGCCTACAATTGTAACAAATCTACCACTGAATCACCATCTGGTAAAAGAAGAATTGTTCCTGCCATTTTTGTGCGTTGAGGAATTTGAAAACTTTGATGACGCGATAAGGCAGGCAAACGAATCAGAATACGGCCTTACAGCAGGCATATTCAGCCAGGACAAAAAACAAGTTGACGAGTTTTTCTCAAAAATAGAGGCAGGCGTTACATATGCAAACAGGTCTCAAAGCGCAACTACCGGTGCAATGGTACAAGCTCAGCCCTTTGTAGGATGGAAAAACTCTGGAATTTCAGGAAAGGGCGCAGGCGGACAATACTATCTAACACAGTTTTTGCGGGAACAAACCCAAACCATATGCAATGAGAGTTAATTTTTAAAATACTTTTTAGCTTTGACAATTATTATCGCAGGGACAACAAAATACATTCCAATGTTTAGCAATATGATTCCTATTCCATATCCTAGCATTTCTGACTCAGAATCTATGCTCACATAGTTGAGTACTGATAATGTTGTTAGCATTGGAGTGATTGTAGCCTTAATGATTTCCTTGAATAGAGGACTTTGTCTCTCCAAGTCAGCTATTGTTGGACTGAAAGAATAATAGACTGCATTAAAGCTAGTCATGAATTCGGCACCCGAATCAGTGCTGAATAGTACATTATCTCGTATTTCTCTAAGCAGTTGCACTTGGGATGCCATCTCAGTTCCATATGCTGCAGTCGCAATAAGGCAGCCACCAGACTTTTCCTCCATGTTTACCAGTTTTTCCTCAGGAATAGTTTGTTCTGGAACCAAATCCTGTTTAACAACATTCTCTTCTTTACTTTCATCTTGTTCTTTGTCTAGCTTACTTTGTTCTTCGGCTTTTTTGATCCCCTCTTCTATTGCTTGTTTTTGTTCAGGAGAAAACGTACCTTGTTGATGTGGTAATTTTCCTAAAAGTGCTTTAGCTTGTCTTATCTCGTCTGCATCATATCCAAGATTGGATAATTGTTTTTCAAATTCTTCTTCGGTCATCTCACCGTTTTTGTATTTATCAAATACTATGTCATCAGGATTTTTTGATTCTTCACTTTGAGTAACGACGCTCTCGGTTACTGTAAAGGTGATAGTTTTTCTTACATCAAACAGATCTGAGCGTTGAATTCCCCATGCAAATTTAATTTCGTAATTTCCGAGAGGCTGATTCTTATCTATACAAACAGTGCTGTATCTTTCAATGGTTTGACCATTAATTTTTACGTCGCACACAGATTCCATCAAGCCATTTTGCAGTGTCGGTTTTGGATTTTGATCACTGAATAATGAGAATGTAATTGTCTTTGGCGCTACTTTGTCTGCGTTTATCTCTTCAAACGGATAGAGAGGAATACAGTGCTCTCCATCGCAATTATTTTTTACATTGTCGTCTCCAAGTGCGGTGACAAAAGGCAAATACACAAAAAATTCGATTCTAGGATCATTTCCCTTTGGCGGAGAAGGCATATTTTTGACCTTAATTTCAATCTCAGTTCCTGCAGGACCAGAAGTTGGCATGATCGTAATATCCGGCATCCCAAATCCGAGCTGTGCAGAATCAAATTTTTCTTGTGCAAAAGAGGGAGTGAAATTTATCATTAACACTGAAAATATTGCAAAAATAGATATCCTTATCTTATTAGAATAACTCAAGTGAGTTCTTTTTCGATTTGCTTTCTGATAAACTTTGAGATTCTTAGCTTCGTTGTGTGATTTGAGCTTGTAACTTTACCTAATTTATCAATAATAAAAACTTCGTTTATTTCCGGATTTTTTTGATATCTGGTTCCTACATCATTTGCAATTATCAAATCTGCGTTTGACTCACGGAGCTTTTTCCTTGCAAATGCAATGAGTGATTTTTTGGAAATGTCAGTTTCTGCCTTGAATCCAACAAGAAACACATCGGGCTGAATTTTCTTGATGTGATCTATGATTTTTGGCACCCTTTGCAATTTTATGACCAAATTTCTGTTTGTGCTCTTTATTTTGGATTTTGCTTTTTTTGTGGTGTAATCAGATGCAGCCGCTGACAAAATCACAATGTCAAATTTCTTTTTCATTTCTTTTTTTACTGCGCCAAACATTTCATTTACGGTTTTGACTGGTATGATTTTGGCACCCTTTGGCGGCTCTTCGCTACCTGGACCGTACACCAGTGTGACTTTTGCCCCGGCAGAAACAAGTTGGGATGCAAGCAATACGCCTGTTTTTCCTGTGCTTTGGTTTGTAATCACGCGAATGGGGTCGATGTATTCTATTGTTGGTCCTGCTGTCATCAGAATTTTTTTGCCGTCTAGTATGGGAGAATGGCCGAATTTTTTCAAAACATATTCTAGAACGTCTTCGGGCTCAGCAGCCTTTGCTTTCCCTTCAATCATTTGTGGTGAAATAAACTCGATTTTGCCTTTGAGAAACCCGATATTTCGCAATACTGCAGAATTTTCATACATTGCCTCATGCATTGCAAGTGCCATCAAAATTGGGATCTTTGCACCAAACCCGACAGTTAGGACAGTCGATACCGGAGTATCATCAATTCCATTTGCAAGCTTGCCAAGTGTGTTTGCAGTAGCTGGATACACCACAATGATATCTGACTGCTTGTAGTCGGCAAGGCGTATGTGCTCCAGATTCCCGGTAAGCTTTGTAATTACCTCGTTTCCAGTAGCCCACTTGAAATAATCAGGCTGGATCAATTTGGTTACTGCATCACTTGTAACGCATGTCACATCTGCACCATGTCTCATCAAAAGCCTTGCAAGCTCAAGTGCCTTGTATGCTGCAACGCTTCCTGCTATGCATAGAACAATTTTTTTCCCTGATAGCTCCATTCCATATGATTCCACTATGTCTAAAGATGGGTGTTTATTTGCCAATTTCCTTTCTTAATCTTTCAAGCTCGGACTTGTCCATTGAAAACCAGTTTTCCTTTGCGGGAAATTTCCCAGACTCTACATCTGTTCTATAGTTTGATACTGCCTTTGTTATCTGATCTGATAATGATAAGTATTGTTTTACAAATTTTGGCTTGAGCTTGTCATACATGCCCAAAATATCATGAACCACGAGCACCTGACCATCGCAGTATTTCCCAGAGCCAATCCCAATTGTCGGAATAGAAACTGTTTCTGAAATTATCTTTGATACCTCATCTGTTACCATTTCAAGAGCTATGCTAAACACGCCTGCTTCCTCTAGCGCCTTTGCATCCTCGATTAGTCTTACCGCGGCGTCCTTCGTCCTCCCCTGAACCTTGTAGCCTTGGGCAAGCGTAGTAGTCTGGGGCTGAAACCCAATGTGTCCCATTACGGGGATGCCTGTTTCTACTATTGCTCGAATTGTTCCCGACATCGCTTTTCCGCCTTCAAGCTTAACTGCATCTGCTCCTGCCTTTACCAACCTACCAGAGTTTGCAATTGCATCGCCAATGCTTGCCTGGTACGACATGAATGGTAGATCAGAGACTATGAGTGCATTTTGGCGCGCCCTGCTTACTGCCTCTGTAAACAAAACCATCTGGTCCATCGTAACTGGGATGGTGTTCTCATATCCGAGCATCACCATTCCTGCACTATCGCCAACAAGCAAAATGTCAATTCCAGCCTTGTCGCACAATGATGTCATGGTATAGTCATATGCAGTGATTACGGAAATTTTTGTTCCAGCTTGCATTTTTTCTAAAATATCTCTTACTGATTTATGCAAGCTTTGCCCTCCTTGTCAGGTAATTTCTTATTTCAAAAATGGATCTTGCAAGATTTTTTCTGTTATCAAATGGAATGTTGTGCAAATTTTTCTTTTGTATTTTTGTACATATATCGATCAATTCCCTTATTCCACGAACTACATTATCCACAATTGTAATATCTGCCGTTTGTGCGGTTCTGGATAGGGGGTTTAGGTCAAACGTGATGACTTTTTTCCCTGCTTTTTTGAGAGCTATTGTTCTGTCGCCGTCTTCCAGTGGAACCAGTACTATGTCTGCAATGTAAATTCCGTTTTTGTCTACAATTCTTCTTGCACTATCTAGGCCGGAAATTCTAGTGGAGTCTTTCTTGTCTGTACCAAGGATTTCCTTTGCACCGTTTTTTCGTAATGCCTTCAAAATATTCTGCTTTCTTTTCTCGCTGGAATAAAACAGATTTATCTCAATTTTTGCATTTACTACTTTTGATAGTTCTACTATTTCCCTTGGACACAGACCTGCAATGTTGCCGTTTACCGAAATAACGGGATGTTTTGCAGAAACAAGCGCAAATGCGGCTGCCTTTATTGCATTTTTTGCAGATTTTGATGTTTTTTCGCCCAACAAATAATCAAATGCCTCGCCACGGCCGTGCGCCATGAGGCCTTCTTTTGCAACCAGTCCGTCATCAAACGCATGAACAAGTCGTTCCCTAACATACAGAGATTGGGCCCTTGGATGACTCTTTGGAATTAGATTTGTCATTTAGCTAAACTAGTCTTGCCCCAAGATCGTCGATTTTTGACTTGATAATAATTCCATCATTATACTTTTTCAGTATGCTCAAAACTTTATCTTCTAAATCTTGCGAAACAAGTGTGAAAATCGTCTCGCCAAAAAGTGCAACGCCGCATTTTATTCCATTATTTTGCAGATCATCTATTACAGTTTTCATCTCGGGAGTTATGATATTTACATAGTTTGCAAACTCTATGGATGAATCATGAAACTCGTTGATGTCTTCGGACTGTACTAGTTTGTTTACCATTTTTCCGCCAAGACCGTTTATCGATGACATTCTTTCCTTCATGAACTGTTTTGTTGAAATTGGGGCAAAACAAATCATGATTGCAGAATATGATTCAGTTGATATTTTTTTAATCGAGCCAATTCCAGGTGCGCCGCCCTTGACTCTAATTTCAAATCCACCATGGTATGACGCCAAGACATCGCCAAGCCCAGTCTGGCAACACACTTCGGCAACATGTGCAATTCTTCCGAGCTTTTCGTTGGAAAATCCAGTCCCAAATGCCTGGTTTAATGCAAATGCAAGTGAGAGCGCAACTGCGGCGGAGCAACCAAATCCATACCCTACTGGAACTTTGATGTCATGGTGTACGTTGAGAAAATAATTTCCCTTGATGTTTTTCAAAAATTCTCTTATTACAAATTCAGATACCTGTGTGTTATCTGATTGGTATCCTGTAACTTTGATCTTAAAATCAGCATAATCGGATTCCTCGATTTCTACCGTGGTGATGACACCTGACTGAATTGAAAATCCGGCTCCCAAGGACCCTTGAAACTCAGGCCTCTGTTTTTCATCTAGCTCTGCCTTGAAAAATCCAGTGATATGTGCAGGACTAAACGCCACTCCCTTCATGATCGGAGTTTAAATTTTACTAAAAATATAAGAATATGGCTTAAATTAATTATATTAGTATAAATTGACTAAATTCATTCGACGCCTACAAAAGATCGGCAGCAGCATTCTGGTATCGCTCCCAAAAGAATGGATTGATGCAAACAAGCTTGAAAAAAGTAATGAGGTAGAAATTGAAACAAACGAAAATACCATCTCAATTACAGTAAACAAAACAGAGAGGCCCTCAAAGGAGGTAGTGATTTCTTATCCACTTCCGCAGGATGAAAACATTGTTGCAGACATCACAGGAGCATATCTTCTTGGATATGATATAATTCGAATCAAGGGAAAGACTAGCATCCCAGTTGAGGACAGGGAAAAAATTCGCAACTCCATGAGAAGACTAGTTGGAATGGAAATAGTAGAAGAGGATTCTTCTAACATAAATGTCCAGTTTCTCCTGGATGCAACCACACTAAACCCTGATAAAATTCTAAAACGAATCAGCTCAATCGCACTAGGAATGTTCAATGACATTTCACTGGCGCTGATCTCAGATGACAAGTCAAATCTTCAAACCCTTCCAAATAGGGACGACGAGGTGGATAGGCAGTATTTCTTGCTTGTTAGATTAATTCGAAGCACGATGGTCGACAAAAGACTTGCAACCACATTTCATCTTGAAAGCATTGATGTCTTGGATTATAGAATAGCTGCAAACATTTTGGAGACAGCTTGTGATACTTTGGTGGAAATTGCAAATACCATATCAAACACACATCTATCAAAAAATGATCTTCGCAAAATTTATGATCTCACAAAAGACATTGAAAACATACATGAAAAATCAATTGATGCATTCATTGGACATAATCGAAGACTTGCCATAGACGCAATATCAAACCACAGAAAG
>DATBQZ010000219.1:0-9337 GCA_036560565.1 Candidatus Nitrosotenuis sp.
AAATACAAAATCACACGACATGAAATATTATACTGTTGACAAATTTGCAATCGTAATCTTGCCGTCGGGACTGTCAGAAAAGGCAAAATCAAGCAAGTCACTGCACAATTCCTTTAATCGAATCTACCGATTTGCAACAATTGGTGGAGCTGCACTTGCAACTTGGTTTTCATCCCAGTTCATACAACACCAGCAAACGGTAGTATACGAATCATCCCCAAGTGCCGACTCTATGATGAAGTCTGCCCCCGAAATGGCACAGAGCACATTACAGGCACCTGAGGCATCGCAAGCTGCTCAAGACACGGGAATTCAAATGTACCAAGCTACTACTGGCGAGCCAACTACTGACATCTATCTGTCTGTAATAGTCACGTTAAGTGTAGTTGTTGTAGGCTTGATCATAGAGCGAATAATCCGTGCACGTAGAAAATAACACTAAAAACTACATAAATTCTGCATAATGTTATGGTTCTCACAATCAGGGAAAAGGCAATAGTTGCAATATCTAATGCAATTTCGGTGTATTCTGTATATACAAAAAACCCCGACATGCTGCCAAAAAACATGTCAATGATTGACTTTATCCTAAAATCCACCCCGGAGCCTCTCAAAAAAGAGATTTCAATTGAACTAATTGATGAAATCTTTGCATATGTTTCTAACACAAAAACTGAACTTTCATAAAGCCAGTAATTTAACAAAAATTAAAAGATGACTACGATTGCAACGCTTGGCTCCCACTGTGCACTGCAGGTTCTAAAGGGTGCAAAGGACGAGGGCCTCAAGACACTTCTCGTCTGTGAAAAAAAGCGTGAAAGCCTGTATCGTAGATTTGGTTTTATCGACAAATTAGTTCTGGTGGACTCGTTTCTCGACATTCTTGATTCAAAATATTCAAAGATTTTGGAAAAAAACGACACTGTTTTGATTCCACATGGAACACTAATTGCTCAAATGAGTACAGAGCAAATTGAATCAATCAAGGCTCCAGTATTTGGAAACAAGTGGATTCTCAGATGGGAATCTGACAGAAATCTAAAAGAAAAATTGATGCTAGAGGCAAAACTCGATGTTCCAAAATCCATCCCAAACCCAAAAAACATCAAACGACTAACCATCGCTAAACGACACGGTGCAGCTGGCGGGAAAGGATACTTTCTCACATCTAGCGAAAAAGACTATATCAAAAAAAGAAACCACCTGATCAAAACGGGATTGATCAAAGGCGACAAGGACTTGTATCTACAAGAATATGTGATGGGGGTTTTGGCGTACTTGCAGTTTTTCTATTCTCCACTAAAAAACGAGCTAGAGTTTTTTGGAGTTGACAAAAGACATGAGTCTGACATAGAAGGACTGGCAAGAATTCCATCGCAACAACAAATGGAAATGGATTACATCTCTTCTTTTAATGTGATAGGGAATAGCCCCATGGTTCTGCGTGAATCTTTGCTTGATGCAGTATATGAAATGGGTGAGAGATTTGTCAAGGCATCAAAGAGGCTAGTCAAGCCTGGGATGAATGGTCCATTTTGCATAGAGGGCGTATATGATCAAGACGGTAAATTTTGGACATTCGAGTTTTCGGCACGCATAGTTGCAGGAACGAACATCTACATGGACGGCTCGCCATATTCTACGTTGTTGTATGACGTACCGATGAGCATGGGCAGAAGAATAGCTCGAGAGGTAAAAACGGCAGCAAAACAAAAGAAATTAGATAAGATTACTACCTAAGACGCACTAGCTTTGTTCTGGAAAACATTATTGCCATGGCAGAAACAATTCCCATTATTGCCAATACCCCAAATGGGAATTCTGGAATTACGCTTGTTCCAATGATTTCAATTTCTTCAGTTGCAATTGGAATTACAAATGAAATTTCTGTCGTGTCTTCAGTGTGCGTTATGGCATAATCCGTTTCAGCCCCATCAAGCAGTATGATAAATTCGTCGTTTTCTGCACCGATTAATTCAGACGGAAATGACAGTTCAAACGTAGACTCATCCACATTTACGGTTCCGATCAAAAGCGATGGCAGTTCTTTATCTATATCCATAGAAACTATCTCCCCATCAAAACTATAAGACAGATTGAACGTTCCTTCGTCTATCACAAGATCGTAATTTCCAGATTCTGAAAACGATAGCGGGATTACCGACAAAATGGCAATTGCACTAATAACAAAAAGGTAATTTTTCAACACATGCTGTTAACCTATAACAATATAGATTTTTCCGTATTTTTGTCTAGTTTGTCTCTACTATGATTGCCGCTTTCTCAGAGCTGTCAAGCTCTTGCTGTACTGCGTTTAGGATGTGTGATGCAGACGTCAGGCTTGAAAAGTCAACTAGCTTTAGATTGTTCAAAAGATACACCTGCGGCGCAATGTCATTGTTTCGGGATTCCAAAAAATCATCTAATTCTTCTAGGATTGATATTTTTCCACCTTGGAAGATTTTTGCGTTTTTGTGAGACAGCTTCATTCGTCCAAATCGGTCCAGCACCAAGACATGGTGCCTGTTTTTCTTGGAAAACAGCTTTTTCTCCGAAACATGCCCTGTGAATACAAAATAATGGTCTGTCTCAAAGCTTAATTCCACAAGGTCCCTGCTAACGTCCATCATTTCGCTTGCCCTAGATAGTGCCTCGTCAAGTGTAAAGATGTTCTTTGCGTTTTCCGTACTGTCAAGCTCCACATTTCCTGTTGCAGACACTCGTAGTAGAGATTTTTCTGAAATGTACTCGCTGTTTATTAGAATTGATTCTGGCACTGCCCCTCTGTCAATCATGATTGCGTGGATTTTTTTGTGCATCTCGGATATTTGCTCAGGTGTTGGGTTTGATATGGTATGCTCGATTTCTTCTTGAATCATTGATGATGCAACGCCTATTGACGATATCACTTCTGCGTGTTCCGCTTTTTTATACGGCACTCCCAGTTGTTTTGCAACAAAAGGAACTAGCACTGACGCACCTCCACCACCTCCTATTATCTGCGTTTTTTCTTTTTCCATCTTGAACTCCTTTAGAATTTTTGAGATTGCTTTTGTTATCTCAAATGACGCCGTCTGGATTACAGACATTGCCGCTTCAGGCCCCGTTACTTTCAGCTCACGACCAAGCAATTCCATTGCAATTTTTGCAGAAGATTGGTTTGCAAAGGCGTAATCGTCTTTTTCTATCATTCCAAGTGCATTTGCAGCACATGTGTTTGTAATCGCAAATGTTTCATCGTCGCATTTTATTGCAACGTATGACTCTATGTCATTTTCCTTGGGTTTTATTGTGACAATTTTTCCTTTTTTCAAAATGTCGGGGTCTGCAAAACACGCATACTTTAAACCTGCAATGTGTGCACTTCGAGGACCAATCTTCCAAACTCGCCCATCCTTTATCTTTATCATGCTGCCTCCGGCCACGCCTAAAATGCGAACGTCCATTGAGCGGATGCATGTAGGATGATCCTTTATGGTAACATATCGAATTTCAGGCTTGCCATTTTTTATTATACAAATATTTGTGCTAGTTCCGCCAACTTCAACAAATATGCCGTTTGTCACCTTGAGGTACAGTAAGGCACCTGCAACACTGGCAGCTGGCCCTGAAAGAATGGTCAGAATCGGTTTTGTTCTAAACGTGTCCATGTTTGTGACACCGCCATCCCCCTTCATGATCATTAGCGGTGCAGTGACTCCTGCGTTTCTAATTGCCTCCTCAACAAAATTTGCAACTTCAAATGTTTTTGGAAGAACACTTGCGTTAATTGCAGCAGTCAGCGTCCTAATTTCAAGGCCATATATTCCAGAAATTTCATGTGATGCCGTAGCCGGCATGTTTCCCTGCATGGCATTTTTCATCACAAACATTTCATTTGATGGATCATCTACTCCAAATGCCTCTGTTGCAACAATCACCTTTGCCCCTCTATCCTTCAAAGCATCAATTGCATGACGTACCTCTTTTTCTGAAATTAGATGGGATGTGTCAAGAAAGACATGCTCTGTCTTTAAGCTTTGATCAGAGTTAAACGTGATATCGTGTAGATTGGTTCTTTTTATGACGTCACCTTTTTCTGGCGTCACACCCATCGCAATTATCCCAACCTTTGCAGTATCTGATTCAAGCAGCGCGTTGATTGCCTGAGTTGTACTGTGCGCGATTAATTCGATTTCGGATAATTCAATTTTTGATTCGCCAACTAGTTGCGACAATGCCAGTACAATTCCCTCTGAGACGCCTTTTTGCGCCTTGTGTGTGGTTGGAGTAGTTGATTTGCCGATGATCTGCCCTGTTTTGATATCTATTGCGATTGCCTTTGTGAACGTGCCGCCTACATCAATTCCTATTCTAATGCGTCGTTGACTCATCGATTTCCCTTCTGGATTTGCGCATTGTGGCTATTTTCTCTTCCTTTCTTGGCTTCAAAACAAGCACGTATGATGCAGCTACTAGGTATATTCCAAGCATGATTATTTGCGCAATTATTGTCTCAAGTGTCGGATAAATTCCAGTCATTTTTGCCATGTTGATATCAAGTCTTGGTATTGTGCCAAGAAGACTTGTAAACGGCAAAATGTCAAGTGTTTGGAGTTCTCTTACGGCATTGCCCAAGAATGCAATTGATAGATACGCCCCTACTCCCATCGTAAGACCAAAAAGCATTTTGAGCGGCAGCCTTTTCCCTATTTTTCTTGTTACAAAATATACTCCAAGCAGGGTTGCGATTCCTGCGACAAATCCCAAACCAACGTAGGTTTCCATGTATTTTGCAAATCCAAACATCGCCTCATAAAACAACACTGTCTCAAATCCCTCTCTGTACACTGTGAAAAATGATAGCATTACAAACACAGCTGTGCCACCAGTGGTTGATGCCTGCCAGACTTTGGCTTTGACAAACTCCATCCATTTTTTGTGTTCTATTTTGTTTAGGATCCAAAAGCTCACATAAAACAATACTGCGGTTGCTGAAAGTGCCGCGATTGCCTCGATTAGCTCTCTGTTTGCACCAGATATTCTGATAAGATATGATGCGATAAACCACGTTACCGCAGTTGCTATGATTGCCAAGACGATTCCATAGTATACGAATCGCTTGAATTTTGTATTTCTTGATGCTTCAAGATAAGTAAGAATGGCACCAAGAATTAGAACTGATTCTAACCCTTCCCTGAAAATAACTGCAAACGATGATGTAAATGCAATTGTTGGTGCAAGCTGGCCAGTTCCCGTGACTAGTCTTTCAGATTCGTCAAGGCTTCGCTTTACTGCAATCGTAGCTTGCTCTATTTTATCATAATCCGCTTTCTGGTTTATCAGACTTCTAAGCTCGGCAAACTGAAGCTCAACTTGCAATGTAAAGTCAGGATCAATTGTGCGTAATGGGATTTCTACATGCTCGTAGCTGTCCAAATATGCCGTTCTTGCAGAGACAAATGCTGCCTGAGTATTGCCATCTTTGTACTGATTTAGCATTGTTTGGAGGGTTATTCGAATAAAGTCAATCTGACTTCGTACGCCCGATTTTTGGCCTTCGGTAGCTGAGCCCATTTCGTTTGTTGCTTTTTTAGGTTCGATTTCTGATACTGGTTGATTGTCACGTGATATCTCCGAAATCATCTTTTCTGTATTATCCAGGTCCACAAGTATTGGATCTTTGATAAATGACTGTATTTCATCGTACGATCTTTTTTCTTGTAACATCGCTCGTAAATTTTCCCTCATGTTTAATTCCATTTCATGCAGGAGAGTTTCGTCTACCTTGCCAATATCTGCCTCAAGATACTCAAAGTTGTCAAGATACGCGGCAATCACGTGCTCTTCTGCTTTTGCATAATTACCCTCTCTGATTTCCGATAGTGTTTGATCATAATGCTGCCTTATCATCGCATACAAGTTAGCGTGATCAGACGATGTAGAGTCAGTCCCTGTGAGGTCGCGCTGTATTGTAGTGATTAGTTTTCCAACTGAGACAAAGTCGTGCCTTTGAACAATTTGTGATTCTAGATCATCAAAGAAAGATTTGATCTCACCTGTCTGCCTTTCGTCAAATGAAGAGTCAGAGCTAAACAGTTGAATCGCCTTATCCACAAGAGATGCCGTTATGGAATGATATGTGTCATCATTTTCTGAAATTGCAATTTGATAGTTTTCGTCTGCCAGGGTCAGCAAATCAGATACGACAAATTGATTCTGCTGGGATTTTGGAAATTTGGCCGCCAATTGTTCCGCTGCGGCAATATCTACAAATATTTCACTGGATTGGGATTTGCTTTCTATTTTGGAATGGATGTCGAGAAGCACCAAATGCAGGTCATCGGCAGGTTCAACATTTGATTCCCTAAGTGTGTTAATTTGATGGCCGTAAAAGTCAGTAGTGAATTTAGAATATTTGGATGCATTTTCATAGTCATTGTTCATTATGCTTGTTTTTGCAAGGCTGATTCCTATCTGTACTACTTCGCTTGTCGATTGGATAATGTGGTCGTCTACCTGTGCAAATGATGCTTGATTGACTGACAAAATAACAAACAATGCAAATGACGACAGCAAAATTTGTCGAGGGTTCAATGTGTGGTTAGGATTAGCTAACCGTATTTAAAGCAGGGATGCATTCTAAGAATCTAGAATGAGAATCAAAAAAACTAATTCGACTGTAAGTTCAATGTCGGATTTGTTCCGCCGACTATGATTTCCGCTTTCTTAATTCTGCTTTTGTAATATTTGATTTTTTTTCCAGCGTTTGAGATTTCGAATTTATCTACGTAAACAAGTGTCAATACCTCAAGGTTTGACAAAATTTTGTAGACTGTTGAGATTGACATTTTTTGCTCATCTGCGATTTTTTGCGCATCTTTTGCTTTTGCCGTAATGGAGAACAGCACAGATCTAGAGTAAACATTTGTCAGTGTTTCTATGATTTGCTGCGTTACGTCATAATGGCTGAGTTGAAAAACGGTATTTTTCTTCATAATCCATGCCACTCAATTAGTTTGGCGCCAAAACAAGAGTCGGTTCTGGCTTTTTGATGCTGATGTCTGCCTTGCTTATTCTGCTTCGATAGACTTTGAATTTTCTGCCCTTGTCAGATATCATCCAGCGCTCTACGCGAATTAACGTTAAATTCTCAAGATCTGAGAGTTTTTTGTAGACGGAACTTAATGGAATCTTGTACTTGTCTGAAATTTCTGCTGCAGTGCGGCCCTGTTTGATTAACGAAAACAGAATAGTCCTGGACTCGGCATCTGCTAATGCCTCAATTACTTTTTGTGTTACATCATATTTCTTTAATTGCGGAAGCGTAAATCTGCGACCCAAGACACTGTTCTACTTTGCAATGTTATTTAAATAAAATGTTACCCTTCTCATTCTATAAAATGAGAACAACTGGCAATAAATATTTGAAAGTAATGATCACAAAACCAAGTAATCTACTGTGGTCTTGCCTGTTTTACTCTGTCTGGTTGGAGCTTTTGCCACAACACGCCCAGAACCAGTCCGACAGATAACCAAAATGCTGAGACCCCAACCAAGGATGCCGCTCTAAACCCATTTACTAAATCCGTTGGAGCAGTTACTGCATCAGGGTTTTGAGGCATCACCATAAACACTGCAGCAATGAATCCAGCATATCCTAAAACTGCAACAAATTTCTTGCTTTTGAGTTTCCTGAAAACCTGATAAAATCCAAGTGCCCCAAGTCCAGAAATCGCAATAAGCGAAACGTACAGCGTCTGTCTTAGGAGGATTGTTTCTGGGTCACCTACCGTTGGCGGGTTTGCAGGATATTTTGCAAACGGTATTAGATACAGCGTAATCCACATGATTGCGGCAAGGACTAGTGCTTTTTTGGCAAAACTGTTTCCAGGAAGAATGTTTCTTGCATACCCAAAAACGATTCCAAACAATGACCCGACCGCAGTGCCAAGTATTGCGCCTGCCAGCAATTGTCCACCCTTTTGCCATGCTCTATACGAGTAATATTCTGCCCAAAACTGGGGTGTATCTTTTGCATCGCCAGATGCAAACATGTGTTGATTTTCAATTCCGATTGCTTTATCCAAATATGGTTCGACAAGTACCAAATTTACCAGACCGTGGATGACTCCAGCTGAGCATCCAGACAACAGAATAATTGTAATAAAAAGAGACGTCCTCATGACTAGCCACTAGTGGCAGGGAAATCCTGCGGCATGTCTCATGTCATGGGTCAGTTCATGTATGTACATGTCTGCATATGCTTGTTCGCCAAAGACAATGCTGAATAATTGTCCCTGATCAAATCCTACCTCGAATATTCCAAATGCAAAAATTGTAGCTAATACAAGTAGTGCGACCTTTGGAACACTTGATTTTGTGATGGTTATCTCTTTTGAGAAAGACATGAATTCTGAGCGTGAACGAATGTATTTAAATTCTTGGACGAATCATCCAATATTTAACTAAAATGAATTCCGTACAACAAGTGCAAACATTACAAAACATTGTGTCGCGAAAAGGATCAAGTAAGGTCCTGACGTTTTCAGTGCCACACGTGTTCAAGGCATTGCAGATGTTGCATGAGAATGAATATGTCAGTAGATCAAGTTTTTGCCAGAATTTACACATGGGAGAGGGGGCAGTAAAAACAATGATCATGCACCTAAAGGGAGAGTCCATGGCGGACTCGACAAAATCTGGGACATTCCTCACAACAAAGGGAAAAAGTCTCATAAAAAATCTCCTAGAGATAATTTTTGCAGAATGCGATATTAAAAAATGCCAAATTGCACAAGGAAGATTCAATCATGCAGTTATCTTGAAAAATTACTCATTTGCAACAAAGACTGGAGTCGAACAACGAGATTACACCATACTGTATGGGGCATCTGGGGCAACCACTCTTCTTTACAAGGAAGATAGGTTTGTTTTCCCAAATGAAACCATCGATTGTCTTCTAAATGATCAAAAAACTAGAAACTTGTTGATACGCGAACTGCGTCCAAAAAATGGAGACATGATAATAATTGCGTCCGCAAGTGATCCTTTTGTTGCAGAGATTGCAGCAAAAAACTCTGCGTTGTGGACGCTTGCCACACACAGCAGACAGTAAACTATTTGAAGCGTACATCACGTGTGAGTTTGTGGCAAAATATTACCTTCTTGCAATTCCTGCAATCATCGGAATAGTGGGCGGAATATTTGCAATGACATACCTTGGAGGTCAAAATGATTCCAAAGATGCGGAAACTTTTACAATGCAGCAACTAATTGAAAATGGCTCCCCATACGAAGGAAACCCGTCTGCCCCAATCACAATAGTTGAGTGGGGAGATTACCAGTGCACGTTTTG
>DATBQZ010000220.1:0-5022 GCA_036560565.1 Candidatus Nitrosotenuis sp.
CGCTTTTGTGATTATCTTGTGCACACTGTCTTTCCAAACGTCGCAAACAGAAGAGTAGGCTGGAATCTTACCATCATCTGATATGGCGTCTAGGCTCTCCCACTCTGATTTTTTAGATTTGCTGGTCTTTACATCGCTTACCTGCACACACTAGTATACCTTGGAAACTAGATAATGAGTGGTTTGTGCTTTTTGAACAAAATTAGACGTTCCAACCTTTTGGCATTGCGCCTCTGGACTTTACCTCATAAACGCTTTCTGTCTGATTGTATCTGTACTCGTCAGCGAGCTGGGATTCCCCACGATTAGTGTGATAGCTGCCCGATGCCCGACTCGTACTAATTCCTCTTAGGTGTTTTGGGTCTATACCTGTCTGTGTAGCGTTGATTTCTTTTTTTGCCTTTCTGCTGCTCCACCAGAAAAACCCAATTGCTCCTAATGCTCCGATTCCGGCCATTCCGTACATGACATGTATGGGAAATTGCCCTTGCACGTTAGTATTGGTTCCATCTGAGGATGCCTTTGGACTTGCCCCAATCAGTTCATACTGACTAAGAATGGTAGGTGCCGCGTATCCTGGAATGAACAAGTTTGCATTATCTGCGGCCTCTAACGTACGTATTGTATATTTTTTATCTGCCGAAAATTCCACCTCAAAGATTTTGTCTTTTGTAGGTGTGAAAATGGTGCTCTCCCCCATTGACAGTGTGGTGATGACACTTCCTTTGAATCCATACCTTGAGGCATCGACAATCACTGCTGTAGGATCAGCAAGCGTGTGCCACTTGGCAAGAGGTAATAGCAAACCGGATGCGTCAACTAGGCTTATTCCTAGTATTTTTTCTGCTCCGGAGCCGATCATTTTTTCATGCGCTGATGGAAATCTTTTCTGTAAAAATGCGTCTGGGGAGTTGATGTCCATCCGTTCTACATCTGATATTCCTATTGGTCCGTCAATTTTGATCCCTCTCCAAGCTACATCAAAGAGTGCCGCACTGTTTTCCCTGTACTCACGAACCACAAACCCATCTATCCTTGGAATCATTGTTATCTTGTAGTCAATTGCCGCGTCATGTTCACGCCCTATCAGTTCTGCAGAATACTCAAAATAGACGTCAGAAACCCTGACATGACTGCCTGCCTTTGCCAGATGATCGTTTATCTTTTCAACCGTTTCAAAATCAACCTTTGCACTCAGTTGCACGCTGTCCTGTTTTCCTCGGAGCATGTCTGCGATTTCTCCTCCGTCTGGATATTCAATTGATACTGTTCTCTGGAATGTGAATTTTGGGGAATCTGGATTTTTTGCCGCATCCCAACTTAGCTGAGCTGCAAGTGCAGATGATACACCTGCCTGTAGGATTAACGGTATGATTGCTGCAACTGCCAACATGTGACTGTGTTTCATGATAATATATCCACCAAAATAGATATATCCATTGTTATCATAAGCATAGTCAAATATGGATATGTCTACGCACGAAAAAACACAGATGAGGCTATTTAGGATGATTCTAGACGACGGACCACTTACACTTTACACAGCTAATACAAATCTGGATGTTCCAATTGGAACCATACACCGACACATAAAGGAATTAACGGCAGACAAAAAAATCAAGGTTTATCGGGACTACGAGTCTGGGAGGAAAAAAATTCCATACGGCCCAACCCTTGCAGGAATAATATACTTTTACAGATTTGATAAAGCGATTCAGGAAAGACTAGAGAGCCATTTCTTAAAGTGGTCGGAATTTGACGATTTCATATCTGAATTAAAGGAGGAAGGGTTCACAGAGCAAAACCTTGCAAAACCAAAGGAAACAAAAACGCTTTTCAAAAAATATATCCATTATTTTGCAGGAGTGGAAGACCAGATAGATTCGCTAAGGAATCCAAACGTGATCCCAAGAAGCGTTCTGCTGTATATTGGCGAGTTTTTACTGGCACTAAAGCCTGAATACATGAGAATTTGGGAAGACCTCTACGGGAAGATGCCTGTCATTAGAAAAAATGCAGATGAATACATGGAGTCTACAATCGAGCTCTATAAACTTCTAAAAAAGAAGACAAGGCTCAAGGCCACGTGAAGAATATTTGCATGTATTTTGCAGTCATGATTATTTGCGTGACTGCAAAAACAGATGCCGACAAAACCATGACCAATCGAAACCTTGTTGCAGGAATTCGAGGTTTCCTGTACAAAATATACACAATTGATATGACTGAACAAGCTGATGCAATTGCAAGAATCTCCGTGATCATCTGATCTCCTGAACTGAGCACCACGCAACTCAGGATTCCAGTACTGCAGTATGACAAAACAAATGCCACATTCCATGCGGAATGGAACAAAATGGCAAACCAGCCCTTCCCTGAAACCCACGTCCTGAGGCTAAAGAAAAGATGCGGAATCGTAGCTAAAAAATTTGCATATGCCAGACTGTTTAGTGTAAGTGTCTGCGTGCCAAATATGTGCGCGACAGACCAGATTATCCCCCCAACTAAAACAGAGTATGCCGTTCCTCCCAGATAGTATGGAATCCCAAAGAAGAGGCCCTCCTCTAAGGGACCAGATATAATGGCAAGCGAAAGCGAAACAGGAAATGATGGGGTCTCGTATTCTGGAATGATCTCTATCAAAAGTGCAGAGCCGCCGTACATCATACCAACACTTAACAAATGATAAAAAAACGCCATTACCAGAATCCACAAAATAGAATCTCTGTGGTATTTTCTAAGCCATGTGTGAGGGCTCAGGTCAAAAAGATAATCTAGTATCTTAGATGGCAATGACTCAAAAGAAATTACAGACTCTTTAAGAGTATCTGACTGATGTCATAAAAAATAGAAATGAGGAAAGATCCATCTTGCAAAACAATTTCTCTACGCTAGTTTATGATGATTCAAATTGAAATCGCAATTGCAACCGGCTCGCCCTTTCTTGCGACAAGTGCACCAACTAGCCTTGCCTGGAGACCGTACTTTTTCTTTCTAATCTTTAGCGCCGTTTCAGTTTCATCTTTTTCTGCAAACCTTGCATTCCCTGAAATCCATTCGCCCTTTAGCTCGCCCCTAAACCCGCACGGCGCAATTCTTACGTTCTGATTGTTTCGAAGCCTCTTTACCTTGCCTGTCTCCTTTGTTGTGATTACATAGATGGTTTTATTGTCCACGACAAACCACACCGGTGTACAGACTGGTTTTCCGCTTTTTCGATACGTCTCCAAGTTGATGTATTTTTGATCTAAAAGATTGTCGCTCACTGTGATCAGTTACTTGTTAAGGTATATCGATTTTGTGAATTAAATTTCTGATCGATGATCTAGGTGCTAATTTACCTCAACAAACTTAAATAGAATCCGACTTCAGAAGATCACGATAAATTTGATTTCAGCAGATCCATGGAAGAATGCATTAAAACAACTTGACGACGCTTGCTCAATTCTAAAGATTGACAAAAATCTAAGGGACTACCTGGCAGAGCCAAACAAGGTTCTAAGGGTAAAGATCCCAGTCAAGATGGATAACGGAAAAATTAGAACATTCGTTGGATTTAGAAGTCAGCACAACAACGACAGGGGCCCATACAAGGGCGGCATCAGATACTTTGATCCGGAGGGTGGAGTCGAGTACATGGAAAAGGAGGTCAAGGCACTATCGTCTTGGATGACTTGGAAGTGTGCAGTAGTAGACGTTCCGCTCGGCGGAGGAAAGGGAGGAATCTATCTCAACGCCAAAAAGGAAAAGATAAGCGCAGCAGAGCTTGAACGAATCACAAGACGATACGCATATGCTATCTCTGAGATAATCGGACCGAAGAAAGACATCCCAGCTCCAGACGTCTACACGACTGGTACTGAAATGGCACAAATCATGGACGTTTACAGCAAATTACATGGAAGCGAATCTGATCCTGGCGTCATTACTGGCAAGCCGCTCTCTATTGGAGGCTCACTTGCAAGAAACGTTGCAACAGGTCTTGGATGTGCATATTGTATCAGAGATGCAGCAAAGACAATTAGGCTCAATCTAAGGGGTGCCAAAGTCGTACTGCAAGGATTTGGAAACGCGGCAACCTATACTGCACAGTATCTTGAAAAGATGGGTGCAAAGGTAATCGCGGTATCTGACTCTAAAGGTGCAATCATAAATCCAAAAGGAATGGACTCTAAAAAAGTCCTGGAATTCAAAAACAAGACCGGCTCTGTTGTCGGGTTCCCGGGCAGCAAGAAAATCAGCACCGAGGAACTGCTAACGACAAAGTGCGACATCTTGGTTCCAGCAGCGCTTGAAAACCAAATCACTGCAAGCATTGCAAAGAAAATAAACTGCAAAATAATTGCAGAGGCGGCAAACGGACCAACAATGCCAGATGCAGATCCAATTCTGTACGGCAAGAAAATAATCATGATTCCGGACATTCTGGCAAACTCTGGTGGTGTCTGTATCTCGTACCTTGAATGGGTGCAAAACAACATGGGATACTATTGGACATTTGACGAGGTTGCAAAGAAGATGGAAGACCACATCACACGGGGATTCCGTGACACACTTGCTTTGTCAAAAAAGCACAAGGTGGACATGAGACGCGCAGCAATGGTTCTAGCAGTTAGTCGAGTTGTTGAAGCATTCAAAGCAAAGGGCCTCTGGCCATAAAACCCTCTTTTTCATTTTATAATACCTAAAATTACGCCCAGTTTACTCCATGATTCGTGGCAAACAAGCACACCATAATTGTGATAGTCTCAATAATCGTAATTGCATCGTCTCTTGGATATTCGTCTCTGAATCTTATTTCTGCAAACAGTCTGCAGTTCAAGTGGGCATCTGACTTTGACTATCTTTCAGTACTGTATGGCAAAAACATGGTGGCGTGCAATGGTTCTAACTATCCTGCAAGCTTTTCAAAATACTCTTTTACCATATTTTACGACTCTGATCAGATTGGAAAATTTACCACATCCGGGGCCGCAGTGCAGCCCCACTCTGAGGCAAATATAAGCGGCAAGTTTGCAGCAG
>DATBQZ010000221.1:0-2578 GCA_036560565.1 Candidatus Nitrosotenuis sp.
CATATTTTCGCAGGATCGTTGCTTGAATTTCGGATCTTTGTCGAGTGCCCCGACTGAAGCGTTTTGGAAATTTGTTGATTTTCTAAACATCCTATTAACCAAAGTTCAGCTCGTCTCTTTGGTGCGTATCCTTGCCTTCGCTATCTGATGCGCCAGCTTGTCTACGAACTGGCCCGCTTTGGAAGCCATGTCCAGCCCATACATCTTGGCTCTGCCTACAGTCCGTGTGTGCTTGACCAATTTAGTGCCTGCCAGTTTTGGTATTTCACGCTGAACTGTCCTCACATTGACACCGGCATACTTTGCAATGTCTGACTCTGAATAGTCCCATTCCTGATGGGTGGATAGAAAGTCTAGTATCTTGGCAATGGCGCTTCCGGCGAACAGGTATTCTAGGGGTCCGCTCTCCAGCACCTTTTCCGATTCCACACCTTGTAATCGCTGCATGTGTTTTTATATTCGATTGATGTCGAGGAGTTCGATGCCGTCGGAGGTTCCGGAAGATGAAACCCAATCCGGACGGCAAGGCGCGGCTAGAAATGCGCGTCTGCCAAAGCAGGGTTCTGGCTCAAATCCGATGGCAAACATTTTCAACAAGCTGAGAAACAAGAAAAGCGAGAAAGACAGTCCAGCTACAGACTCAACCGACGTCGCGTCAGGAAGCAAAGTCGCTTTTGACGTTTCTGATTTGGTTAAAGAGATGCAGAGACTGGGTCTCGAGCCTGCAGGTCTCGGCAAATTCATTGCATCGCTTCATAGGCTTGCTGTTGCATCAGGCGTTTCTCCCGAGAACCTTGCATCAACCATCAGGGATGTGGGTGCGCTGTCGCAAGACAAGCATTTGTCCTTAGCTCAGACGCGCAGATATGCACAGCAGCTGGCGGAGAAGCAAAAAGCACTGACAATCGCCATTGCCGATCTTGAAAAGAAAAAGGAAGCGCTAGAAGTAGAAATGGGCCTGAAACAGCTGGACCGCTCGACAACCCGGGAGTCATTGTCAGAGTTTGAAGAAGTAAAGCAAAAGCTGGAGAGCCATGGTCTTTCTCTTGCTGAAGTATCAAGACTGATTGCACTGATAGAATCCGCAAAAGAGCTAGGCTATGATTCTGCAGCCATTACCGATTCTCTGGCGAATCTAAAGTCACAAGAATTAGCCAGGAGCGAATTACGGGATGAGATCGAAAGCCTCCTTGAGACCAAGAAAAATGTCCAGGACAGGCTCCTGGCACTCGAAAAAGAGATCTCTCAAAATCAGCAGATATTGAGGTCAGCCGATGAGCTGAAAAAACTCGGATTTGATTTCAGTGACCTCGAAGAATTGGGCTCAGCTATCAGAATGATTGCCCAGACCAGGAACCTGGATCAATCCGATGCAAGAAACCAGCTTTTGTCCGACCTTCAGGGGTACTATGCTAACGATCAAGAGCTGAAGAAAAGGATACGCGTCCTAGAGTCTCTGCTGGAACAGAAAGAAGAGAAATTCAAGATGCTCGAAGCCGATTATCAGAACGAAAGGGCGGTCCTTGAAAGTACAAAGAAACTGATTTCAGGCGGCGTTGACAGCGAATGGCTTGGCAAGTTGCGTGCGATAATGGACAGTTACGGCATCGATATGGGCATGCTGGAGAGCGAGCTTCAGAACCGGCAGGGCCTCAAAGCAAGCATTGACGAGCTTGGCAGGACAAAAAAAGCCCTGGAGGAAGAGGAACGACTGCTCCATCAAAAGGTCGTCGCGGCAGAGGACCAGCGGCTCAAGACTCTCTCCCTCATCAATGATCTAATAGTAAATCCAAGGTCAATTTCTCCACAAAAGCAGCCGGTTCATGCCGGGCAAGATGTGAGAGTCGGCGAGCCCGGACAGCTGCGCGACTTGATACGGGCGGCGAACGGAGAGGTCGTGAACAATAGTGATTTTATTATTTCGGCAAGAAAAGCGATCGACATTATTAATGCCAAATTGCCCAAAGGAAGCCCAGCCAGGCTTGTGCTGGAACACGCCCTGCTAGCGCTCAGACGTGAAGCTGACCGCGGAGTCGAGTAGTCGCCGTCTACTCATGCGAAACCTTGCAATGAAGAGTCCAGTTACCCGTTCCTTAGTGGGGCAAAATCAAGAGTTACGCCGCGTTCTGCGTCATAGTCGATAACATACTTTTCGTCCGAGAGATTGGCATCGCATCTATGTTTCTGTTCTGACATGTCGGGCACGCCTGGATAAAGTTCTGGCTCAAGATTGAAGCGCACCAGTAGCAAGCTCCGCATATCACAAAGTGGGCCTTATCTGAAACCTTTGATATTTCTACCTGTTCCATTGTTGTTTTGGTTGTCAATGTTTAATTTCCTGCCACCGCGAAATCACGTAGAGTGACCTGACCTGATAGCATTCAACAGTCCTCCGAAAGAACAATTTAAGTTTTGAGTCACTTGACCTCAGCTGACAAATCGCGATTCCAATTGAGGGGAACAGTTTACAAGAACTGGCATTGCGACTTCTCAATGACGATAGGCGGCAAGTCTAACACATGTTGTGCCTCTCGCAACGTCGCAATCTTCTCGAGGGGTCAAAAAGCCGAACAAGTCA
>DATBQZ010000222.1:0-3376 GCA_036560565.1 Candidatus Nitrosotenuis sp.
GATTTTATTTTTCACCGTCTGAATAATCGCTTTTTAGATCTGTTAAACCAAAAGAATCCTATCTCATTTAGTCTGATCAGTTTTATAATATCGAACTGGATCTTTGTTTTAATGAGTAGAATTAACAACAAATTTGTCGTAATTATAGCATCTGTTGTAATTCCTATTCTTCTTACTGCATTACTGATGTTTAACTACCAACGATGCACAAATTTTCCTATTCATGATCCCGCATGGCATGAGATATCTGATAACCTATGCCAACTAACTGTTTGGCTTACCGAACTAATCTAACAATATGTCAGTCAATCTGACAAATCACTACCTAGTAAACAAAACATCTTAAACTGTCTTGGTTCCAAGTTCTTTTCTATATTCTAGTTTTAGCCAAATTGGAGTTATCAGTGTAGTAGCTGCCACCATCAATATTATGGTGGAATAAACATTTGAAGTGAGAACTCCGCTAGTGAGTCCAACTCCTGCAACTATGAGGCCTACTTCTCCCCTCGATATCATTCCTATTCCAACTCGCCTTGCTTGCTGTTTATTTTTGAGAAACATCCACGCTGGTAATCCACACCCAACCAACTTTGTAGTGATTGCAACTGCTATTACTATGGCGGCAAGAACCAATATTTCTGGAGTTATGCCTCTCAAGTCTACTTGTGCTCCTATTATTGCAAAAAACAATGGAGCGAAGATCAGGCCTAATTTGCTAATGTAATGCTCTACTCTCTCAAACACCTTCGACGATGCAAGTGCCATCCCGACAACAAACGAACCAAGTATTGGTGACAAACCAATTGATGCTGCCAGTCCGGCAGTACCGAAAAATACTGCCGTTACTACCCCTTCAACGCTTCCGCCCGCCTTCCACATTCTGGAGGAGGCGATCTTTGGAACAACAAAAACAGCAACTATTGCCATTGCTGCAAAGAACCCGAGCACCTTTAGAATAGTAAACGTGGCATCAGCTATGTCTACTGTATCTGTTACTCCAAGTGATGTAATTACTGACAGAACCGCAATTGCTAAAATGTCATCAACTACGGCAGCTCCAATTATCAGTCTTGCCTCTGGACTTTTGAGTTTGCCAAACTCACTTAGCACCTGGACAGAAATTGCAATGCTGGTAGCAGTTAGTGCTGTGGCAACAAGCATTGCTTGATATGCCTGAAACCCAAATAATTGAAACACAAAAAATCCTACAAAAAATGGCACGATAACGCCAAGTGCGCCTACTGTAAATGCCGCCTTGCCCCCTTTGATGAATTCCCGTGGGGTCATTTCTAATCCGGCTATGAACAAAATTACAATGGCACCAATTTCCCCTAGGATCTTTATTTCTCCGCCAATTCGAACTATTGAATCGCCATTTATTGTAAAAAATGATCCTATTGCAAAAGGGCCAACAACCATTCCTGCTACTAATTCGCCTAAAACAATTGGAAGCTTTAGTCTAACAAATAATTCAGCCATTAATTTGGCAGCAAAAAGTAAAACGCATACGGCTATGATTACATTAACAAACTGACCTTCCATGATGAGTCATTTGGATTCTGTCTTAAAGATATAAGATAGTTATTGATTAAAAAATTGGTCTAATCGTGCTAGTTTTTTTGAATTTAAAGGCGCTTTTTTTGTTTGTGATGATTCCAGTCTTATTGCTTTTGATATTTATTTTTTACAAATAGAAATGACTCATTCTAAATAATTTTTGGAACAATAACACAAAATGCTATTCTCACGTTGATCGTTTTTTATTAATAATCCTTCATCTCTAAAAAGTTTTTCAGGTTATTGTTCATGTTTAATGTACCAGTAATACTGGACGTGTAGATTGTTCAGACGCTTTTCTTGCAATGCTGCCAAGGGCGATTAGTTTTGATATGCCAGTTCTGCTTGTAGTTTCAATCATAACAATGTCATTGATTCGACTCAAGTATTCTGAACTAGTGCATTCACGTATGTGTGTGGTAGGTGTTTCGGCTAAAGTTTAAAACCACCACATTCTTTTTTAGCCAAAATGTAGTGACTGGCCAAAAAGTTCAATCCTACAAGCCAAAACTCGGTTCAAATTTGGCTGCCTGCTATTTTTCAGGAATAATAATTGGGTATCGATTTTATATTTTTCTAATTATGGGATAAGTTTTGGTACAAACATGTAGAGCAACAATATGATCTCAATTCTCCCAAAAATCATCAAGAAGGAAAATATCGTAATTGTGAATGGATCCAAGCTTGCAGTCACCGTCCCAGCTCCAAGTCCAGTGGTGGTCAGAGCGGAAACAGCATCAAAATACGAATCTTCAAAATCATACCCCAAAGAATGCATGTGGCTTGCAACAAACAACGGAACTACGGGAAATAAAATGACTAGGATTATCGCAGTAATTATCTCGTTTTTGTCTGATTGTGTTATGGTCTTTCTGAATATATTTTTTATACCTGTGAGATTGATCAGCCTGAAAACCTTTATTCCGCCAGCCGTTGAGAACCCACATCCGCCAATCATCATTGCAACAGTAATTATAATTCCGGCTACTGGATTGAGGTTTTGTAGATTGATTGTCTGAAAACCTGTAGTTGTACTAGCTGAAACAATATTGAATATACTGTCCATCGAACTGATATTCATCGAAAGCAAAAAAGCAGCCAATGAAATCGCCATAATTACAAAGTACAATGCAACTTCTTTGCTTATGTGAACTGACATGAATCTGGTTCTGACAAACGCATAGTGGAATCCAAACGGAAGCGCGCCTAGAATCATCCCTGATATGATTACCAAATGTTCTGGAATGGTTAGTCCTGACAAAATTTGTGAATTGGGAATCCAGCCGCCTGTGGACACTGCGCTCATTGCCAAGGAAAAATTATCGATCAGGTTTCGTTCCCCCAAATAAAACAACGCGACGGCAATGATTGTGATATAAATTGAAAATAGAATTGTGATTGTGATTAACAGTTCACGCAGTTGGGGAACTTTGCCTGAAATGAAACTACGCATTGTACGTAGCTTGTGCTCTGGGAAAAATGTCGTAACTATCAGGTAAACAAAGCTTAGCCCGCCAACGAACTGAGTGTAGCTTCGATAGAAAGTAAAGCTTTGCGGCAGGTTTTCGGGAGTTGAAATTAATGACAGCCCTCCTGTGGTAAAGCCAGCTGAGCTCTCAAAGAAGCTGTTCGCAAAGTGTTCTAGGGGCTTTGCCGCGTCATATGGAACGACTAACATGTAAGGTATTGTCCCAAACAGTACGAGTAGCATAAAGCTCACAAAGACCAGAATTGCCACATCTCTCAACTTTAAGGGGCGTCTTTCTCCATACGTGTTCATGAAAAACCCCGTCACAAACAATAATGTGGACATTAGGTA
>DATBQZ010000223.1:0-4124 GCA_036560565.1 Candidatus Nitrosotenuis sp.
GCATGATGACGCAATTAAGACACTTACAGATGCTATATCTCTTGATAAGACCAATTCTACTGCATTATGTCTTCTTGGAGGAATCTATAATGAAAAAAATTCCGAAGAATGTGTAAAGTATTATGAGCAAAGCATCCAGCACAACAAGTTGTGCTATTTGGCATATCGTGGACTAGGGAATTATTATCTAAAAACTAAACAATATGAAAAAGCAGACAAATACTATACACAAGCCGTAACCATCAACCCAAATCGATTTGGCCCAATTTACAAAAATCGCGGCATAGCAAGACTAGAACAAAACATGAAAAAGAAGGCGAAAGAAGACTTTGAAAATTATCTAAAATATACGCCAAATGCAAAAGATCAAGACAACATCAAACAAGCCATATTGGAATTAGATGCGGAGTGCGGGAATTGAACCCGCGACCTTCAGCTTGGGAAGCTGACGTCCTACCAGGCTGGACTAACTCCGCGCAACTCGATTTTTGAAACTAGCATTATTATAGTTTGATCACGTAAATTAATCATGGATGCCAAATGTCCCGAATGCGAAAGAGTGGCAGTTCTTGACGATGATCTCAAGTTTGTAAAATGTCCACACTGCAACTTTGAAGCCGAATATGAAAATTATATAGAAATCATGAAAGACAAGGCAATTAACATGTCTTCTGATTACATTCCCAGAAGATCTGGATTTTAACTACCAAAAGCTACCCTTGTCTGAACAATCAAGATGCACCCCACAGTTGCTGCAAATCATATGACATGCCTGCATTGAAGTCATCTTGGTATTGCATCTTGGACAAGAAATCTCTTCTTTCATCACATTGGGTTATACAAATAAAGATTAAAATTTTTCCTAATTCTGAAGCATCAAAAATGGAGCATACATCAAATATCAAACCCTAAAAATCAATGGTATGGGTGCCGTTTGCCTTTCCAAGCCTCCAAACGTTAATTAGTTGCTCAGATTTTTTGAGCAATACTTGGCTAACTTTAAACTGACAATATCTGACAAAAAGGGAAAATCCACGTCAAAGGAGCTCAAAGACAAAGAAGCTAACGTACTGATAGGACTGCACATTGGAAACGAGGTAGATGCAGCAGTAGTCGGTTTAGCTGGAAAACTCAAAATCAGTGGTGGAAGCGACAAGTCAGGAATGCCAATGAGATCTGACATTTATGGTACTGCAAGAAAAAAGGTCCTTATTTCAAAAGGAGTTGGACTCAAAAACGTAGAAAAAGGACAGCGTAGAAGAAGACTGATCAGAGGAAATACAATTTCAGAAGAGATTTACCAAATAAACTGCTCATATGACGGCGAGCTCAAAATAGAAGAGGCACCAATAGAAAACAAAGAAAAGGCATAGATTAACATACTAGATTTTTTGAGATTTACTAATGCATTGGCGTGATACTCTTCCTGAATGGTATGTAAAAAAATATGGCTACCAACCATGTGTGAACATTGGAACTGCAGGACACGTTGATCACGGCAAGACTACTCTAATTCAAGCGCTAACTGGACAATGGACAAGCGTTCACAGCCAAGAACTAAAAAGAGGAATTACTATACGCGTTGGATATTCTGATGCTGCGTTTTACAAGTGCAAAAGCTGCGAAGTGCCATTGGGATATTCTACTACTCCTACTTGTCCAAACTGTGGGAAAGAAAGTGAACTAAGCAGAGTTGTTAGCTTTGTAGATAGTCCCGGTCACGAAAGTCTTATGGCAAACATGCTTTCAGGCGCAGCACTAATGGATGGTGCCCTGTTGCTTGTCGCAGCAAATCAAAAAGTACCTCAACCACAAACAAAAGAACACCTTTTAGCACTTCAAATTCTTGGAATCCAGCAAATTGTAATTATTCAAAACAAAGTTGATCTGGTATCATACAAAGATGCGACAACAAATTATGCTGACATAGTCAAATTTGTAAAGGGCACAAAAGCTGCAAAATCACCAATAATTCCAATCTCTGCACAATCAAGACTCAACATAGATGCATTAATTGGAGCAATAGAGGATACAATCCAAACACCACAAAGAGCAGAAGCTAAAGATCCAGTAATGCACGTTCTACGATCATTTGACGTTAACAAACCTGGTACTCTGATAAATAATATCAAAGGCGGAGTAATCGGAGGAAGCTTGACCCAAGGCACATTCTCAATTGGAGACGAAATTGAAATAAAACCTGGCATCCTGAATAATAAGAAAAACAATTACGAACCAATCCATACTCAAGTAGTCTCGTTAGGTACTGCAGCAGGAATAGTTGACGGTGTAAAGCCAGGAGGTCTTGTGGCAATAGGAACCAAGTTAGATCCTTCATTAACTCGCAGCGATTCTCTGATTGGTTCAGTTATAGGAAAACCGGGTACACTACCAGAAAACTCGAATGAAGCACAGCTAGAAGTTAATTTGTTTGATTCTGCGGTTGGAACAATAAACGATGTCAAGGTGACACCAATACAGGCGGGCGAATCATTACGACTTAACATTGGAACCGCACCTGTTCTTGCCAAGGTAAGCAAAGCAAAGGGGGCAAGCATTGAGGTTCAATTCAAAAGACCAGTTTGCCTTTTTGAGCAAAGCAATGTTGCAATAAGCAGAAAAATTGAGGAAAGATGGCGACTAATCCGAGCAGGCATAGTTGGTTGATGTTATATGCGACACAAGTTTTCTCATTCATCTAGCTACCAATAGAATAAAGAATCTCTCAACAATTGATACTGAAATAGGCAGCATTCGATTTGTTGTTCCAAGTATTGTGACTATGGAACTAAAGAAGCTCTTAGATGACGAAGAAAAAAAAAATGCTGTAATTTTGGCACTTGATTATATCAAATCATTTCCAACCATTTCCTTGAATGGTAGTTTTGCCGATGCGGCATTGCAATCATACATAAAAAAACAGGGGGGGATTGTAGCAACAATGGATAAGGAGCTAAAATCAATTATAAAAAAATCAGGAGGCTCTATTCTTTCTATATCAAATAACAAAATAGTGTTGGAATCAAGTAAGGTTTAACTTGGTAAATAACGATTTCAAATTATGCTGGAATACAATGGCGTTCAGATAAAGTGGCATGGACATAACACATTCACATTAACAAAGGATAACATTACAATTTGTTTTGATCCATATCAGATAGATAAAAAATTTCATGCAGATATAGTATTAATTTCTCACAACCACTTTGATCATCTCAGTATTGTTGATTTGCAAAAAATTGCCGATGAAAAAACTATCATAATAGCTGCAAAAGAATGCATTGAGCAAATCAAACTACCATGCAAGAAATTAATAGGCATTGCTCCAAATGAGGAAATAGATATTGACGGATTCAAAATAAATACAATCCGTGCCTATAATATTGACAAGATAAATTCGGATACAAAAAAACCATTTCATCCAAAAGAAGACAACAAAATAGGGTTCATCATAACAATAAACAATACTCGATTCTATCATACTGGGGACTCTGATTTGATACCTGAAATGGTTGACATAAAACCAGACGTTCTATTTGTACCAGTTAGCGGAACATATGTGATGACTGCAGATGAAGCAGCAAAAGCAGTTAAAGAAATAAAACCAAAGCTTGCAATTCCAATGCATTATGGCAGTATTGTAGGCAGCGAAAATGACGCAAGAGCCTTCAAGAAACTTGTAACATCGTCCAAAGTGCAAATTCTTTCAAAAGAGTAATAAACATAATCTTTCGGAAAAGAATCAATTGCTTTCTAATAAGAAATTATTCAATGTAGGCAGCTTTGAGTTTTGTCTGCATCACCTGCTCATAATACTGGTCCTCTCATCCTCATTTTCCATTTCAGCGCTGAGTAGATCTCAGGCTGCAGACTATGGATTCCAGTTAAACGAGTTTGATCCATTTTTTAATTACAGGGCAACAAAATTCATTGTAGAAAACGGTTTTGATGCTTATCTGAACTGGTATGATGACATGAGTTGGTATCCACATGGAAGAGATGTTGCAGGAACTTCTCAAGTCATACTGCATGTAACTGCGGCCTTGCTCTACCAAGTTTTCGGTGGCGGCACTGATCTTTATGGCTTTACAATTGTATTCCCAGTAGTTCTTGGCTCCTTGACA
>DATBQZ010000224.1:0-1954 GCA_036560565.1 Candidatus Nitrosotenuis sp.
GAGGCAATACCTGCTGCATAGATGGACTCGTTTAGGTGTGTCATCTCGACAAGCTTGTCTCTAATATGAGAAACGTCTGGGATGCCGTTGTAGTCGGAAACCGCAGCTGATGCACCAACTAATACATCGCCAAGCCCCGTCTTGCAGACATAGCTTCTTCTGTGATAGCAGGTAAATCGTTCAACTAGCATTGCTGCAAATTCATACTCGCCATCCATGAAAATTTTATCATTTGGAATGAAAACATCGTCAAAAATCATCAGAGCCTCTTGTCCTGCAAATTTTGAGTTTCCTGCATCAATGTCTCCCTCTTCCATGCTTCTTGTATCACAGGATTGACGCCCATAGATGTAGGTGATTCCTGGCGCGTCTGCAGGAATTGCGCCAACTATAGCATAGTCCTTGTCTTTTTCGGTTAGTCTCATAGTAGGCATTACAATTATCCAGTGCGAGTTGATACAGCCCGTCTGGTGAGCCTTTGCTCCCTTGACGTAGACACCGTCTTTGGTTCTTTTTGTTATTCTAAGAAACAGATCAGGATCGGCTTGCTCGTGCGGAGCCTTACCTCGGTCTCCTTTGACATCAGTCATTGCCCCACCTATGACAAAATTTTCTTCCTGCATCTGTTTGATAAATTCGAGTAATTTTTTGTGATAACCGGTATGATGTTTTTCATCTATTTCAAATGTGGTTGAGTGAAGCGAGTTTAGTGCATCCATTCCTACACATCTCTGGAAACATGTTCCAGTAAGCTGTCCTAGTTTTCTTTGCATCTTGTTTTGCAAAACCAAGTCCTGTGCAGATTCTGCAATATGCAAAAATCTGTTTACGTGCTTGCCTGAAATCTTTGACATTGGGGATGCCAATTGCTCCTCCCTTGCTGCCAGGTCGTATGTTTCTGCAACTGCATTAATTGAAGGACGAATCATTGGATGATCCACTGGATCTTTTACTAGCTCACCAAAAAGATACACTGTGAGTTTTCTGCCCCTTAAGCTTTGGATATATTCCTGCCCAGTTCTTATTGGCATACACGTCATTCCCTGAACTGTTATAAATATTCAATATTTCTCGGCGAGATCACAGATAAAACGGGTTAATTTGAGAACATTAGGATAAACTAATTTTTTGATTTATACCTAAAGCAGTTTGTGGTGTGATCATTTGTGATTCCTACTGCCTGCATGAACGCATAACAAATTGTCGAACCAACAAAATTAAATCCTCTTTTCTTGAGATCCCTGCTGATTTTATCAGACAAGACTGTAGATGGAGGAATGTTATGTAATTTTTTGTAGTTGTTTTTAATTGGCTTATTGTCAACAAAACCCCAAATGTACGCATCAAAGGAGCCAAACTCCTTTTGGATTGCAAGAAACTGCTTTGCGTTGCTTATTGCAGACTGAACTTTCAGTCTGTTCCTGATGATTCCTTCATCTTTGAGAAGTCTGTCTACATCCTTTTGCGTATATTTTGAAACCTTGTGCGGATCAAAATTGGAAAATGCCTTGCGATACGTTTGCCTTCTTTTCAGTATGGTAGACCATGACAGTCCTGCTTGTGCCCCTTCAAGGATCAGCATCTCAAAGAGTCTTTGATCATCATGTACTGGAATTCCCCATTCGTTGTCATGGTATGAAATCATCAATTCGTCTTTTGCCCATTCACAACGTTCCATGTTACGAAAATTAACAATTAGTAATTTATAGAAACGCGTTATCAGATGAATTTTTCCGAACGGATTACTTTGGTATCGCCCACATACAGAATTATCGCAAAGTCAGAAAACATGGTCCTTGTTATTTCTTCCACTATATTCTCAAGTTTGTCGTTGTTCAAAAGCACTTCAATTTTTACATTTTTATCAGTTACTCCTTTACCGTGCAGGTTTTTTGATCCGCTGCCTTCTACTTCATAAAAAGTATATCCAGAAACTTGATGCTTTGCAAGAATA
>DATBQZ010000225.1:0-2920 GCA_036560565.1 Candidatus Nitrosotenuis sp.
CGTCTGATGACGGCTACATGGAATATGTGATAGTCGAGCCTGATGCGCCAGATAGAAAAATCATGGAATATGCAGACAAGATGTTTGCAGTCCAATCTGCAGACCTAATTCCACCAGTTGAAATCACAGAGCGATTTAACATGGTTGAGACTTATCTCAAAGAACATGTAGATTTAACAGATGCTGCGGTAAACTATGATACTATAGGTGACATATACAAGCTAAAGACTCTCCCCGTACAGAAAAAAGACTGGGTCGGACTGCGGCATCACTTTTTACAAAGGAGAGCAGGAGTTGGCATACTAGATCCGTTTCTTGCTGATCCAAATCTAGAAGACATATCGATTATTGGAGCTGGAAATGTTTACGTAATTCACAAATCATTTGGTGCGCTAAAGTCCCCATTATTTCTTGGTGTGGAAGAAATTGACGAATTAATCATTAGCATGTCAGAGCAGTTTGGAAAAACTGTGTCTCACGCAAAACCTGTAGTTGACGCAGTGCTTCCTGATGGATCTAGAATTAACATTGTATTTGGTAAAGACATCAGCAGAAGAGGAACCAATGCAACAATAAGAAAATTCGCAAGCACTCCACTTTCCATTACACAAGTTCTGTCATCAAAGGCACTTGACTTTAGGGAAGCAGCATACATGTGGATGATGCTGGCAGAAGGAATGAGTGTATTCATCAACGGAGAGACAGCATCTGGAAAAACCACAACACTGATGGCACTTACCGCATTTATCCCGTCAAACTGGAAAATAGTGACAATCGAAGATACGCCGGAACTTACACTACCTCACTCTAACTGGATTACAGAAGCAACAAGGGATACTGGCCATGAAAATTCTAGCGTAACGATGTTTGATTTGCTAAAAGCGGCGTTGAGACAGAGACCGAACTATATCTTTGTAGGAGAAATCAGAGGCGCAGAGGCAAACATTGCGTTTCAAGCAATGCAGACTGGTCACCCAGTAGTTAGTACATTCCACGCAGCAAACATGACTGCACTGATTCAGAGAATTACAAACCCTCCAATGCTCATACCAAAAACAAACGTGGAAAACCTAAACATCGGATTATTCCAAGGCGCAGTCCAAGGACCTGGAGGAAAAAGAGTGAGGAGAGTTCTCTCGATTAATGAAATCCTAGGCTATAATCCAGAGGGCGGAAACATAATGTTCATTCCTGTCTTTAACTGGGATCCAGGAACAGACGAGGTAAAATTCAGAGGCAAGGGAAGCAGCGCATTATTTGTTCAAAAAGTACTTGAAAAACGGGGAATGCATAAAAAAGACGAGGGTTTGTTATACGAAGAACTAGAGTTAAGGGCAAAAATCTTGCAGAGAATGATGGAAAAAAGAATTTTCAACTTTTATGATGTCTTTGATTCTATATCCCATTGCAGAGAGATAGGCCTTGATGCATTTTACAAGGAACTTGAATCGCTATGATGCAGATTCCTTTTCTCAAAAACCTTACACTTACAAATATACAAAAGACTGATGAGAAGTTTGTCTACTTTATGGCATTTTTGTTTAGCATATCAACTGGTGAAATAGGTGGCATAGATCTAATCAGGACCACACGTGATACAAACTATGGAAAATACACTAAAGCATTCAAAGAAGTATATCAACTGGGAATCGGATGGAGCTTTGGGGTATCTGCATCACTTGAAATGATTTCAGCAAAGGTTTCAAATGATAAACACGATGCGTTAAAACAGCTCCTCATTAAGCTAGCCCAAGTCATCCGATTAGGGGATACGCTAAAAACGTTTCTTGCAGATGAGCTGAAATCAACTCTGATGACTTTCAGCATAGTTTATGAAAGAAAGCTTGAAAACCAAAAACTATTCCTCGAAATGTTTTACACCCTGATGTCAACTGCGGCCTTTATGATTTCAGCAAACTCGATTATGAGCATGCTTATGGGACAATCAAACTCGGAAGAAATTCTACTGTTCTCATTTATTGGAGTTACGGTAAGCATGGGCGCGTTTGTATTTATGATGTATATCATGTTCCCGCGTGACATCTTAGGATACCAATCAGGAGATGAGGATCTGAAGTTTAGGATCAAAGTCTACATATCACTAGGGGCTGGTATTGGAATAGGCCTAGTTCTTCTGGTGACAAATCTGGTGCCAACTAGTCTGATTGTGGGCATTGCCGCTGCACCACTGCTATACCCAGGTATGATTGCAAGAAAAATTGAAAAAAGAATCAAAGAACTTAACGACTGGTATCCTGAATTCATTCATCATTTTGGAGAAATTTATGCCACAATTGGCTCAATTGGTAGCACGCTTGAAGCAGTACTGAGAAGTGACTTTGGACCTCTTCAGAAGCATGTGGAGCGATTTAAAAACCGAATCAAGCATAGAGTCGATCAGAAAATCAGTTTCGAGTTGTTTTCTCGTGATACTGGAAGCCAAATAGTTGCAAACGGAAACGAAGTCATCTCGCACGCAATGGATAAAGGAGGAAACATGGGTCTTGCAGGAAACAACGTATCAGAAATCACAGTAAAAATTAATGAGCTTAGGGCAAAAAGGGCACAAACATCTAAAACATTTGAAACTATCATAGTAGTACTTCATGCGTTAACGATGGCGGTGTTTGGTTTGATGAACAAACTAACTGGAATATTTTATGAAATGATAAAAACAGTAGATATTTCAAATGACGCTCTAACATTAACCCCGATAAACCCAGAGTTCATGGCAATGATGATGCCTGCAATGATTCTAATGATATCAATTATCAGTGCAATGGCACTCAAGGTTGCACAGGGTGGATTGTACAAGACAGTGTTCTATCACATTGGAATGCTAATTGTCATAGGCTCAGTTGTCATGTTTGTAATGGACGCGTTACTGTCTGATTACTTGGCAACTCATGTACTGGACTTT
>DATBQZ010000226.1:0-3792 GCA_036560565.1 Candidatus Nitrosotenuis sp.
TGTACTCAGAGTAAAACCAGTCGAAGGCTGGAAAAGAGGAAAGGCATTTGTCTTTTACCCAGAAAGATGCATCTCCGATGGAGCATGCATTGGAGTTTGCCCAACAAAAGCAATCTTCTGGATGAGACCAATGGACTTCACTGTAGGTCAACCAGTTCCTCTGTACAAGAACTCAGTCTTCGTTAAGGGTTGGACTGAACTAATCGATTAAGTTCAGTCATCATAATTTCTTTTTAATTTCTATATGCTGGTGGAAACTAGGTTTTTGATATGAACTGTTACCGAATCATGCGTTGCGGATTTTTCAAAAATCTCAGTGGTCTACAATTTGTCTAAAAAGTAATACTATCTGACGGCAAATTCCTACCTATCGGGTGACGACCGGGGAGATTTTCTATATTGGATGAAAAAACCGAGGTCTTTTTGCGGTATGAGACAGACAAAAACGCTGGAACGACTGACGATCTATGGGGCCTACAGAAAAACAAATGATCTGCACGTTCTTGCTGGTGGTATCGTTTTCGGAAAATAAAGTGGCGTTACATTACCTTCTTTCAATATCCAAATGTGGACGATTCAATTTGGCAGATATTCTGCGAATGGTTAAAAATCGAAGTAGAAAATATCAAAAAAATATTTTCCTAATTTTAAAAAAAGAAAAAGATTAGGCTACTACTGGTGTAGATGTTGGAGCAACTCGAACTTTTCTAACTGCCTCTACTAAATCACTCTGAGTAATTTTGATTTCTTTGACTATCTTTTTCTCGCTGTTGACATATCGTCTTAGTGCAGCAAATGCAGCTCTGTCACACACTGCGGCAATCTCTGCACCGCTGTACCCATTTGTCATTTCTACAATCTTTGCCAAGTCAACATTTGATTCGAGTGGCTTTTTCTTTGTATGAATCTCAAAGATGTGTCTTCGTCCCTTTACGTCCGGTTTTGGAACCTCGATTATTCTGTCAAATCTTCCAGGCCTTAACAATGCAGAATCTACCATGTCTAGCCTGTTTGTTGCTCCAATTACAAGTACGTCGTTTAGCTCCTCCAATCCATCGATTTCTGTGAGTATTTGTGATACTACATTTTCTGATACGTGTGAAGAATCCATTCCACTTCTTGTTGGAATGAGCGAATCTATCTCGTCAAAGAATATGATGCATGGAGCAGCTTGCCTTGCCTTCCTAAAGATCTCTCGTACTCCCTTTTCTGATTCACCGACCCACTTTGATAACAGCTCTGGCCCCTTTACACTGATAAAATTTGATTCAGTCATTTTTGCAATTGCCTTTGCAATCAGAGTCTTTCCAGTACCTGGCGGACCGTACAAGAGAATTCCCTTTGGTGCTGCAACGTCAACATACTCGAGTGCCTCCTTGTGTTTTAATGGCCACTCAATTGCCTCGTGCAACTCTTCTTTGAGCGATTCTAATCCTCCTACGTCATCCCATGTTACATTTGGTATCTCCACTAGAACCTCTCTTAGTGCGGATGGTTTTACCTCTTTTAGCGCTTCTTTAAAGTCGTCAGACGTTATCTTGATTTTCTGTAATATCTCAGCTGAAATCTTGTCTTGTGCAAGGTCGATTTCTGGCAAAATTTTTCGAAGTGATCTGATTGCAGCTTCTTTTGCCAATACCTCAAGATCCGCTCCGACAAATCCATGTGTTACCTTTGCAATTTGTTTTAGGTTTACGCTTTCTTCGACTGGCATTCCACGGGTATGGATATTTAGAATTTCCAGCCTTCCTTCTTCGTCTGGAATTCCAATTTCGATTTCTCTGTCAAATCGTCCAGGCCTTCTAAGTGCTGGATCGATTGAGTCAGGCCTGTTTGTTGCGGCAATCACTACTACCTTGCCCCTTGACTTCATTCCATCCATCAATGTTAAAAGCTGGGAAACAATTCTTTTTTCTACTTCGCCTGATACCTCGTCACGTTTTGGCGCAATGGAGTCAATCTCGTCGATAAATACTATACTTGGAGTATTTTCCTCTGCTTGCTTGAAGATATCACGCAATCTCTCCTCGCTTTCTCCGTAGTGTTTTCCAAAGATTTCAGGACCTGAAATTGAAGTAAAATGTGCATTTGTCTCGCCTGCGACTGCCTTTGCAAGTAGGGTTTTTCCCGTGCCTGGTGGTCCGTATAAAAGAACGCCTTTTGGAGCCTCGATTCCCAGCTTTTCGAAGAGCTCAGGATGTCGCATTGGCAATTCTACCATTTCTCGAATCTTTAGAACCTCTTTTCTTAGCCCACCTAGATCGTCATATGTTATCCTTGGTACAGAATTATCAACTGCCTTTGTCATGGAACCAAGCTTGAATATGGTGTCCTCAGTTACAATTACTGGCTTTGCTGGCGTGGTTGCAGTTACAACAAGCTGAGTTTTTCCACCAAGCTGTGTGTTTACTATAATGGTATCGCCAGTTGTAAAGACATGTCCCTCATACAGACCCGACATGTATTCCTGTAACCCTCCAATCGAAATTTTTTCAATTGGGGACAATACAACCTGTTCTGCCTCTACGGCACTTACGCTTTTGACTGAAACCTTTTCGCCTATCCCTGCACCAATATTGTGTCTTGTTAATCCGTCAATTCTAATGATCCCAGTACCGAAATCATCGCCCGAGCTTGGCCATATTTTCACATGAGTTTTCTTGTTTGCCATTAGCTCTACAATTTGGCCTGCTTGCCATTTGTTTTCCTTTACTACTTTGGGATCAATTACTGCTATTCCCTTTCCAACATGTCGTTGGGAAATTTCATCAATTTTTAATATTATTTCACTCATTTTTCATCACCAAAAAAATTAGAGGTTTAGTTAACCTCCACCGTTTTGCCCTTTGGCTTTTGCTCCTTTAGCTTAAAGACCAGCTCCAAAATTCCGTTCGTGTATGTGGCCTTTACCGAGTCCTCATCTACCTCGTGCCTTATTGGCGCATTACCATGGTACTTTTTCTCGCCATGTTCTGCATCGATGTGGACTGTTTTTCCCTCAACTACAACATTGATGTCTTTCTTATCGACGCCTGGCATTTCTGCAATCAGTTTTAGGATTTTTTCCTTTTCGTCAACAATTGCATCAATTAGTGGTTCCCTGGATTCTGAGCTTGGGAGTAAGCCGGGCTTTACATTTCCGTATTCCTTTATCACAGGCTTGCCGTCTTGTCCAACGGTCATTGAATAACCGTAATAGAATGGACCAAAAGTCGTACTGCCTGATTTTTCAGATTCCTCAAAGACATTGTCTAGGTCCATAAAAGAACTGGACATTTTCTTGAAGATTCTGTCAAATTCGTCATCGAATAACAATGTCATATTCACCTAAGGTATGTAATAGTCATGACATTATTTAAAGATTATGTAATTTATCAGATAAAATTACATAAGACTAATAAATCTGACACCAAATAAAGTCCTTGTGAGAGCAACCATTACTTCCGTGCCAGAAGCAGTAAGGGAGATCATAACTAAAAATCGCTCAATTCACGACTGCATGAAAATGGACGTCATTAATTATACTGCGCTTGCAGTCAAAATCCAGCCAGACGTTGAGCGTCAGATTGGCAATCCTGTCAACCTCAATACTATAGTAGTTGCAATAAAACGCTATGCCGATTCGTTTTTGGAAAAAGATGAAATCAAAGCAGACTCGATACTGAAAAACGCAAGGCTTTCTTTGACTGATGGAATACTTAACATACGATTCTCAGCAGACGAACTTGATGCAAGCGGGACAGCATCTCTTATGAACAAGTTTTCAGAGATGAATTCCGATTACGAGTTCTT
>DATBQZ010000227.1:0-1655 GCA_036560565.1 Candidatus Nitrosotenuis sp.
CGTGGTAGAGTGCTCCTCAGAATATGCCCAAGCTGAATTCATTAAAAACAAGATAAAAGAACTGATAAAATCAAATCCAAATTATTCTTTTAGTGATTTCGCGGTCCTCTCAAGAAAGCAGAGAGATGGTATAGTCATTGCTCAGCTTCTAGCATCTGAAGGAATTCCTGTAAAATACATAGGAAAATCCGACGTTCACGGTTCCCCTAGTGCCAAAGTACTTTTTTCATTTTTGCGAATCATCGCAGACCCAATGAAATCAATGACTAGTATTACTAGAATCTTGCAAGAATATGGGATTTCGGAGCAAAACATATCAAAAATCAATCATGAAGCAAACATTAGAGCAAGAGAAAAAACTGACGGTGATTATGCTTTTGATGTTTTATCCGATCTAAATGTCAAAGATCTCACGCAAAAAACAGAACTAAAGGAAATTTTTTCAATGCTAAACGACTTTATCAAAATTGCCAAAGACAATCTGCCATCGCAGACAATCTATAAAATAATCAGGAACAAGACTGACATTTACAAAAAAATTGTAAATGACGATTCAATTGAAAATTTTATAGAGCGATCTATACTAAATGATATCTTAAACAGCTCGTATGACTTTGAAAAGATTAATCAAAATGCCACAATTAAAGAGTTTTTAGAATTCGTTGATCAGCTAGAAAAATTTGACATTGAGACAAAACGAGATGTTGTTGATTCTAACGCAGTCCAAGTGTCGACTATTCATAAAAGTAAGGGATTGGAATTCCAAGTCGTATTCATCATAGATGTTGCAACGTACAAGATGCCTCTAAAGTACACCGAAAAATCATTCTATGTGCCGCACGTTCTTGTCAAGGGTGTAATTCCAAATGCAGATCCAAAAGAAGAATTCCTGCGTGAGGAAAGACGAATATTATACGTGGCAATGACACGTGCAATCGCTCATCTGTATATCACATATCCAACGCAGTATGAAAACAGGGTCAAGGCAAACAAAGCATCAAAATTTCTCCAAGCGCTAAAGCCGGAAAAAAACCCAGATGTTGATTTTAGTAAATACGATTCAAATTCTGATTCAAAAATTACAACCACTTTTGATGCTGTAGAAATAATCAAAAATGAGCGCCTAGATCAGGCAATAAAATATCTAAATAGTAATCAATATCAAAGTGCAATTCAAAAAATTATTGATCTGTCAAAAATTGATTATTTTCAAAAAAACAAGACCTTACAAGGATTTTCTGATGAAAAATTATTGGAAAACCACTCTGGCACTGATGTAGAAGAAAGACTTGCTGGCACAAAGCCCGCTAAGATAGGTTTTGAAAAACAAAATCTGTCATTTTCAAAGTTTGATAACTATGAGAAATGCCCAAAACAGTTTTGGTACAAATATGTACTGAATGCGTTACCAGCAAATCAAGGAGCCCCCGCATTTTACAAAGGAAGTACATTTCATGAAATTGTGGAAATCTCCTCCAAAAAGCAGAAAAATGGGCAGATGGATGACTTGAAAACACTGCTTGATGAATTGGAATCAAAATGGAAGTCTACACAATATTTGACAAGTTCAGTTCAAAAGGAACAACAAGATAAAAAATCGTTAGAACCAGCACTGGCGGCATATCAAAAATGGACAAGTGAAAATAGAAATAAAA
>DATBQZ010000228.1:0-3078 GCA_036560565.1 Candidatus Nitrosotenuis sp.
CAGTTTTGGGGCTTGGGATAGGCATTCCTTGGGCGTATATTACAACCAAACTTCAAAACGCACAACATTCCTACATGCTTACAATTGGAATTCTGTTTGTCATTTTCTTTGTGGAAAAATCCTTAGGTGGGGAAGGCGCACTTGCACCTTTGATCTTTGGCTTGATGCTAGGTAACAAACAACTCATTTCGCGTTATTTGAAATTCAAGGTCCCCGAGATTTCTTTAGATGATCCAGCACATAACCAACTTACATTCTTGGTCAAATCGTTCTTCTTTGTTTTTGTAGGATTGCTTGCAACCACAGGTAGACTAGAATTCATTTTCTTTGGGATAGTAGGAGTAATTCTCATTTACATCACAAGAATTGGCGTAGTCAAAATATCACTCAGGAATAGATTTACGGCATTTGACAATAAAGTCACGGCGATAATGATACCACGTGGCCTTGTCGCTGCAGTAGTTGCAACGATTCCACTTACAATGGGATTACCAAATGCTGAAGCTTATCCACAGATCGTTTTTGTGATAATATTGAGTTCAGTCATAATTACTACTATCGCTTTAAGAAAAACCAAATCCCATATGCCTTTAGATTCTAGCATCTCCAGTGTAGAAAAATAAGATTGCCGATTCAAGTATAAATTTGAAGATACTGGAATGGTTATCAGAGATGACTTGAAAGCAGTCATTATTCTATTAAAAGGAGTGAGGAATCACACCAGTCGGCATTGGAGTTTCATTTCAGCAGAGTCAGGATATCGCAGATCAGAGATTTATTCCAGATTAGATTTGTGCAAATAATCAGACAGCCATTCTGAGCATATCGACAATATTTCTATTCTTTAATGGCGAAACATCATAATCAAGCAGATTGATTTTCTTTGATATTCGCTTCATCAGATACACTGACAGTTTGTATATTAGCGACCATAGATAGCTGTTTTGATTCAAGCTATACATTTTGAGTAGCAACGAAAACATCCATTGTGAATTTGGATAATGCTCGCGGATGTACTCTGCAAGATAGTCCTTTGAGTTGTTGATTTTGTACTTGATGTGTTCTAGTGTTTCCTTTTCATATGCATAGCCGGTGTTCTGTATGGTTATTCGGTTATGTTTCATTGCGTACAGTACATCGTCCAGGGTGTTTTCTGATTCGACAAGATTTACACACCTTCCAAGCGTTGAAAGAACGTGCGAGTCACTTCCAGCGATGCCAACTTTGTTATTGTCAAGTGAAAACTTGGTTGCGCGTGCGTTTGATATTACATCGACATTATTGCTATTAAAAATCTCAACTAAATCACACATCTTTGCCTTTTCTCTTAGAGCATCAAGTAGGCTAAACGGATGTGGTGCACACGATACTGCGTCTTGTTTACGGATTTCATCAATTATTTCTTCTAATGTAAGGCCGGCCTTGATTTCCCGTGATATTCCATATGCTATCACATGGGCACCAGTGTCAGTCGTGATTTCTTCTGCAGGTAGAATTTGGATCTTTTTGTATTTGGCATGGTCGTTTTTGTATTCTAGGATTTGCCTATATCCATTCAGAGTGTTGTGGTTTGTTACAAAAAGCGCCTCAAGTCCAAGAGCGTACGATCTTTCCAGCTGTTCAGATATTGTAATGTCACAGTCATATGGCGCCTCATCTTCGCCCACATGGAAGTTTGAGAAATTGTTATGGCAGTGCAGTTCAGTTTTTAGATGATTCAATCAATTGGAAATTTTTTTTGTTATTATTATAATCTTTTTTCTACATTACCTGAATAGATCAGTCTTTTCTGAGCGAATTAGCGGCTTTGCCGTATCATTTGACGGGTTAAAATCAAAATTGCGAATTATTGTAAACGGACAGTTCTCAGTCTTCTTCATTACAAGTTCTGCAGCACTACAAAGCTCATCTGCCTCGGCAATGGCAGTAATACGCAACATCCTTCCAAAAGTGTCCTTTGTTCCAGCATAGTCATTGATTGGTTTCATTCCAGACACACCAATCGCGCAATTTGTTTGGCCTTCACGGAACGGTCTGCCAAATGTGTCTGCTATCAGAACCGCAATTTTTTTTCCAGTCATTTCTTGTAGTTTAGCATGGAAGTTTGATGCAGATTCATCCGGATTTTCTGGAAGCATCGCAGCAAATCCCGGTGGGAGATTACTTTCGTCAACACCAGCATTTGCGCAGATAAAGCCGTGCCTTGTTTCGGTAATTAGAATGCGATTTTCCATTCGAATTATTCTTTTTGTTTCGTAGAGAATAACTTCGATTAGCCGTGGATCCTTTCCATATTCTGCTGCAATTCCAACGGCGAGAAGAGACGGGATTACGCCGGATAATTCAACTAGCCGCCCCTCTTGTTTGGATATCACTTTTTGCGATATTACAATAACGTCGCCATCCAACAAGCCCTTGTATGAGGATGTGAAAATTTTTGCCAGATCGTCGCCTTTTTTAATTTCTTTATTTGTGACAACAGGAATTATTTCAAGCGACAACAGTATTATGCAATATTGTCTTTTATTAAAATCTAGTAAGGGCTAGGCAATAGTTTGCAGCTGTAGGTTCGTCTTGTAGCGTTTGTTTATTACACCAATTAGGTTTGAGAGATTTTTTTCTTCAATTATTACATTTGCCCTTTCTTTTACAACATCTTGAGCCCTAAATGCAACTCCAAGACCACAGATATCAAAAAGGGTCAGGTCGTTTGCGCCGTCAACTGTAACTACGATGTCTTCTTTATTTTCCTGCCATTCTGCTATTTTTACTCGTGCGGATTTTGCCTTATCTGATGTGACATGAATTTTTACATCATCAAGTTTTCCGTCCTTGAAGACAAGCTCGTTAGAATACACATAGTCAAGACCTAGTTCTTCCTGTAGCCTATCAGTCATAATTGTAAATCCTCCGGAGACTGCAAGTAGTTTCCAGCCGGCAGCCTTTAGCACGCGGCATGTCTCCTTTGCACCAGTCATTATAGGCAGGTCATCTGCCACTTGCTTGCATGTATCATAACTTAATCCCCGTAAAGCGTGAACACGAGTCCTAAGTCCATCTTCCCAGTTTATCAGTCCT
>DATBQZ010000229.1:0-6080 GCA_036560565.1 Candidatus Nitrosotenuis sp.
AAAGCAATTGATGGAATAGATCAATTAGTAGTAGTCAAAACATTCCCTGTTGGAACTCATGAGTGGTCAGCCATGTCCATTCAGCCATATGGCGATGCATTTGCATCGTCTGTCGCCTTGAGAAATGAGGCCCTAGGAATAATTGTAGCAATTGTTACAATCACAAGCACCACTGGATTTTTCATGATCAGAAAAATAAATACAAATATGGTGCTCTCAAATCAACTTAAACAGATTAATTCTGAGCTTGAGATAAAATCAGGACAAATCAAACAAATCGACATTCAAAAAGAAGAGTTTTCTGCCATGGTGACACACGAGCTAAAAACCCCTCTTGTGCCAATTATTGGCTATTGCAAGATGCTAAAGAACAAAATGTTGGGAGAATTAAACAGCGAACAGCTAGAATCAATTGACACCATTGAAAAAAATGCAAAACGACTAGAATCTCTGATTAGCGATATCATGGATGTACGAAAACTGGATCTGGACAAAATGAAATTTACCATAGAAGATCTCTCTATCGCTGATTTTTTTACTAATCTTGATTCAAGCTATAGGCAGGTGTTGATGGAACAAGGCAAGGAATTCATTACTGATGTTCAAATTACCTCTATAGTGATCCACACTGACAAGATACGCCTACGCCAAGTTTTCGATAATCTTATTTCAAACGCAATAAAGTTTACTCCTGATAAAAATAGCAAGATTACAGTAGGTTGTAAGAAGGAAGGTAACAAGGTTGTTTTCTACGTCGCAGATAATGGAATTGGTATTCCACTTGAATCTCAACAAAACCTTTTCCAAAAGTTTTATCAGGTTGACACATCAGAAAGAAGGAAGATTGGTGGTACGGGTCTTGGTCTCACCATTTCAAAGGGAATAATAGAAAAACTCGGCGGACGAATTTGGGTTGAAAGTGACGGAAAAACAGGAACTATTTTTTATATTGAATTCAATACTTAGAAAACATTGTCCACACCACTTTATATTCCCTTAAATAGTTCCATCATACGTTCGTACTTTTTTACATAATTTGAACATATGATCATATTATCATGGATATTTTCATTTTATACAAAAGTTTTATTAATTTCCAAATGTGAAAATCATGTAATGAAAATATTGCTGATTGACGACAATCAGGATATTACCACAATGTTTTCAAAATATTTCAAATTAAAGGGACATGACATTCACGTTTCCAACGGTGGGCAAAACGGTCTACAAATGATCGAAAATGGCCTCTTTGACGTCATTCTACTTGATTTGGCAATGCCTGATTTTTCAGGACGTGACATTATCGATCATCTACACAAAAATAACAAAGTGGGTCATAAAATAATAATTTCACTTACGGCATCTTCCGTCTCAGACGACGACAAAACCTATTTGATAGAAAGAGGGGTTCATTCGGTGCTCAGGAAACCAATCGATCCAGATGAACTGCTCAACTATCTGATGAGGGTCAAATCATAACCAGTTGGATCCAAATCATCTAATTCGTGAATTTCAACAGATAGCGCTAATTCAGAAAAAATTGGATGGTGTGATTAATAGTGATATTTCAAAAGACGAACAAATTGCACAAATAATTGCTCACATAGAATCAACAAACAATTTTTCAACAAAAACTGTAGAAAATATTCTGTCAAATAAAATCGTGCTCACGGAAAACTCGTTAAACATAATTCATCATGAACTAAAAACCCCGCTGGTTCCAATAAGGGCATATACTGATATGCTGTTTCAAGGAAAATTTGGACATCTAACTCAGGAGCAAAAGGACAAAATAGAGATAATTAGCACAAACGCAAAACGATTACAACAAAAAATTGAAGTCTTGCTTGATAAAAGAATGCATGGATCTATCAATAATGTGGACGACGATAAGGCAAAATCCTCCATAAAAGAGATGGAACAACAAAATATGCTACTGGAAAAAATCAATCAACTGCTTGTTGAAAAGAGTGATAGAGATAATTCCGAAATTCAAAAATTGCAAAATAAGGCAGTGGAGTCAGAACGCCAGAAAAATGAGATTTTACAGGAACGGCTGATATTGAATAAAACAGTACATTTTGAAGAACAAAAAAACTTTCAACTTGGTAGAAAAAACATCATCATTATTGCAACTTTTGCCTTAATTGTTGCTGTTAGCTTTACATCATATTCGTTATATGTTGTAGATTTGGTAGGAAAACAATACCAAGTTTCAAATCTGGGAAAAATAAACAGTGGCGGCTATTTGATACAAAACCTAAGGGGTGATACTATTGACACTTGGCTGTCTTGGAGACTCGTGTCTGGTTCTACACTACATGTCGGAATAACAAATGCCGCTAAATATCCTGACAAGATTCCATTGATCAAAGAGGTTGTGCTTTCTGAAGATTCTGTCGATATCGATGACTCATTGCTTCACAAAGGACTAAGGGGATCAATTTCAACATACTATGTTGGTTGGAAGGGTGCACTTGAACACATATCTGCACAATCCACCAAATTTACAATTCCGTCAAATATTGATGTAATCGATGCGCAAGCAGGAGAAGGAGACATTACAATAATTTTGACTAACGAAAGAAACGGTGACGGTTATTCTGGATTTACCAAGTCAATAGCTGACGACTCTCAGAACCAGATCTTAAAATCTACAATAACAATCTATGAGGCAGACAAACTAAATGATGAACAGTTCAAAACCATACTTAGACATGAGTTCGGTCATGCGTTGGGACTTGCACATTCCACCGCACCTGAGGATCTGATGGCACCAACAATTCAAACAGGTTATCCGTACATCTCTGACTGTGATGTGGATACCTTAGTAAAACTGTATGACGGCGGAATGAATAGCCAAGTTACTTGTGAAAAATAATTTAAATTTTAAAAATAAAAAATTTGGAAAGGAGTTTTGTAGCTACTCAGATAAGCTTACTGCATTTTGTATCATTTTGTGCACGAGACACGCCGAACTCCCTCTGACTGTTCCTCAGAGAACCTTCGGGCCCGTTTAATCTGTTGATCTGAGTACCATTCGATTATGAACCATAATGTGTAGGGACTTGACATCAACAAATACGATCAATCTTATATGTAACTCTGAGAAGTTGTAAGAATTGGCTGATAGTTCAATCACTTCGGTCACTTTCTTCAGTACTATGTTTAAAAAAATGTTTTTTCTTCTGGTTGTTCCAGCGTTAATTTCTGGTTGTGCTATCTTAAACGATGCACAAACTGCATCTGCATTGACCCCTGTAGCTGATCTAACCGGTACTTGGTCGGGATTTGCGGTGGTACAAAATGTCCAAGGAACCTGCGAGTTTACAGGAAAGGTAATTGCCAACATTAAACAAAGTGGAGACCAGATCACCGGCGAGTATTCATATGTTGGAACCAGTGCCAAACCGTCAAGTCCGGATTATTCCTGCTCTGGCTTTAATTATTCTGAGAAATTTTATGGCACACTGGATGGCTCAAGGATCTTACTTCACTCAGAAAGTGGAACTTTTTCTGGCTCGTATGCTAGCTCAGGAATCGGCCTTAGCATACAATCGTCTGAACTGGTAGGAACAGTCAAGCTTTCCCCAACAAATTTCACCCCTGCTCCATTTGAATCAAAGAACAATCCTTCACCACAAGAGAATCAAGATGTAAACGAGATGGTTCAAGTCGGCATATCGTATCTAAATGAAAAACGATTTGACAAGGCTCTTGAATATTTTAACAAAATCGTAGGAAAAGAACCAAACAACATCATGGGGTGGATGGGAAAAGGTGTCTCATATGTGGGACTAAAAAATTATGAGCAGGCAATAACTCATTTCAAAAAATCACTAGAAATTAGTCCAAATAACAAAGATGTCTTGCAATGGCTTGGAAGGGTATACTATCTACAAAACGACTGTCAGACAGCAGCCAGCTATTATTCTAACGCACTAAAAATTGATCCACAAAACGCCATGATATTGACTGAGAAAAAAATCGTCAACTCTTGTCTTAAAAAACAAACAGAAGCAAAAAACAAAGCCAAATCTCTAGAATCAAAGTTAAATCCAAAACCAGAAACAAAGAATTCTCCTGTTCTTGTAGATCCTAGCGGTAAACCAATCAAAACAGAGTCAAACAAAGAAAAACCGGAAACAAAAACCAAGCCGAAAACCGAGTCAACTTCAAAAGAATCACCTTCAAAAACATCGGTGACTCTGGAAATACGTAACAAATTCCGTGATTCCGTTGTTGAAGCGTTTGGTAGCGACCCACAAATACGAAAATACGTAGATGGAATTACCATCATTTCACGCGACTCGAATAATTTTGATACTGAAAAAACATTCAATGATCTCGATGTTACTGCAGCAATAAATACAAAAGATGAGAGGGAACAACTAGAAAAAAACTCGATACTGAATCAAGAAAAACTGGCGGAAATCGCTGATGCGAGAAAAGCAATACAAAAAATGTGGACCGAAGCAGACAAGCGATTCAAGTCTAAAACCGGTATGAGCCTTGCTGATGCTCAAATTTTTGTATATGATGAATACGGCGGACGTCCTTTTAATGCACAAGACAGGCCAGAGGGTTACTCAAGAGCTGAGGCGATAAAAGTAATGCTAGCCTCAGAAAAGTTTAGTGTGATCCCGTTATATTTTGATGAAAAAACCGGGAAGGCTTATGCCGACAAACTTCTCATTTCTATGCCAATCGGTTCTGTAATTGAGATAAATGATGTAAGAGAATATGCGAAAGAATTTCTTGATAAAATAAACAATGATAAAAAACAGAAAAAACCCGTAAATCCAAAGTATATTACAAAAGTTGTGGATGCTCTTGATAAATTAGTAAAAAATCAAAAAATTTCTGACGGGAAACTACAACAATACTTGACTAATGCTGATAGATTGCTTGTAAAATCTGCACGGGAGGGAGAGAAAATAGACGAATTACAGGCGAAAGCCTTTCTCAAGAAGATATCTACTCTAAACTTATGAGAAGTACACTGAACTAGTTTGAATCCAAAAAGCTCCGAACATTTATCAAAAATTAATAATGTGTCACATGTGCTAACTAGGATCTGATTTTCAAAAAACCACTAGCAGCACGCAGACCTTCGGGTTCGTTTAGCTGTTTGTTCAAGCCTTATTTGGATTCAAATCTTAGGTGAGTTCAGACTTGTAAAGGTATGATTGACTAGGAATGATAAAACAAATTTTGAATCATTTAGGATTAATAATAACAAAAATCATGCCAAATCGTTGAAATCCAAAGCGCTCTTTAATCTGGCAAAGAAGGTAATCCCATCTGGTGTAAACAGTCCAGTTAGATATTTTGAGCCATACCCGTTTTACGTAAAAAAGGCGCAAGGTAGCTCAATTTGGGATGAGGATGGAAACCAATACACTGACTTTTGCAATGGATATGGTGCGTTACTATTGGGACACAGGAGAAAAGAGGTAATCTCTGCAGTAAAAAAACAGCTAGAAATTGGAACCCTGTATGGAGCACCGACTGCATCTGAAATCAATCTTTCAAAACTAATAATCAAGAATTATCCGTCAATGCAAAAGGTTCGCCTTGTAAATAGCGGCTCTGAGGCAACAATGACTGCCATACGCCTTGCAAGGGGAATAACAAAAAAGAAAAAAATTCTAAAATTCGAAGGATGCTATCACGGAGCACACGAGTCCATGCTAGTAAAGGCAGGATCTGGCTCTGCACACAACGGAATTTCCATATCTGATGGAATACCTGAGGATTTTTCAAGAAACACCATAGTTGTACAGTACAACAATATCGAACAGCTAGAATCTGTCATATCAAAAAACAGAGACATTGCAGGAGTGATAGTGGAGCCAGTACTTGCAAACATGGGGCTGGTACTGCCGCAGAAAAACTATCTCAAGGAAATGCGCAAAATCACAAAACAACACAACATCCCGTTAATCTTTGACGAAATAGTAACTGGGTTCAGGCTAGGATCTGGCGGCGCGCAGGAATATTTTGGAATCAAACCTGATATCACAACACTTGGCAAGGCACTAAGCAACGGATTTGTAATATCTGCAGTAGGGGGCAGA
>DATBQZ010000230.1:0-3428 GCA_036560565.1 Candidatus Nitrosotenuis sp.
GATTTGTACTCGATTTTGTATCCGGTAATTGCAGAGCCGCCGTTGTTTGGAGCACTCCAGGAAAGATTAACCTGGGTTGCAGATACGGCAGTTGCGGAAAGACTTGGCGCGCCAGGAACGGCCGCAGTAGACGTACTAGTCGGGGTTGCAGAGGATTCAGTTGATGCAGTGCTTGTCCCAATGGAATTGATTGCAGATATTTTGTAAGTGTAAGAGGCACCAGTTGTCAATCCGGTGTGAGAGTAAGACGTGGTAACGTTGGCAGTGTTTGAAGCAAGCGACAGATAAGAACCGGTGCCCTTTTTGTATTCTATTTTGTATCCCGTAATTGGGTAGCCGCCGTTGTTTGACGGGGCGCTCCATGAGAGATTGATCTGGGTTGCAGATACGGCAGTTGCGGTAAGCCCAGTTGGCGCGCCGGGGGCAGTAGATGCAGATGCAGATTTCGGTTGAACGGTTACTTCAAGGGAGGATTTTTCGCTTGTTGCAAACGCAGTTATCGTGTACACTCGATAAATGTAGAGTTGTCCTGCAGTTACGCCATTATGTGAGAATGTAGTTGTTGTGCTGGCAGTGTTTGAAATCAAATCAGCATACTGATCAGAGCCGGTTCGGTATTGGATTTTGTATCCCGTAATCGGGTAGCCACCGTTGTTTGACGGGGCGTTCCATGAGAGATCAATTTTGGTTGGCGACACGGCAGTTGCGGTAAATCCGGTCGGTATGCCGGGGGCAGTTGCAGTAGAGGCAGAGGTTGGAGTTATTGACACGTCAGAAGATGCAGTGCTTGTCCCAATGGAATTGATTGCAGATATTTTGTAAGTGTAAGCTGTGCCCGTTGTCATGCCAGTGTGAGAATAGGTTGTGACTTGGCCCGTGTTTTCTACAAGCGTTGAATAAAACGAGCCAGTTTTGTACTCGATTTTGTATCCAGATATTGCCGCACCCCCATCGCTTGTAGGCACACTCCAAAACAGATTGACTTGTGTTGGAGACACTGCGACTGCCGTAAGTCCTGTTGGAGTACTAGGTACTGTCGCAATTGCAAATACCGGCACACTTGCACCAAAAAACAGCATCAGCATAATTATGGAAATTGACGCAAGTGTTGTTTTTTCTAAATAGGATCTACACACGTTTGAAAACAGCACAGTGAGACTTTGCATTATTGTTTTTAGGAGTTGCTGATAAATTCATAGTGTCTTTTGAGTCAAATAAGATAATCCCAACAGCCTACGGGACACATCAATAATGAAAAACAGTGTCGCCGATTGTCTTTTTCCAGTCTGCACGAACTCCGGGTTTTCCCTTTAGTTTTTCAACATAATTAAATGCAGACAGGCCAGCTGCTGCGCCGTCACCACATGCAGATATAATCTGCTTGTATTGGATGCGCGTAGCATCGCCTGCGGCAAATATTGCAGGATGCGTTGTTTTTCCACCGTCAGATACTTCGATTTCGCCAGAGGTGTTGAGTTTTACAAGATGTTTTACAAAATCCAGGTTTATTTTTGAGCCCATCTCGATGAAAAGCCCATCAACGTCTACTGTTTTCTCCATGCCGGAATTATCAAGCAGCGTGATTTGTTGCAGGTAGTTTGTTCCAGAGATGGATTTGATTGACGTATTTGGGACAAGCTCAACGTTTTCTTTTTTCTTAATTAATTCAATCATGTCTTTATCTCCGCCCAGTCCGCCCCCCTTGTAAATCACATACACTTTTGACGCCATACGCGAAAGCAAAATTCCAGATTCAAGCAAGTATCCCCCAACACCCACAGTTGCAGTGGTCCTACCCTGATAGAAAGGAGCGTCGCATTTGGTGCAATAGTGCACCCCCTTGTTTGAAAACGCGCTTTCGTTTTCAAGTCCCAAATTGTTTGGAACCTTCCCAGGTGCAAGCACTATTGATTTTGCATGATATTCTGAGCGCGTCGTCTTTATTTTTAGCCCAGATTCGGTCTCATCTATTTTTTCTACAGTATCAAAGGTAATCTCCCCCCTTAGCATCAGGTATTGGTTTTCCAATGTTTTTGCAAGAAGTGGTCCGCTTGACATCATCATTCCAGGATAATTTTCGAGCTTTGGAATTAGATTTAGCTGGCCACCAAGATCTTTTGATATAACCAAACACGATACCCTCTGCCTCGCTGCAAAGATCCCAGCTGACAGTCCTGCAGGTCCTGCACCAACCACGACTATGTCATATTCTTGAACCAATTATGTCACAGATATCAGCGAGGTCAGGTTGTTTATCCCGTCTATGCTATGCAAGTGAACGTCAATCGTGTTTTTTATTTCCTGCATGTTTTCAGACTCTAGAACAATTAAAACATCATAAATCCCATAAACGGTTCTTACCGATTTTACGGCAGGTGCTTTTTTTGCTTGCTCAACTATATTTTTCTGTAGTTTGTAATCTACGTTTAACAAGACATATGCTTCATTCATAGAATCGGTATTTGTGCATAATTTAAAAAGGTTAGTTAGGTTTTGAGATTTTCAGATTATGAGACATCGCTAAAAATTTGAACAACGGTGTCTGCCAGTTTTTCAATGTTCATTGTCGGTTCTGCAGATATCAAAAGTACAAATTTGCTTATGGGAAATGGGAAGCTTACAAGTATCAGTTTATCACGTCTTGCTGCAAGATAGTTGATTGGTCCAAGCGTTTTATCAAACTCTTTTCTAAGTGTCAGTCTAGATACAAACTCCATGAATTCGTGTAATTTGCTTTCACTTCCTTCTAGTGGTTCCAGCCCATCTTTGAATCCACCCGCAACAAGTTTTCCGTTTTCGTCAATTATACCTGCAAATCGGACGTCTTTTTCATTGGCAAGACTTTTGCATTTTGATTCATAGAAAGCATATTGCGATGTCAACAAATACGCTATTTGCATCCGAAATAAAAAACTTGACATTATATGCACGCCACAACTGGCCAATAGTTCAAAATTATCAATCTGCCACACCTCATGGAATTCCTAAAATTTATCATGCAAATTGAATTGCAGGGGCAAGTTACAAAAATGTCGTGTATCTGGAATCATTTTAATTCTGCAACAATTATTCCAGTATGGATCATGGGAGATTCCATTTAGAATATTTTTTGTTGCATGATTCATCAATGAAATGAATCAAACCTAGTTTACACTAGGTGTTGATTAAATGAATAATCATCGCGTATAGTCTCTATGTAATGTGGCTAACCAGTGCTTTGGTCTATTAGTAATGGCAGGCTCACCACTCGCCGAAGCTTGTGATCTACACCTCCATCCTATCAACGCAGTCTTCTGCTGCCGACCTCCATCATACGAAGGGTTATTTTGTCTCGGGAAAGGTTTCGCACTTAGATGCTTTCAGTGCTTAGCCTAGATGGCTTAGCTGCCCGGCCTGCCTTGTCAGACAACCGGTAAACCAGTGGCCAC
>DATBQZ010000231.1:0-2573 GCA_036560565.1 Candidatus Nitrosotenuis sp.
AAATAAAACTGATTGAAAAAGAAATCACCAAATTTTAAAAAAGGTGTGGCATATGCAAAAGACGAGTCTGCCTACAAATTCCCTGACAAGAAAGAGCTCGTCAAACTTTTGATCTCAGGCTCGCGCTTTTATGATGATGGCAAGTATCCTGAAGCGATATCCGAGTTTGATAAGGCACTGGTTATTTCGCCAAATGATCCAATAGCCCTTTCCAACAAGGCAGGTGCCCTCATTGATATGAACCAATACGAAAAAGCCATCCCGTTATTGGAAAAAGCGCTAACCGTTGATCCGCTTATGGCTGGCGCATTATACAACAAAGCAGCATACCTATCCATGATGGGAAATATTGACGAGGCGTTATCATTCCTTGAGAGGGCAATCAAAATCAATCCAAATATGGCAAAGCTTGCAAAAAATGACAAGGATTTTCTTTATGTCAGAAATTTACCTAGATTTTCAATAATTGTAGATTGAATTTGGTGGCGCAGGATCAACCTCAAAACTGTCTTAATTTGCAAACTAATTCTTGTAACTGGGGAGATCCTGCGTAAATGAAATACAACATACAAACCCTACATGATCTGGCAAAACTCATTTTACCAGAAAACTATCTGTTCTAAAATCAGTAACCATGATCAATCGTTCTGATTTTATGTAAACGATCAGAGTAAAAGTTCAAAATACTTACAGATCAGTCCATAAAACTAACACAAGTGTAAGCGCGGCTTAATAGCATAACCGACAAACAAACTGAATGGTAACTTTGAAAATAATTCTTATACTTTCTATGGCATTAATTCTCACCGTAGCAATCCCTAGCTCGTTTGCCGCATCTGACTGTCAATTCATAACTAAAAAGACCACAATGAAATTAGAAAATGACTGTACCACTGATCAAACCATATTCATTCCGGATGGATTTACGCTTGATGGCAAACGCCACACCATAACTGCAATTGATCCACTGGACGGGCATTTTGTCGGAGCAGTAGTTAAAAATCAAGGCGCCACTGCGCATGTAACTAAACTCAACATAGCAACCAGTGGCTTGGCCAATGTCTGTGATGCTGGTAACGATAGACTGCGAGGTATCCTGTTTGAGGGCGCCTCCGGCTCTATAACGCACAATGTCATACTGAGCCTAAACCAAGCTGCAAGCGGATGTCAGGAAGGAAACGCAATTGAGGTGCGTAACACTCCATTTGACGGGACACATCCTGGTACAATGAATGTAGAAATTGACCATAACAAAGTTTCCAATTATCAAAAGACTGGGATTCTTGCAAACGGGGATGTCTCTGTGGACATTCGCAACAACGACGTCGGCTCGACTGCAACCCCACAATTAGCTGCAAACTCGGTTCAACTTGGATTTGGCGCAACCGGACTAGTCCAAAACAACAAAATTGACGGCAATCAATGGTGCGGCCAAAGCGATACTGTGGCAACAGCCATACTAGTATTTGATGCAGACAACTCGATAATTCGCAAAAACCAAATCGGGGGAAATTCCGATGTAGGAATCTACGGATCTGCTGACAATTTGACAATAGATGGAAACGATGTTTTTGATAGCGCAACTATTGCCGACTGCAACCAGTTTGACTATGACATTGGAATTGGAAACTATGGCGAAAATAATTCTATTAACAAGAACAAAGTCGGCGGCTTTGATACTCCTTTTGATGGTGATGTGGGAGAAAAGAACAAAGTAAAAGAAGAGAAAAAAGAAAAAAAGCCAAAGATAATGGACTAGTCCTAGTCAGGTAATTTCAAAAATACTCTAGTTTGTCTTAAAAATAATTTTATTCTGTAAATTAGATTGCAAGCCTTTGACGTGTAATCAAGGAATACAAAAACCTCAGAAAATAAACGGTTCAAGTCGTTCCAATGCTGTGCTCGCCGGTTCAGTAAAATCCAAATGATACTGACAGATCAGTCCATTATACTGACGGATCCATCCACAAGACTAACAGAAACATAAGCGCGGCTTAATAGCTATCGCGACTGAAATATGCGTTGAATCACAACAAAATTATCGCATTTCTCCTAATCGGCGTTTTACTCCTAGGAATAATTCCGCTGCCAGATGTAATGGCGCAGCAATCTGATGCGGCGGCCAAAAAGGCAGATGACATCAAAAAGGCGGCAGAAAATGTAGCAAGAAAAATAGCAGATGATGCAGCTAAGCAAGCCGCAGCCGACGCAGCCAAGCAAGCATCTGACATCAAAAAGGCAGAAGATGCGGCCAGAAAAATAGTTGATGATGCAGCCACGCAAGCCGCAGTCAATAACGAGCTAAGAAATAATGGAAATAACAACGATGACGATAACAACAATGGAAATAACAATGATGACGATAACAACAATGGAAATAATGGGCAAGACGATAAAGACAAAGATAAAGAAACAGTGTTTACCGGAGTTGGGATCCCGTCTCAAAATCTTGGAAAAAATGGTAATATCTACATTAATACTGCAAACGCCGATGTTTATTTGAAAATTTCTGGAAGTTGGATTTTAATTGGTAATCTAACTGGAGCTACAGGTCCCGTTGGTCCCGTTGGTCC
>DATBQZ010000232.1:0-1733 GCA_036560565.1 Candidatus Nitrosotenuis sp.
AAGTTTTCTGACAATATGCTTTCGCATCAAGTCATCCGGACCAGATATTTTTTCAGAAATAGGCACGGTTTTTGCGTAATTTATGAAATTTTCCGATAGGAGAGGCTGCAGTATTTCCACTGAAAACTCGGATGATACCAAATTTACCGCCTTCATCATTTTTAGCTCGTTTTCAAGCTTGGAGTTCATCAGTTCCATTATTTTTGATTCTCCTTCCTTGAATGCGTCACGATACCCGTTGTATCCGCAAAATAACTCGTCAATTCCGTTTGCAGTCACTACGGTATCCAATCCCAGACTATGTGCTAATTTGGCAACATGGTAAAACGCAATACAGTTTTCATTCCAGGAAAGATTGTCAGTTGATATGGCAGAACAGATTTTCTTTGATATCATATCAAACTCGTCTGGGTTTATCTCCAAAATGTGATGCGGCATCTTTAGAATCTCGTTTACTTCCTTTGAAAACAAGATATCGTGTGATCCCGCAAAGCCAATTGTCAGTAACGTGACATCATACCCAAGATCAGAGCAGACCTTTGCAACAAGTGTGCTGTCGACTCCGCCTGAGAACGCGACTCCTATTTTTTGTGTGAGAACTGTATCAAGTGTTGTCTTTTTGATTTGCTCAAGCAATGTGTCTATACCAGGCATCATTTTGGGGAATAATTCCCCCATACAAAGTGCTTGCGGTGAATTTTGGAATGATTCGATATAGCTAGATTAAGCTTGCTACAGAATTTTACTGATCATTCCTGCCTGAGCGTTAAATGCCATAACACAAACCATTCTGACAAGAACGAAAATGCAACTCAAAAAACAAATGTATGCGGGATTGTTTGCCTTGATGCTAGTAGCAGCAATAGTGACAATTCCTCATGCAATAGCAGACAAAGAATCAAAAGATTCAGAACGAAAGTTAGACAAAGCAGATAGAGTAGACAAAAAAGAATCAAAACGCGATGAAAAGCAAAGACTGACAATGCCAATTCGCCAGCTAGTGGTAGCCACTGGAGTCGGAATAGGCGCAGCAGTTGATAGTGACGGCGCTCTTCACAGGTCTCACTATAGAATTGATTTGGCAGTAGCATCTACAAACTCGACTGGAACCAATACAAACTCAACCACATCTGACACATACCAGGTCAAAAAAGGCCAGATGTTCATACTTGAAAAAGGTTCAAGGGGCACCTACAAGATCATCCCAGAAACATGGAGAATTGACATCAGCGACGGTAAATCTACATTTAGTGCAACAGGACAGGTCAAGGGCGGAAAAGATACCTACAATGTTTCACTGACTGGCGAGAAAATCCGCGATGTGAAAAACGGAAGCCTGTACCGAGTTGACGGCAAGCTCAGCGGGAATAATCTAGAGTACGACCTGCACTACATATCGACATTTGCCAAAAAGAACCGCTCTGTCGAATCCATACTACATGCAACAGACTAGACGTTCTATCTCCCCCTTTATTTTGTTCAAGAGAAAAACAATTATGCTTTCAGGTAGAATTACAATAAAGTAATGTCAAAGGGAACAATCATTCTTGGGATAATACTGGCAGTGTCGCTTTATGGAAACTATACGCTATACCAGGACACGCACACGCTAAAGCAGGACATACGGGACTTGGATGGCCAGGTAAAGTCATTTCAAAAGCAGGCAGACGAGATACAGCAAAAGCTAGGCGCAATAACATCCGCAAAAGAAAGCCTTGAGAAGATGCAATCTC
>DATBQZ010000233.1:0-28010 GCA_036560565.1 Candidatus Nitrosotenuis sp.
CCGAGCTTCATTGCATCCTGAACTATGTAGCTTTTTCCGCTTGACGAAATCATGATTACCTTGGCTTCTGGATCAATTTTTTTTATGGCACGTAATGCCTGTATTCCATCTGCTTTTGGCATTAACACATCCATCGTCACAAGATGTGGCCGATATTCCTTGTATTTCATTACGGCCTCTATCCCATCAGCAGCTTCGATAATTTTGGTGGTGATCTTTGTTGATTCAATTATTTTTCTTAAAGCTGTTCTCATAAAAGATGCGTCATCTACGATCATTATGATGGGTTCATAATCTTCATCACTCATTACTACGAATTTTCATTAATAAGCCAAATTATGCACTAGTATGTTTAAAACAAACAAAAGGTCGTAATCGGCTTCGATTGTCATGTTTGCTATGACCTCAAAAATTACGTATCTTTTGCCAGTGCAAGCAGTATGTTTCTCTTGCTGATGATGCCAAGCAGAGTGCCGTCCTCGTCACTTATTCCAAGGCTGTCTATTCTCTTTTCTAAAATCACCTTTGCCGCATCTGCCATGTCCATAGATGGACTTGCCGTAATTATTCCAGAGGTCATTATCTCTCCTGCTAGCTGGGAGCCAACAAATCCTGTTTCTGACCATAGCCCGTCTTTTTCCAAATAATTGGCAATGCTTGACTGTACTATGCTCAGCTTGTTTGTGGCTATTGTCAAATTGAACAGATCTCCTGTGGTGATTATTCCAACTGGTTTTTTATCGTCGTCTGTTATCACCACGCGTGATATGTCAAACGCTATCATTTTTCTGATCAGTTCATACACCTTGTCATTTATGCCAGCTGAGAAATAACTAATTGTCATATAGTCTGACACTTTGCTAGTGTCGTGCTGTCTTGTTATGTAGTATTTTATGAGATCCGACTTTGTTATTATGCCTGCGAGAGTTTCCTTGCTTCCAACTCCAAGGGTGCTTATTTTGTTGAGCAACATGAGTTGGGCAGCCTGTTGACACGTTAAGCTCTTGTTGACAAAACAGACATTGTTCATCAGTTCGGTAGCAAGAATTTGGTTTAGGCTTCTGCCGCTTTTATCAATATACAGAAATCTTATGATGTCTTTGTCTGTGATTACTCCTACTGGTTTTGTATCATCATAAATGAAAATCTTGCTTATTTTGTTCATTGAAAGATTGCTTATGATGTCTTGAAGACTGTTATTTTTTTGCAGTTTTATGATGTCTGTGTTTACAATGTCTGCTACTCCATCATCACAGATTATCTGCGCTGGTCTGGGATTGGATACTTTCAATAAATTTTTAATAAAATTCGCAATTTTATCCAATAGTAAGTTTACTATGAACAAACATGAGATCAGTAGGTTTGCCGTGCTGATCAAAGGCAAACGTGCAACAATACCTGGTAATGCTTGGCTTCAAATCGGTTTCAACTATAAATATCATTAATTGAGCATACCTGTATGGGAATTGTTTCAAAAGGAGCAAAATGCAACGTTGATGGCTGCAGCAACGACGGCGCCCGCTCAATTAACACCTCAAAAGTAGAAAGCGCCGGATTGCGAGTAAAATCTTCTGGAAAACACAGCGTACTTTGCAAAGAGCACTATAAAGAATGGAAAAAGGAAACCAAACAAGACCGTGACATAGAACGAGCAAGATTTAGCAGGTTTTAGGGTTTTATCTTGACTTGTTTTTCTAATTTTTGTATCAAAAACAATCTTTAGGCTACAGTGCTATTTTTTTTAATTTCCCTGTCTCTTTTACAGAAAGAACAATACTCTTCTGATGAATTACGGTTAATTGGAGTTAAACAATCATGACAGTACTTCATGAATACTGTAAGCTAAACCAAGTATATTAAGAAATTATGAATTTTATGATGATCTAGTGCAAAAAGAGTGTTTTGAATCTAGTCCTTTGATTCTTCTTTTTATTCGGATTTCTTTTTTTCTGATTCAAGTGTGTTTGCGTCAGGTGATTTCTTGCTACAAGAACAAGATTTCAGTTTTGCAATTATCTTACTAAACATGTTTGTTCAGGTTTTCACATACATATAAGCCAGGACTGGATCTCTCTACCAGAGGCTTCCTTCACTGCTATTTGGATCCATTTTCTTGGCAGGCAAGTTTCCATGTGCCTTTTTTATGTGCCTTTTTAGACGTTCTGGGTCATGTAATTCCAGCCCACAATTCTTGCATTTTGTCTCATCTGCAACCTCTTTCTTTTTGAATAAACCCATTTCTTGTTGATTGGAAGTATGACGTTATTATTATTTTTTGAAAAACCAATACTTTGTTCATAAATGGCTCAATTAGGCACCAATTCAAATGAACAAAAAGCTAGCTAGTGATTTCTAGTGCACACTGTATGGAGCAGACCCTCTTATTGAACACATTTTCATATTCCCTGCCGCAGTGAATGCATTTTCGAAAACTCATGGAACCGATACGCGTTCATCGCTTATAAAATTAAACTAACAATCCGATAACAAATATCTTTGAAGGTCACAATATCAAGATATTCAAAACCCTAAACTTGGATTCTGACTATTTGGATGCTATGCTCAGACAAAAATCCTTGGTAACGAAGACCCAAAAACAGACGTAACCGTTATCGCCGTTTAATCTAGACACCATAAACTCTTAAAAATCAATGATCATAATTTTACAGGCTTGAAAATTACTGATAACGTAAACCCAAATAGAATTAACCGTCTGCCTGACAAGACCTTTCAGCTTCTTTCTGGGGAATTTGTCGAGCAAGGGTTTACCGTAAAACTAATTGAATTGCGCCAATTTGTGGAAAAAACAGATGAAAAACTAGGGCCGTATTCTCTTATCACCTCGCTTGTTGATACCGACAAGGGTCAAGTTGAAATGATATACGATGAGGGATTTAGGGGGGAAAACGCTTTAGAAAGGGCGGCAACCTTTGTCTTAAATAATCTTGGATTATCCGGAATAATTCTGCGCTCTATCATTTACCTAAATCAAGAACTGGAAAAATGACCCAAATTCCATCTTGCGTAAAAAACAAAAATTCATTCGTTTGTAAAAAACAGACAAATCTTCATAGTTATATCAATTGAAAGTTTTGTAAATGTCTGGAGTTAATCCATATTTCTTCATAAAGGAAGTCCCTGCCGAAGACATCGTAAAACTTTTGGCTCAAAAAATAAAGGAGTTAAAATCCGAAAAAGAAACAACTGCAAATCTAAACTTACAACTACATAATACCGTAAAAGAGCTAAAAAGCATGCAAGATAAATTAATTCGTAATAGAGAAATATTGCAAGAAGAAGTTAAGCAAAAAAGCGATGAACTGCTAAATCTTGAACGTGTGTCATTATTAGGAAACTTTACAGCAAGGGCAGCACATGATCTGAATAACCCGTTATCCATTATCAAGAATTCATCACAAATTTTGCGTATAAATCTGGACAAATATCTTGATGAAAAGTCCAAGGCGCAATGGTCGCGACTTGATCGTGCAGTTGCACGAATGTCGCATCAAATTGATGACGTACTTGGCTTTGTAAAGCCGCCCAAATTGGAAAGAAAAAAACACGTAGTTGCAAATATTCTGTCTGATGTCCTGGAAAGAATGGAAATCCCAAACAACATTGAGATTCACCCCCCGCTTGTAGGATCTACAATTTACTGTGATTATGAAAAAATTGAAATAGTTTTTGTAAATTTACTAACCAACGCTATTCAGGCAATTGGCAGCAATGACGGCTCGATAGATATTACAATATCTGACGATTTAGATCCAAAGTATGTTCAAATCGTGGTTCAGGACTCTGGATGCGGCGTGCCGGCAAATTTATCTGGCAAATTATTTGAGCCATTTTTTACGACAAAACAGACTGGGACTGGGTTGGGCTTAGTCAGCTGCAAGAGCATAGTTGGAGAACATGGGGGCAACATAGGCATAATTAGCACTTTTGGTAAAGGAACAGCTGTCAAATTCAGACTTCCAAAAGAATCAGAATTTGATAATCTCTATCTGGACGATCAAGAAAATACATTAAAAAATCAAGCCTCATAGAACGCCTAAAACCAGAACAATCTTCAGCATGTTTCAACACTATTTCCCAGTCGGTAAAACATCAAAAGCTTGAGGAATGGGTAGTCCCAAGCCTTTGAGCAGAAATGGTAGTGAAATCCTGAAGATTTCTGATTCTGCATCAGTATGTGGCCGTTCAAAATACTTGAATTTTACTCACAAATGATAACTGGAATTATTTTGGCAGGGTTTTTGATTTGTTAACCCTTGATCTTTGACTGGCGTTTTGAATTTGTTTAATTAAAGATAGCAAAAATTGACCAAGCATGAACTTTCCACATTGTGCACGCTCAAAACATTTAATTCAATAACGCCATTTGTTTGAATTTGTGCGTATACTACAATTACACTGTGATAGCATAGAATACACACCAACAAAAAAGGAAATTAAATCCGCCGAAGACATCACCCCAGAACCGAAAAAACTGGATGAGGTGGTAGTTGCCTTTGTCGCAATGGAGCTGGGCGATGATTCTCAGACTGCAAAAAAGGCAATTGGGGAAATAACTGCCTCAATGGAAAAAGTCGGATGCAAAAAATTACTGCTATACCCATATGCACACTTGAGCTCAAATCTCGCATCCCCTAGCCTTGCACTCAGTTTACTAAAGGAGATGGAATCCCTTGCACAAGGTTACGAAGTATCTCATGCCCCGTTTGGATGGACCAAGTCTTACAATGTCAGGGTAAAGGGTCATCCGTTAGCAGAAAGCTCAAAGACCATCGTCAATGAATCTGCAGTAGAAACGCATACTCATGAAGGCCACACACATGACGATGGCCAAACATCTGATGCACTCAAATCAGAATCAAAAATCCAGTCGTTCTGGTATATTATGACTCCAGAAGGAGAAATGCACGAAGTTGGCAAGTTTAATTTTGCAAAACATGAAAAATTAGAAATACTTTCAAAATACGAGTCTGCAAAGAAAAGAGCAGTAGATGAGCCGCCCCCACATGTCAAACTGATGAAAAAAATGGCGATTGCAGATTACGAACCTGCGTCTGATTCGGGCAACATGCGATTTTATCCAAACGGCAGGCTTATCAAATCACTTCTTGAGCGATTCGTAAATGACGAAGTAAAAGAGTATGGCGGCCTTGAGGTGGAAACCCCAATCATGTATGATTCGCATCACCCAAGCATGGAGAGTTACTTTAACCGATTTCCGGCGCGACAGTACAATATCAATAGCGAAGGAAAACAACTGTTTCTTAGATTTGCAGCATGTTTTGGGCAGTTCCTTATGGCAAATGATTTTCAAATATCTTATCGTAATATGCCTCTAAAACTATACGAGCTTACTAGATACAGCTTTAGGCGAGAGCAATCAGGTGAACTTGTAGGCCTGCGACGATTGCGGGCATTTACCATGCCGGATTGTCATGCATTTTGCACCGACATTCCACAGGCAGTAGAAGAAATGACAAAACGATTTGACCTGTCTCGAAATGTTCTCAAACAAGTTGGAATCACCGAATCAGACTATGAGATGGCAATTAGATTTACAGAGGAATTTTACAATGAAAACAAATCTGTGATTCATAACCTTGTCAAAAAACTTGGCAAGCCGGTACTTGTAGAGATGTGGAAAGAGAGATTCTTTTATTTTGTATTAAAATGGGAATTCAATTACGTGGACAGTCTTGGAAAGGCATCTGCACTGTCAACTGATCAAATTGATGTAGAAAACGGCATGAGATATGGAATCAAATATTTTGATGAAAGCAATGTCCCGCATCATCCAATAATTCTACACAATTCCCCAAGCGGTGCCATTGAGCGCGTAATCTACGTGCTCCTTGAAAAGGCGGCGTTGGATCAAAAAGAAGGCCGGAAAGCGAGTCTCCCACTATGGCTTGCCCCAACACAGGTACGAATCATCCCGCTAAACGAAGAATTTTTACAACATTGTGAGGCGCTTGCAGATAGGTTAACCAAACAAAACATTCGAGTAGACATTGACGACCGAAACGAGAGAATTGGCAAAAAAATACGCGAATCCGAAACGGAATGGATAAAGTACAGCATTGTAATTGGAGAAAAAGAAGTAAACCAGCCAAAACTTTCTGTCCGAGACAGAATGTCAGGTAACGTCAAAGAGATGTCGTTTGATGAGTTTGTTGCAGACATTAGAGAGCAAACAAATGAAAAACCATTCACAAAACTAAACCTGTCAAGATACATGACAAAACGACCGCAGATAATGGTCTAGCCATGTTTGTTTGAAACAAACAAGTCAAAGCAGAATAACAAATTCCACATATCCTATTTATAATGATGATTCTGGTTGCGGAAGACAGTCAAGCGTATGCCTTGCTATACCAGAAAATATTTGAATCTAGAGGCCACACAGTGGTAATAACAAATGACGGCCTTGAATGCCTGACTGCATACGCAAATGAAGTAAAGGCAAGAAAAAATGAACAGGCAAATCCATATGATGCAGTCATACTTGATTACGAAATGCCAAAAAAGAACGGCTTTGAAACTGCAAGAGAAATTCTAAACATGGTTCCAAATCAAAAGATTTTGTTCATCACTGCGTTTGGCGACGAGGTTCTAACAAAGATGGACTTTAAGGGGCCAAACATCGGGCTGATTCAAAAGCCGTTTAATTCAGTAGATCTGATAAACAAAGTTGAGGGGCTCTCACAATTAGATGAGGGCATAAAATACCAATCTGCCGCAAAACCGTCCCAAGATTCCTATTAATTTATTTTCTAGTGGTTTTGAGTATTTGTGAGAAAAATTGAGTTACCGTGATCTGTATCTGAGCAAATCCCCCCTGATAATCAGCCCAAGTGAAGACAGTGATCCTGCGGCAATCGTATACGGGATACCCTTTGACTCTACCCACTCATACAAGCCAGGAACTCGATTTGGACCAGATGCAATACGTGACGCATTTAACAACATTGAGATTTTTCATCCGCAATTTCAAATTGACTTGGCATCTGTAAACATTCAAGATCTTGGAAACATACACCATACCGTAAACGTTGAAGAAATGACTGAAATGGTAAACAAGCTAACCGGCGAGCTGATAAAAAAAGACAAGCTTTTGATAATTCTTGGCGGCGAGCACTCCCTTACATATGGCACATACACTGCATTTCCAAAAGACACCGGTTACATTGTATTTGACGCTCATTTTGATCTTAGGTCCGAATATGCGGGAGTAAGGCTAAGTCATGCTGCATATCTGAGGCGAGTAGTGGAAAAAAATGGTGCAGAAAACATCATCCATGTCGGGGCACGCTCTTTTGTAGGTGAAGAACTTGCGTTTCTCAAAGAACACAAAATCAAAACCATCACAGAAAAAGACATCAGAGACGGGAAAGGCCCAAAACTTGTAAACGACCTGCTGTCTACTTTCAAAAAAACGTACGTAAGTGTAGACCTTGACGTGCTTGACCCTGCATTTGCCCCAGGAGTTGGAAACCCAGAGGCTGTAGGTATCACGTCTCGCGAGCTATTTGATATGGTATATGCCATGGAAGGACACAAAATAGCATGCCTGGATGTGGTGGAATTAAACCCAACATATGATACTGGTGCGACTGCATCCATTGCGGCAAAACTGATCTCGACAATGATTGCTATGAATATTAAATAGAATCATTTGGTATAATCAGGAAACGTAAATGCTAAACAACTTCCGAGAGTCGTTAAAACCCCATCTTGAAAAACTTGGCAAAGGCTTTGCCTCTACTGGACTCTCGCCAAATTTTTGGACCTCTGTCGGACTCGGGTTTGCATTTTTAGCATCATTTGCTTATGGGATGAACTCGCAGCATCCACATTACGCTGCAATCGCCGGAGGTGTTCTTTTGCTTGTGTCCGGGTTTTTTGACGTAGTGGATGGGCAGGTTGCTAGATTTACTAAAAAGACCTCAAAGAAGGGGGGATTTCTTGACTCCATATTTGATAAAATAGCTGAAGTTGCAATATTTTTGGGAATCCTAGTTGGGAATTTTACAGAACCCTACTTGGTATTTTTGGCAATCACTTTATCACTCCTTGTAAGCTATTCTCGATCCAGGGCAGAATCTCTGGGGGTAAAACTTCAGGGAATTGGAATCGGTGAGAGGGCGGAGAGACTACTTGTTATTGCATTAATTGGAATGGCTGGTTTTATGCCATATGCGATAGTAATAGTGATAATAATTGCAGCAGTCACGTTTATTCAAAGAATCATCGTTACTTCAAAAAACATTCAGGACTAACGCAGTCTTCCGGTCTGTCTTCTTGATGACGCTGATCTGATTTTCAGTATGCCAAAGTGAATTGCACACGATATGCAGTACCATTTTAGAACAGACGGTGATGCGATGTATGCCCCCTGGGCTCTTAGTTCTTTTGCAAGCGAGTGCTCAACTAGGCTTAGTCTCGATGTTACCTTTTTTGCCTTGTCTTTTGGCACTGTTGCGCCACAGTTTGTGCATTGGATTCGGTCTGATGAGCCTTTTCCGCCCTTCCGTCTTCCTCTACTTGCACGCTTTAGTGGCATGGAAATCCTGCAAATTGCCTCTTTATAATCTTGGTGAGTTTCTGCTGTGTTTGAATCTGTCAAAATGATTGTTTTGCAAGATCAGTCTGTCTTTTGTTTTACCAAATAGACGCCAAATTTGTTTTCTACGTCAATGCTATAATCGGTGATTTTTTCAAAACCGTATCCATCTATCTCCTTTATCTTGTTGTAAAGTGATTCTCCTACGACCAGGGTGTTTGGGTTTGCAAGTGTGTTTATTTTTGCGCATGTGTTGACCGTTGCTCCAAATATGTCATCAATTGTTGAAGTGGCCACTATTGCTACTCTGACTGGGCCAAACGTTGCACTTATCCTGTAGCTTACCTCTGGAAGTTTTTCAAACGTTAATTTTTCGTTTATTTTGGCTCTGGATTCCAGCATCTCCATGGAGCATTTTAGCATGTTTTCAAATGGCTCTGCCTCATTTGTGTCTGTTTTTGGGAAATAGTATAGCAGGGCGTCTCCGATGTTCTTTACTACGACTCCCCCATAATGAGTGACTATTGTTGCCATGGAGTTGAGAAATATTGAATAAAACTTGCTTGTCTCAAGATCTGATAGTTTGGCAGTGATCCTAGTAGAGCTCACGATATCAACAAAACACACACAGTAGTTAGAGCTGTATTCTGAGAATTGGAGCAGTATGTTTTTTTGCTGCTTGATTATGTCCTCACGTTCAGTGATTTTGATTAACGAGTCCTGGATCTTTTCAGCCATCTGATCAAACGAGTGTGACAGCTCTCCGATTTCATCTCTCGTAGTGATGTTTGTCCTAACGTCAAAATCGCCACCCGCTATTTTGTTTGCTGCGTTTCGAAGCTTGATTATGGGCCTTGAAATCAATTTTGACAAAAAGAACGCCGCAGCGCCCACGACAACAGTCATGACAATTCCTAGAACTATGATCTTTTCTTGCAGGCTTTTGACTGGCTGAAAGACTTCGTTATCATCAATTTCCACAAGAAGGACTAGGCCTAAATCATACATGCAGTTTGAGCTTCCTAAAATGAACTCTAGCCGATAATCGAGGTATTGACCATGAAAGTTTTTCTTATTGTCAAAACATTCTCTTATTGCCGGCGTGTCTACTATTTGGAGAAACGGCGCATTTTCTATGAACCTTGATTCTGTGATCATCATCTTGTCTTTGTTTACCAAGTATGCCTCACCTGTATTGCCAAGCCCAAATCTGTTTAGCAAAATTTGGTCAATTGATTGCGTATTAGTAGTGACGACTGCAATTCCGATTGGATCTCTGTCTTTTGGTTTGTCGAAAATTGGAGTGACTGTCACAAGCTTTCGTTTACCGTCTTTTCCAAGTATTATCTCTGCAAATGGTTCCCTTACGCCTTTTACAAATTCTTCATCGGTTGGAAAATTTTTTTTGTTTTTGACATTGATCAGTAAAAACAAGTCCTTGCCGTTTTTACCAATGATTTCCACGTTTTCAAGCTCGTTTGAGCCGCCAATTGTGGTTTCAAATGCTTGAATCTGGATAAGAAAGTCTATTCGTTTTTCCGAGATCATCTCGTTCAATACGGAATCATCACCAACTGCATTTAGCTCATTGATGAGATTTCTGATCATCGGGTCTGTCCCAATTACCTGTATTTGTTGCAGCCTTGAATTAAGTAGACTTCTAACCGAGTCCCCCCTGATTGTTGACTCGCTGAGCAACTGGTCCATTATCCTTTCCTCAAGTATGATGTTTGAATAATGAAACGACAATGCGATTGTTACTCCAATTCCTATCACTGATACGAATATGGCCAATGTGACCAGTTTTTTGTCAAGCGTTAGAGAATTTGGAAACCGCATGAGTTTTTTCAGATATGTCTGAATATCTCTTTTTCCTAAATTTTCAATCTGGATTTATGCTAGTGTGTGCTACATAGGGTATGCGTGGACTGTGCCATGTCTGTCTTACCTCAAATGTGGAACTAGTAATTGAAAAAGGGCATATTCTGTGCAAATCGTGTTTTAAAAAGCAAAAAACTAAATCCGCATGATAAAAACCCCATAAAATGAAGCTTGGGATATTTTCGCATTGTACCATAGATCAAATAAAAATTGGTGCTGACTCATACGAGAGACCTGGGGGGCCGGCGTGTTATTGCGGCCTTGCCGCAAGAAGACTCGGTTTTGATGTGGAACTGTTTACAAAATTTGGTCCTGATTTCACATTTACAAATGAATTACAAAAAAACAAAATAAAATTTGATAATGCTTTGTCTGATAAACCTACAACAAAGTTTATCCTGGAAATTAAAGATGCCGAAAGAAGCCTTTGGTTGGAAAACGTTTGCGAGAAAATCCAATACTCTGATTCTGATGCCGACGGTGTACTGATTAGCCCGGTATTTGATGAGATATCCAAAGAAACTCTGGATAAAATCAAAAAGAATTCCGATATGACCTTCTTGGATCCTCAGGGGTTTCTGAGGCGAACCGATTCTCAAAAAAAAATATTTCTTGACAGAACAGAACTTGATTTGTCAAAAATTACTGCAATAAAGACGGACCCAAGCGAAGTCCAGAGCTTGACTGGCATATCGGGTGTGGAGGGGGCACTTGAGTTACAAAAACGCGGTGTTGAACATGTACTGTATACAAACAAGCGGGATGTTTCGCTTTTGTCAAAAAACAGATTGTACTCTATCCAACTGCCAAACATGGATATTAACGACACGTCGGGGGTTGGCGACATTTTCACTGCCGCATTCTGCTGTACTTTGTTAAAGGAAAAAGATGTTCTCTGGGCATTTAGCTTTGCAGGTGGTGCCGCGCAGGCAGCACTAGAATCAAAACAAATTGGACTTGACAAGGTTCCAACAAAGGGCGAAGTTCAAACAAACGCCTCGTATTACTACAATATAATGAAGTTCACAGATGTCTAAGCTTTTATTGTAATTGATAGTTGTCTCTATGTGCATATTGGAATTTCAGGCTCTACGCCTTCTGACCTTGCAGTAAAAACCATCAAAACTGTTCTTGATGACTATGGGATGGATTCGGTATACGTTGGCAACAAGTCAAGAAAAGACGTTGACTGCATAATTGTAACCGGTGGAGACAAGGGAGTTAGAAACTATTTTCATAAAACCCAGGATCCTCAAATCCCAATTCTAGGTGTGAGCGAGTCTGAGACAAGTGGGTTTTTGGCACAGGTTGATCTAAAGGAATTCTCATCTTTTGTTAATCGCATAAAAAAGCAAGATTATGAGACAAGTGAATTTACAAGACTTGGAGTCAAAATAGATGGAAAGCCGGTATCTTCTGTACTAAACGACGTGGCAGTATTTCCATCAAAAAGCGCAATGCTGATGGAACACATACTCAGGGTAAACCAGGAGGAGGTGTGGCACGACAGCAGCGATGGGATAATCATATCGACGCCAATTGGCTCTTCTGCATATTCCATGTCTGCTGGAGGCCCAATGATATTTCAGGACTCGCCAGTGTTTGGAATTGTTTCAGTAAACTCACTTGATATCACACGAAGGCCGCTCATAGTGCCAGATACAAGCGTGGTGGAAATTGATGACATCTCTGCAAGACTGTACTGTGAGGTGATTCTTGATGGCATTGACAGGTTCAAAATAGTAAATACTTTGGAATGTGCAAAATCAGACCCACCTGCAAGAATCATAAAAATGAAAAAAGACTCTTCTGCGGTGTCTGCCCTCACAAAGAAAGTAAGACTTGCAGAGGATCTGCTCAACATGCCCCCAAGCTCAAAATTATTGCTAAAGACCCTGGAATACGAGGGAATACTGACGCAAAGAGAGCTTGCAGCTAAAACCTTACTTCCGGATAGAACGGTGCGTCTTGCACTAAGACATCTTTTAGACAAAGGCTATGTCAAAAAGAAGATCTCAATTCGGGATGCAAGACAGAAAATATATGAGATTTCTAACTAACTATGGCATCTCTCAAGATAATTTCTATTGTGTCTGTCTTACTTTTACTGTGTGTGACTTTTAGCTCTACTGCATTTGCAGAGACCAAAGTCCCATACTGGATCATCCAAAATCTGAGATGGTGGGCCAATGACAAGATTTCTGTCACTCAACTCGAATCCTCTTTGTTATGGATTGGAGTGAAAGAGAAAATCAAGATGACGCTAGTTGATGGCCCGACTCAAATCCCAGATCCTATAAAAAGCGATACGAAAAAATGGAATTTTGGAGAAATTTCCGATGCTGAGTTTTTTAACAAAATAAAGTCAGGGCTCAAAGACGGCTCAATCAAGATTTCCTCAAAATCAAAATTTGATATAAATAACTACAAGGAGTATGAGTTTTCAGGATATTCTCCACTTTTTAGGACGTTTGCATACAAAAAAGACTTTGTAATTGTGGACGGCAAGCAGACTCCAAGGGATATGCAATTTGAATTGCGTTCAAACCAAACTGAGATTTACAAAAAACTAATGATAAATGAGAAGGACGCCGTTGTCATAGTTCCAATTTTTACTAAATCTGCATATGAGGAGCCGGGATTTTACACGTATTACCGCGGTGATTGCGACACAAAATGTTTAACAAAACAAATCAGATATACTACGTCCCACAGCTATTCTAGCTCTTCTAACGCGATAAAGGTCTTGAATTTACTTGGATACCATACCATTACTGATGTTGGAGTGGATTCAAACCCAAAAGTTCTTGCCAAATACAAAAAAGTGATTGTCTTGCACAACGAGTACGTAACGCAGGCAGAATTTGACGCAATAACTAGTCATCCGAACGTTTTGTATCTTTACCCAAACGCTTTGTATGCCAAAGTAACCGCTAATTATCAAAATGATTCAATAACGCTAATCAAAGGTCATCATTATCCGACCAGTGCTGTAGGAAACGGCTTTAATTGGAAATTTGACAATAGCAAGTTGGAATATGATACTGCATGCAAGAACTGGAACTTTACCAAAATTAAAAATGGAAAAATGCTAAACTGTTATCCTGAGCAGATCATATTTTCTGATGCTAAATTACTAAAAGCGATAAAGGACTACTAGCATACACGTTAGTTGCCTGCAAAAGATCATCTTCTACACGGATTCTTTATTGTGAAATTACGTGGTAAAAGTTTGGAGATGGTGATTTTTTGAGAAAGCCCATTAGTTGTTTGCGGATCTCATCATGTTCTTTTGTCTGATGCAGTTTTGTGTGCGATTCCTTGTCTGTAAATTCCACTACCAATCCGTGTTTACCATTGTCTGATTTTACTAGCCTTCTGCTAACGAATCCCGGAAACTTTGACAGTATCTTGTTTGATTCAGTAATCCACGCCTTGAATTCGTCTTCGGCATTTTCTTTTAATTCAATGTCTATTAGCGCAATATACATGGCTAGTCACTTTGACGCCGCACTGATAAATGCTTCAAACGCCTCTTCTGGATAGCCTGGCCTGCTGTTAAATTCAGGATGGAACTGCACTCCAAAATAGAATTTGTGGGACGGGATCTCTAGCATTTCCATTCTTTTGGAATTATCGCTTTCCGCCGAGAAAATCATTCCGTTCTTTTCAAAAACGTCCATGTACTTTTTGTTGATTTCGTATCTGTGCCTGTGTCGTCGAACCACCTTATCAGAATTGTATGCCTTGTGTGCAAGCGTATTGCCCTTTACTGTGATTTCATGGGCCCCCAGTCTCAATGATCCCCCCATGTTTGAGACAGTTTTCTGTTCTGGAAGCAAGTCAACTATCGGATTTGTTGTGTTTGGGTCAAGCTCAGTTGAATTTGCATCTTTGAAATCGCATACGTGTCTTCCAAAGGCAACAGCTGCAAGCTGAAACCCAAAGCAAATTCCAAGGTATGGTATGTTTTTCTCTCTGGCATAGTTTGCAGTCTTGATTATCCCCTCGGATCCCCTTGAGCCAAATCCACCCGGCACTAGTACTCCGTCATATTTTGATAGGTCATCAACATTTCCGTTGATTGTTTCAGAGTCAATCCAGTCAATTGAAACTGTTTTGCCAATTTTTGCGCCAGCATGCTTTAGGGCGTCGTTTACACTAACATAGCTGTCTGCAAGCGTGACATATTTTCCAACCATTGCAATTTTGATATTGCCTTGTGCTGTTTGCAGCGAGTTTACTATTGAATTCCATTTGTCCCAGTTTGCAGATGTGTTGACTAGTCCAAACTTGCCAAACTTGGTAAATATTGTATCGACTATTCCCTGATCATACAGAATTTGTGGAACCATAAAGATTGATTTTACATCGTGGCATGAGAATACGTCGCGAGTTGTCACGTTTGTAAACATGGATATTTTCTTTTTTGTAGACTCGTGCAGGGGACTAGAACATCTTGCAGCAATAATGTCTGGCTGGATACCGATTCTTCTCAATTCCTGTACGCTGTGTTGTGTCGGTTTTGTCTTTTGTTCGCCTACTACGTCAAGTGATGGTGTAAGCGTTACGTGGACAAATATCACGTTTTGCGAGCCTTCCTCGAGTCTTAGCTGCCTTAGTGCTTCTAAAAATGGAAGGCTTTCGATGTCGCCTACTGTTCCGCCACACTCTACAACTAGGATGTCGAGTTTTTCGTCTTCTGCAATTTTTCTAATTCTCCGCTTGATTTCGTCTGTGACGTGTGGAATTATTTGGACACATGCGCCAAGGTATTCTCCGCGTCTTTCTGCCTCTATTACTGTCGAGTAAATCTGGGCAGTTGTTATGTTGTGTGTCTTTGGTATGTTCTGGTTCAAAAATCGCTCATAATTGCCGATATCCATGTCGCATTCTCCGCCATCTTCGGTGACAAAGACCTCGCCATGCGCGATTGGGTTCATTGTTCCTGCATCGTAGTTTAGGTATGGGTCTATTTTTACGCAGGAAACCTTTTGATTTGATAACTGTAATAGTTTGGCAATAGATGACGTCATCACGCCTTTGCCAAGCCCAGACATAACTCCCCCGGTAACAAAAATGAACTTTGTCTGCACATTTACGAATGGAAATCGGTATTTTTAATTCTTTAGACGTGGCAAAATTCTAATACCAATTATTTGGTCTGAAAGAAGTGTTTTTTGAGGGAATCTGGGTAATAATTCTTGGAACTGTTGCGTCAGTAATGGTTACCGTTGGATGGATTCCTCAAATCATTCGCGGCTATAAAACAAAAAGCCTTTCCGATGTTTCATACTATCTCATGATTCTGATTTCTTCAGGATCTGTTTTGTGGATTTTTTATGGAGTTGAGATAAGCGATAAAATAATAATTGGGGTCAACATTGCAATCCTGATTTTTAATTTGACATTGCTCTGCATGAAGATAAGATATTCAAGAAAATAATGCTTAGCTGACCTTTGTCGTGTTTTTTAGGTTTTTTGTAAACTCGATAACGGTTTTTTCAAGTTTTGAAGACGTCGTTTTTTCTACCATCTTTATCAGTGCACTGCCAACTATTACCGCATCTGCCCCGTGTTTTATGAAATATCTTGCATCATCTGGAGTCGAGATGCCAAAGCCAATGCCTACTGGAATTTTGCGGTTTGCCGCTTTTTTCGTGTTTCTGAGCGCATCAATTGTATATTGCTGAATTTTGTTTTGAACTCCTGTTGTCCCATACACTGCCACTAGATACAGAAAGCCAGTCGTATGTTTGATTATTTTTTCCAGCCTTTTTTTGTCAGTGTTTGGGGAGACTAGAAATATTGTATCTACTGCGTTGTTTCTGGCAGCCTTTAGGTATCCCTTTGATTCCTCGATTGTCATGTCTGGAGTGATGACCCCATCGATTCCTGCATTTTTTATCTCCTTGAAGAATTTTTCATAACTTTGATGGTATAGGATGTTTGTGTATGTCATCAATACGAGTGGGATGTCACTTTCCTGCCTGATTTTTCTCACCAGTCTAAAAAACTGTTCAAGGTTGGTTCCCCTCTCAAGCGATATCATGCTTGCATTTTGTATTACTAGGCCGTCTGCCAGAGGATCAGAAAATGGGAAGCCAAGCTCAATTATGTCTGCACCTCCCTTTATCAGTCCACGAATCACGGTGAGTGTGTCTTTTTCATTTGGGTAACCGACCATGGTGTATGCAATCAGGGCCTTTTCATTTTTAGAATCAAGTTCTAAAAATTTATCTTGAATTCTTGATGTTCCTGACATATTCCTCAACTACCTCGACGTCCTTGTCTCCTCTGCCTGACAATGTGACAACTATTGATTCTGATTTTGGTTTTGATTTTGCAATTTTGACTGCCTCTGCAATTGCATGTGATGATTCTAGTGCAGGAATTATTCCCTCGGTTCTTGTCAGCAGCAAAAAAGCATCAATTACTTCTTTGTCTGTGGCGCTACGATATTTTACCCGATTTACGTCCTTTAGAAAAGCATGCTCTGGACCTACACCTGGATAGTCAAGTCCTGCCGATATGCTGTGAGTTTCTTTTATCTGCCCCTCCTTGTCTTGCAACAGGTAGGTCATCATCCCATGCAAGACTCCCTTTGAGCCTGCACTCAGTGTAGCTGAATGAAATTCTGTTCTCAATCCCTTTCCGGCTGCTTCCACTCCGATGATTTCTGTATCGCTGTCAATTAACGGATAAAACGTTCCAATTGCGTTGGAGCCGCCACCAACACACGCAATTACGGTATCTGGATTTTTCTTGTTTATCTTTTTCATCTGCTGTATTATTTCTGTACCAATTACTGACTGAAAGTCGCGAACCATTACTGGATATGGGTGAGGACCAACTGCAGAGCCAAGCAGATAGTATGTGTCATTTACGTTTGTAATCCAGTCCCTTATTGCCTCATTGATGGCATCTTTTAGTGTCTGTGAGCCGGATTTTACTGGATGAACCTTGCTTCCTAAAAGATTCATTCGGTATACATTCAGCTTTTGCCTTATGGTGTCTTTGTATCCCATGTATACTTCGGACTTTAATCCTAGGCACGCGCACGCCATTGCAGTTGCGACCCCGTGCTGCCCTGCACCAGTTTCTGCAATGATTCGTTTTTTCTTCATTCTTTTGGCAAGTAGTGCCTGGCCCAGGGTATTGTTGATTTTATGTGCCCCACCGTGGAGAAGATCCTCTCTTTTGAGGTAGATTTTCGCTCCTCCGATTTTTTCAGTGAGATTTTTTGCAAAGTAAAGCGGCGTTGGACGTCCTGCGTATTCTGTAAGGTAATAGTTTAGCTCTTTTTTGAAACTTTTATCATTTTTAATTTTCAGATAATTCTCTTCAAGCTCTTCAATTGCTGGAACAAGTGTCTCTGGAATGTATTTTCCTCCAAACTCTCCAAACCTGCCATCTTTTGGAAATCTTGGTTTCATATTGCGTTTACCAGCCCTCTGACGTTTTCTTCAATGTTGTCGCTTTTCATGATGCTTGAGCCAATCAAAAACGCATCGGCGCCGCATTTTTTCAGAAATTGGATGTCTTTAGGCGAGCTAATTCCGCTTTCAGACAAGACTGTCTTTGTTTTTTTCTGGTGTTCTAATAGTTTTTTTGTAGTGTTTATGTCAATTTCAAGTGTATCCAAGTTTCGGTTATTGATGCCGACAATGTCTGCATCTGTCTTTAATGAATTTGTAAATTCTGATTCTGTGTGCGCCTCGACTAGCACCTTTAGACCATTTTTATGGCCATACGATATGAACTCGTCAATTTCTCTAAGATGGCCCATGTCAAACAATGACTGTATTAGTAACATATAGTCTGCACCGATTTTTTTTGCAGCATCGATTTGGATTTTGTCAATAACTATGTCTTTCATCAGCATTGGAACTTTGACCTGTCGTCTAACCTCCATAAAATACTTTGGTGATCCACTAAACAGATAAGGCTGAGTCAGAACCGATAGTCCGACTGCCCCTCCCCTTACCATTGCCTTGGCAATCGCTACAGGGTCTGAGACTTTTCTAATTTTGCCTAGTGACGGAGACGCAAATTTGACCTCAGTTATAAGAGACGCATGCCTGTTGTTTCTGATAGAATCGGCAAGATCCACGCCTGAATTTGGCAGCTGTTCTGAAATTTCGTAAATTCCGTCATTTATCGCAGTCTGGGAATTCTCTACCAGTTTTTTTAAAACATCGCTCATGATTCTGCCTCTTTTAATTTTTCAATTTGCCCGCACGATTTTATAAAATCAGTTAGGAGAGAATACGCCTTTTCATTTTTTATCGTCTGCCTGGCAATTTCTATTGCGTCTGCAAAGTTTTCAGCAATGTTAGATACCATCAACCCGCCAGCTGCGTTAAGGATTGTAATTTCTAACATTGAACGATTTGCTGTGCCATTTAGCACCGATAAAAACGCTTGAATTGCCTGAGCCTTTGACGAAATCTGAATATCCTTAATTGATGATTTGTGCAAACCCAATTTCTCTGAATCAACTATCATGGTTTCAGTCTTGCCGTTTTTTAGGAAGCAAACCTTGTTTTTCCCAGTAATTGACAGCTCGTCCAATCCATCATCGGAGTGAACAGTCATGATGTTTTGTGCGCCCCTTTTTTTCAAAATCCGGATTATTCTCTCAAGGTAATCCTCTGAAAATACTCCGATTAGCTGATTTTTCACCTGTGCTGGATTGCACAACGGCCCAAGCAAGTTAAACGCAGTTCTTGACCCTACCATTTTTCTTGCATTTGCAACATTTTTCATTGATGGGTGAAATTTCTGTGCAAACATAAAACCAATTCCAAACTTTTCAATGATTTTTGTAATTTTTTCAGGAGGTGCGTTTAGGTCATACCCAAAATATTCAAAAATATCTGCACTCCCAGAAATTCCGGAGACTGATCTGTTGCCGTGTTTTGCAACTATTCCCCCCGATGCCGCAATAACAAACGCCGCAGTAGTTGAAATGTTAAAAGTTTGTAATTTATCACCGCCCGTTCCGCAGACGTCTATTATCGTGCCCTTGCATGCAGGGTTGATGTGAATTCCGTGCCTGTCAAGCTCGTTTAGCATGGCATAAAGCTCCTCGTCAGTTTCTCCCTTTTTTGACAAGTTTTTCAGAAATTCAGCCTTTTCAGAATCTGGAATTTTATCACTTAGCAGATTGTCCATACCAATTGACATTTCATCTAATGTCAAGTCCTGACCCCGCTGTAGAATTTCAGTATATTTTGTGATCATTTCTTTATCATGTTGATGAAGTTTTGAAATATTTTTTTCCCCTCTGTGGTTAAAATGGATTCTGGGTGGAACTGCACTCCCTCAATTAGGTATTCTTTGTGGCTTACGCCCATCACCTCGCCGTCGTCCTCTGCAACTGCAGTTATCTTGAGAACATCTGGGATGATTGTCTTGTCTCCTACCAGGGAATGATACCTCGTAGCCCTAAACGGATTATTCACTCCATGAAAAATCGACTCGTCTGAATGTTTAATCTGGCTTGTTTTCCCATGCCTTACGTTTCCCGCATTGACTACTTTGCCGCCAAACTCGTGTATTATTCCCTGGTGCCCAAGGCATACTCCGAGAATTGGCGTTGTAGGCCCAAGTTTTCTAATTACGTCGGAGCAAACTCCGAAGTATTTTTTGTCTTCTGGTGTACCGGGCCCTGGAGATATGACTATTGCATCATAATGATTTTTTTGTATTTGTTCTATTGTTATTTTGTCGTTTCTAATTACGTCTGACTCTACTCCAAGCTCGCCTAAAACCTGTGCAATGTTATACACAAACGAATCGTAATTATCAAGAATTAGAAATTTCATTTTGCCGCCTCCTTTAATGCCGCAAGCATTGCTCCAACCTTGTGTTCGGTTTCCTTGAATTCGTTTTCCGGTATCGAGTCTGCAACAATCCCTGCTCCGCTTTGTGCAAAGCCTGATTCTCCATCGATGAATATGCTGCGTATGGCTATTGCAAAATCGCAGCAGCCGTTATTTGAAAAATAGCCTATTGCCCCAGCATACTGGCCTCTGACGTCGGTCTCCAATTCGTTGATTATCTCCATTGCCCTGACTTTTGGTGCACCAGTCACGGTTCCAGCTGGAAAAACGGCTTCAAATGCTGTAAACATGTCGTGTTTTGAGTCAAGCGTGCCTACAACATGTGACACTATGTGCTGCACGTGCGAGAATTTCTTTACCTGCATCAACTCAGTTACGTGTACGCTTCCATACTTGCAAACCCTGCCTATGTCGTTTCTTCCCAGATCCACTAGCATCGTGTGCTCGGCAAGCTCTTTTTCGTCGTTTAAGAGTTCCTGCCTCAGCATCTCGTTTTTCCCCTCGTCTTCGGTAATTTTTCTTGTGCCAGCAATTGGGAATGTTTCTACATCGCTTCCCGTGACGCGGACTAGCATTTCAGGACTAGAGCCAATGAATGTTTTTTGCCCAAACTTCATGTGGTACAGATACGGAGATGGGTTTAGGGAACGCAGTTCCTTGTAAATTCTCAGGTGGCTTCCTTTGACGCCAAAATTGAACCTTCTTGAGAGCACTACCTGAAAAATGTCTCCGTCGTAAATGTATTTTTTTGCCTTGCTGACAATTTCTGAGAACTTTTTTTCGTCCATGTTTACAGAGATGTCAGAAATTTCCAATTTGCTAAAATTTGGCTCGGACAGTTTTATGTCATTGATTCGATTTTTATCATAGTAAAAGTAGAGCAGTTTTTTTGTCTTGTTGTCATACAAAATACCGTCCCGGTAAATCCCAAACTCCATCAGAGGGGCCTGATTATTTTTAATTGGAATTTTTTCGTATAGCTTTATTGCGTCATAGTTGACTATGCCAACTGCCCCCCCAAGATACCTAAATGAGGTATCTGTTGTGTGACCAATCAGATTTTTTATCTCCGCTATTGGGTCATCTGTAGTGATAGTCTTAGTCGAACCGTCCCTGTACTGCAAAACGATTCTGTCTTGATACCCTTGCAAAATGACGTCGGGATCAAATCCAATTAGCGACGTTTCTGCAAGCTCCTCAGGGCCAGTAAGCGATTCAAACAGAAATGTATGCGAATAATTTTTTTCTATTTTAGAATAGATTTCAAACTGTGAGCCAGGTAGATGTAGAGGTATTATTGTAGGACTGGAATTTCCAAAGAAGGCCACCCATGTCAATCAAGGCAGCCGTGGGATATTTATTACTTTTAAACAAGTTTTAGCCTTTGGTTGAAATCAAACGTGAGATTTTTTCAAAATATTGCCTCTTTTGAGCCTGATGTGGGCATAAAATTGTAAAAATTACGGTATGGTACGGTACCTTTATATGCGATCTTGACGTATTATACCCATGAGTCAGATCCTTGCAACAAAACCGAAAACTCAGACCCTGTACTATGATCTACACTTTGCAAAACCAGAAATCCACTTGCACAGTACAGTAAGGGCGGCAACATGCCATGTTTGCAAAAAAGAACTAGGCGAAGGACTAGGCCTTACGGCAAAAAAACTTGATGACAAGATTGTTCTTGTGTGCAGCTTACACAGATAATATTTTTCTTGTTTACCAAATAGGGCTTGTAATTGCACCCTGTGCTGCAGATCCTACAAGTGATGCGTATTTTGCAAGTGCGCCCGTTTCATAGTTTGGCTTTCTTGGCTTCCATTCCTTTCTTCTTTGCTCTAGTTCTTCCTTTGGAACGTCAAGATCAATTATGTTTGTCTCAGTATCAATTACGATCCTGTCACCATTTTTGACAAGCGCGATATTTCCACCTACATATGCTTCCGGTGCGACATGGCCAATCATAAAGCCGCGTGTTGCGCCAGAGAATCTTCCATCGGTGACCAGTGCGACTTTTTCACCCAACCCCTGTCCAACTATTGCGGCAGTTACTGCAAGCATTTCTCGCATTCCTGGACCGCCCTTTGGACCCTCATATCTAATTACAACCACGTCGCCTTCTTTGATTTCGTTTTTTGATACTGCGTCAAACGCATCTTCCTCTCTATCAAAGACCTTTGCATTTCCAGTAAATTTGTCAATCTTGACTCCTGCAATTTTTACGACCGCGCCGTCTGGGGCAAGCGAGCCTTTGAGTATGACTGCAGTTCCAACCTTGTGGAGCGGAGTGCCAAGCGGCCTGACAATATCTGCATTTGCTGGAGGTGGAATTGTTATTGCGTCAAGGTTTTGCTTCATTGTTTTTCCGGTGACTGTCATGACGTCTTCATGAAGTAGTTTCCTATCCATTAGCTTTTTGAGCATCAACGGTACACCTCCTACCTTGTCCAAATCATTCATGACATACATTCCTCCTGGCTTGAGGTCAGCGATATGTGGAACCTTTTTTCTAACTCGTTCAAAATCGTCATACGTGAGCTTTACTTTGGCTTCGTTTGAAATTGCTAAAAGGTGCAATATTGCATTTGTAGAACCGCCTATTGCGTTTAGCATTGTTATGGCGTTTTCAAATGCCTCAAATGTCAAAATGTCTCTTGGCTTGATGTTTAGCTCTAATAGTTTTGTAGCTGCAACCCCTGTATCATATACCATTTTCTCTCTTCTTTCATCTTCTGCTGGCGGACTTGCACTGCCAGGTAACGAGATGCCTAGCGCTTCAGAAATAGATGCCATTGTATTTGCAGTGAACATTCCTCCGCAGGAACCTGCAGTCGGGCACGCATAATTTTCAATGTTTTTTAACGCCTCAAGTGATAACTGGCCTGCATCAAATGCCCCTACTGCCTCATACACATCTTGAACGGTTAGCTGCTTGCCGTTGTAGTAGCCTGGCATTATTGTTCCACCATAAACGAAAATTGACGGAAGATTCAGCCTTGCCATTGCCATCATTGTACCCGGTAAGCTTTTGTCACACCCTGCAATTCCTACCAATCCGTCATACTGGTGAGCCCGAACCATTAACTCAATTGAATCTGCGATAATTTCCCTGCTGACAAGGGATGATTTCATTCCCTCATGCCCCATTGCGATTCCATCGCTTACTGCAATGGTGCTAAATTCTCTTGGGGTGGCACCTGTATCATAAACTCCCTCCTTTGCTTTTTGCGCCAGCCTTCCAAGGTGAATGTTACACGGAGTTGCCTCATTTCCAGTATGTGATACTCCGATGAATTTCTTGCTAAGATCCTCGTCTGTCAGCCCCATTGCCTTGTACATTGCCCTGTGGGGTGCTCTTGATGTGCCCTGAACTACATTTCTGCTTGAAATATCCTGATTATTCATGGTATGATGACATGGCTGGTTTTGCTATATTAGAATATTCTCAATTTTCAAACTGTGGAACTATTTTTTGATTAGTTGGCCGTCAAGTTCCAGTAGTTGTGTATCTATTCCAGTCTGATTTTCATTGCCGTATGAAATCAGTATTCTATCGTCCTCGTTTAGGACATAGTCTCTGACACTGTCTACTTTTTGATGGTTGACATAGAATTTGAGTGTGTAATCTTCGCTTGTGCAGAACGTGTGCTCTGGCTTTTTGTCTTGGAATGTAAAGCACTCGTCAGTCAGACCGACTTTTATCGTGTCAAACAGATAGCCAAGTTTGATATTTGACGCGTGTCTGTGTATGGTGTTGCCGTCCTCGCCCTCAAAGTGAATGTAGGGGCTCTTTACTTGGTATAACTGCGGTGAGAAATCAAATTTGTCGCCAAAGATTCTGACAAGTAATGATGCGTGCTCGTGTTCATCCCCAAGCTTTCCTGCTCCTTCTGGGGCATTGAGCGGGCTTGATTGTGTTTTTGTTATGAATTGAAAACTTGCAAGCGCGATAATTGCTACAATTACTCCCAAGACTGCGATTCCAATTAGCATGTTTTTTCGTTTTTGTCTTGATTGCCTATCTACAAAACTTTCACGACGCTCTTCTTTGTCTTCTCTGTCTTTTTTGCCCATGAAACACTCACACTCAAAAATTAGGACTAATTAACTAATCGATACTAATCCTGCCTTTGTATGAATGGCAAGAATTTTGGATAATGAAATTTAGTTGTAAACGATCGATAATATAATAAATTGTTTGACATAATCGCAATCATGCACTGCATATTTTGTGACATCATATCTGGAAAAAGGGAAGGACACTTTATCTACGAAGATGCAGATCATGTGGCGTTTTTAGACAAATATCCAATCGACAAAGGGCATTCCCTGGTTCTGCCAAAAAAACACTATGAGAAAATCACAGATATGGAATCAAAAGATGTTGGGAATTTGTTCTCCAAAATACCTCACATAGCAAGCAAAATACTTGCCGCAACAAAGGCAGACGCGTTTAGCATTGCTCAAAATAACGGCAGGGCTGCAAAGCAGATCATACCACACGTACATGTCCACATCATCCCAAGGTACAATGATGCCGGCGCCATCTGGACAAAAAGGACGATTCTTTCAGACGACGAACTCGTATCACTTGCAAAACAAATCCGTGAATATGCATAATTTTGGTTCTATGGTATCTTTTGACGGTAATGTTTGTTTGAAATAAAAAAACTAGTCTTAAAACACGTATTTCCGCTAGGGACTTACATGCCACTTGACATATTGGTTGCAGAAGATAACGAGTTTACCGCAAAGCAGTACAAAATTGCACTTGAGAAAAGAAACCACAAAGTTACAATGGCAAAAGACGGGGTGGAGTGTGTAGATTATTATCTAAATGAGGCAAAATACGACGAGCTGTTTAGGAAAAGCAGGGCTCCCCCATTTGACTTGGTCCTACTAGACCACGACATGCCAAGAAAAACAGGCGCCGACACGGCAAGAGAAATCCTGGAATATAGGCCTAGCCAAAGGCTGATCTTTCTTTCTGCATATGGGCAGGGAATAATGCAAAAACTCCAAGACCTAAAGGACGAAACAATTCAGATAATTCAAAAACCCTTCTCGCTGAACTTTTTAATTAAAAAAATTGAGGGCGCAAGCATCAAAAACAGAATAATCAATTTGCAGGATGGCAACGTAATGACATCTAGTCAAGACAGTGCGGCGATAAGATAGCCTACTGGTTTGGGTTGTATCTGAGTATTGCGCCAACCTTGCCAAGGCTAGATAGCATGGCCCCATATTCTGTAACCCCTGAAATCACCTCGACTTTTGTTCCGACCTGAGCTGCGATAAGCGAAAGGTAATCTACCAAATCCTGTGATATTGCCTCCTGGTCTGTGCTTTTGCAGCTTGGGCAAGGCTTGTTTAGAAGTTCGGTTTTCCTTGGAATCAGCTTTAACCTCTCAACTATTTCTTCCTGTATGTTTTGGCACCTATTGCACTTTATCTCCAATCGGTACAGGTTTGTGTCATCTGTGATTAGCAGAGTCTCGGCAACATTATTTTTCAAATACTGTATCACATCTTTGAGTCCGTACATGCCCTTACCGGAATGTGAATTGACTTCTCGGAATAGCTTTTCAACTAGTACTTTTTCTTCAGACAGCCTAAAGTCTGACAATACATCACTTGCCTTTACAAACGCTTCACGAATTCCCTCTGAACCGGAATATGACGTGTCCAAAACAGCAATCACCATGTTCTGCAACCTGTATTCGAGATAATTTGATTTTAGAAAGTCTTCCTTTGTTGGACCTGGCCCTGATACAACTAATCCCTTTATTGGATAAATGTCAATAAAAAATTCCTTTGTTACTTCTGCAATTCTATTATAGTAATACGTAAGTTCCATTTCACGCAGCCTTTCAAATCTTCTCGCAGACTGGCCTCCCTGTCGGTGTTTTCCTGCAACACCTGAGCTTGTTTCCCTTAGCACCTCAATTTTATTTCCATAAAGGAGGCCCCATCCGGCATCCTTTGTATCGATTGCCAAAAATCCAATCAGGTTGTCATCCTTTAACATGTCCTTTAGGATATCTACGTGAAAATGATCATCACACCGGTATAGGAATGTGGTGAGATCCTTTGGTGGGTCTATTTCCCATACCTTGATGACCTCGCTACCAATTGGCCCCCCGCCTTCTGGAGGCACTGCACCACAAAATATCACAAGGCCGTGCTCCGGGGTGTTTTTGTACAGTTTTAGTCTCTGCTGGACTCGCGATAGCGAATCAACCACGTGACTTCTTGTGAGATCTGACTTTATGTTGTCGGCAGTTCCCTGCTCTTCTCTTAACGTGTTTATGACTAGATGAAGCTGTTTTCCTTTTGGAACGTATACCGAAATCAATTCCGTTCCCCTACCAGATATGCGAGAAAGCTCATCAAGTGTTTTTTTTATTTTGTAAAGTTTGACAGAATCCTGCTTTTCAATCGTAATTTTGCCCATTATTTGACTTCTATAGATTCAGTATTAAGAAGTTTGGGCAACCAAAAGCATTCCAAAACGGAATCTGCTTTTGTCACAAAATGCCGCAGTAATAATTAATCAAGCCATGATTTGCTGTACGTGGAAAAAAATATGTTGCCATACTGTATCGAATTGGAAGACTATCCAAAACTGTTCCGGTACAAGGTAACTCCTCAGGGATTCTACTACATGGAAGAACTCATCTCGCAGGTTTACCTGGAGGGAAAAGATCTTTCGATGTACAAGTTAGTTCAGCTTGGCATGTTATTGCGCGTTAACATGTGTCAGACAATGAAAATGGACAATGAGACACTATTCCAAGATGTGTCAAAAAAGGCAATAAAGTATGGCGGAGTTGAACCCGAATACGTCTCACACTGTATCAAGAACATGATACTGAGGGGATTTCTTGACTCAAATCCAAAACACGACAATCAAGTCGCAAACGATTTGCACGAATTTGAAAAATAATTACATGCCGTCAAGTGTTTTTCTAAATACATCGATTGGCTGGTTTCCTGTAATCTTGACAATCTTGCCATCCTTTATGATAAGAAACGACGGTGTTGCATCAATTCCAACCTTTTGCCCAAAATCATATGCATCTGAGACTTGTTGTTTGTATTTTGAAGAGTCAAGGCAGGACTTGAACTGATCAACATTCAATCCTACGTCTTGAGCAAATTTATTTAGCGAGTCCTTGCTCACCCAGCCGGTATTCTCACCATCCCAATTACGGTATACCTCGTCGTGATACTCCCAGAACTTTCCTTGGTCTTTTGCGCAGTGAGACGCTTCTGCTGCAAGAACTGAATTTGGGCCGTTTAATGGAAAGTCTCTAAAAACAAAGTTTGCTTTGCCTGATTCGATGTATTCATCCTTGATTGTTCCCAGGCTAGAGTCGTGAAACAAGTGGCAAAACGTGCACTGGTAATCTCCCCACTCAACTATTGTGATTGGGGCAGACGGGTTTCCTTCGTATGGGGAGCCATTTTCAATTAGTTGCTGCATTGTAAAAGTCTCCACACCTTTGGAATTATTTTGGCCTCCAAGGTATGTCATTGCAAATATTCCGCCCACTATTCCGATGATTGCTGGAATTGCAAGAAGGTAATATTTTGCCACAAATTCACACGCGACATACTCTTCAAATAGTTTACTGTCTGCTGTGTGTGGCAAGCGTCCACAACGCAGAGTTTTTTGCTGCAATCTCTGCAACAAA
>DATBQZ010000234.1:0-4663 GCA_036560565.1 Candidatus Nitrosotenuis sp.
AAAGGCATTTGGTGGAGTGAAGCTACTTACAGGTGGTAAGAGGAAAGCTGGCGACAACGTCTTTGCGGCAACCCACAGGATATTGATTGGTGGGGGAGCGAACATGGTCAGCGCGGATAATTGGATGACAAACAAGGGACAGATATGGGACTGGCACTTTTTCGGGGATCACTTTATCAAAACAGATGAGGAATTGTACGAGGACCTTCAGAAGCTAGCTAAGATGAAAGGGGCGACAAGTCCACCATACCATGTGATAGTGGCAAGATCCAAGGACACGTTCAACAGGCTTGGCGTTCTAGATAACCATAGAAAAAACAAGATAGCAGTCCTTGACCCAAGGAACGAATCAAAGGTCATTTTCCTCACAAACCAAGATGGGTATGACTACCTCAGTCCTACGGTAAAGGAGTCAGACCTTGTCAAGTACGTGGTAACCGGGGAAGAATTCGACATGCGTTCTGCCCTACTGAGGCTCAGGAAAACATACGGTCTTGACAGGCTGTTAAATGACGGAGGAAGGCAAATGTCAAACGCAGTAAGGGATGCCGGCCTTCTGGCTGAAGAGAGAGTCACTCTTGAGCCATACCCAGGAGATGGCATCATGCCAGACAATATAGAATCAAGCCATCCAGACTCGATCCTTGGAAAAAAAGGATTCGGTATTGACGGAACCGAGCTGAGCGGTGCAATAAGAATACATTCGCAACAAATAGGCGACGAACAGGCTAATGTCTACATGTACCCGCTAAACGAGGAATACATTAGCAAAAACTGTCAAATGTGAAAATGTGCATTTTGCAGTTTACACATCGTGTAATTACTGAGGATCTATGGTTTTGATTTTTTAGAATTAACTAGCTTTTGTATTATAACTGAATGCCAGCCAGTCGAATAATTCTCAAATCCAGGAGAAAGTGCGTGTCCAATGCAGCACGGTATTCCGGCATACTCAACGAACATGTAATTCTTTTTTTCTCCAAAAAGGCTTGTTTTTTTGTCAAACTGTAGTGTTTCCTTTAGCATTTTACCTTCCGAGTCTGCCAGTATCAGTCCATCGTTATCAACAATGCAAATTCGAGTGTGTTTTTTCTCATCCCCATCTATTGGAGTGTGATCAATTATTGTCTGAGCGAGAGACTCCCACTTGAAGATCACTCCCAGAACCCCGATTATCTTGCCTTTTGTATCCCCATTTTCTCGCACAGCTGCGGAATAAGTTATGGCAAGAGCATTATTCACAAGCGGAGATCTGTACACAGATTGGAATCCAAATTCGCCGCCACTTTTTGTTCTAATTGCACTTGTGAACCATTTTCTATCTGCAACATTAGTGTTTACCGAAGAATATTTTTCTTTATTACCATTTGCCACAATATTACCATCCACATCAGCTAACACAAGGTCATAGTAAACGGTGTAAGCTTGCAATATGACATTAAGACGTTGTGAAACGGTTTCGTATGCTTCTGGGGTTTTTTTGGTTAACGCGTCAACTACATTGCCATCAGTTGCCCACCACCTCACATCGGCGGTTCTTTCGTACAGGTTACGATCTATTAGATCAATGTTTACCAAAGCCAAATCAGACAGCCTGTTTCCACGATATTCCTTTGATTGTGTTTTTATCAGATTGCCAACTTCCAATATTTCCTTTGTATCCTTTCGCATTCGCTCAGTAATTTTTATTGTCTCGTCAGACAGTTCGCTCATGTTTGCGGCAACTATGCCAAAAGGGCGCCCAAAAGTTCCAGCGCGCGCAGCCTCTATGGAGGCATTGACAGAAAGAACATGCGTTTTATGATTAATGTTGTCTACCTTGTCAATTGCATTGTCTAGCTTTTCTGCAATAAGATCTGTGAATTCCACGACTTCTTCTAAAGTGAATTTTTTACCTTGAATAGTTTCAGATACTTGCACGAGTATACTTAGTACTTTCTATTAGAATCCTTTGTATGATTGCTTTAAACAAACATGGCATTTTATAATAAAATCATTTGCCAGACAGTAGCAAAAAACTAGAATTCCAGCACATGTTGCTTTTTGCAAGTGTCTACTTTTGGCATTTACTGTCAAGCTTTAAATTTTACAAATTGCGCAGATTGTGTTTTCCTGCGTTTGTAAATGATAGTTTTCTCCAAAATCTTTTAGAACATTATAAAATAAGGATTTGAAAAAGATATTTCCAATGTCCCCCATTTCATGACTAATTCTAAGATAAGCCCTACCTGCGCGAAAGTAGCAGGTCGTTTGGGCAGACACCTTGGAGGCAATTTTTTGCAAAACAGAGCTGATTTGCTCAAGATTTTGATGCTGCAATCCGGGATCTACTTTGTTTTCTTCCAGTACCGCCAATACGTATGGCTCTATCGCAAGTATGGTTTTTTGTTCGAGCAAATCCTTCATTTTTTGGCCTCCAGTCACAGGATTATTTGATGGTGAGGCAGTGCAATCTAATTTATCGATAGTTATCGAGTCAACATCAGACATTTGTGCAATGCCGTCAAACTCAGTCAGTGAATTTTTGCTGAATTCCTGATTTTTTGAAAGATTTTTCAAATTACACTTTGTTAACTTTGTGTTGTGTGTATTAGCTAGTGTTTGTAAAAAACACACAGACAGTGATGTTACCTGCATTCGTCTTCAGCGGACAATGATTTCATGGATTTTGTAAACAGCATGGATGTTTTAAAATGCGCCTCAAATGGATCGTCATTTTTGTCCACAGTTAGTCGTTTGTTGCCTCGCCTTTGGAGATTTGTGTGCTCATGCTGACACATGCACATACCATGTTTTTGAGCAATATAAAAGAAATCTCAATTCAAACTGAGTCCACGGGTCACAAGTACACATGACAAGTGTTTCAGTCATGTTTAGTTGTTTGAACAGCATGGTTTTTTAACAAATATTTCCTGCCTAGTTTGTGCAGTTTCAGATTCTCAAAAACCCAATGAGCATGCTAGAAGTCCACATGAATAAAGGTGAGAGTATAACGGCGGAGGCAGGAGCGCTCGTATTCATGAAAGGCAATATTGAGATTAAAACCAAAATGCGAGGAGGCTTTCTAAAGACGGTAAAGGTTTCGCTTTTGGGAAACGAGTCGTTTTTTGTTAATGACTACATCGCAAGCGAGGACGGGTGCGTTTTGGGCTTAACCGGCCCTCCAGTAGGCGACATAGTAGAAATCCCAATAGGCGATAATAACGGCTTCATAGTGCAGTCAGGGGCATACATTGCATCCACCGTAGGAGTTGACATCGATACAAAATGGCAGGGATTTACAAAAGGAATTTTTGGGAGCGAGATTTTCATGCTAAAGGCCACCGGAAACGGCAAAGTGTTTTGCAATGCATATGGCAGTATAATAGAAAAACAGCTTGTAGGTGGAGAAAAAATGATCCTAGATAATTATCACCTTGTTGCACTAAGTCAGGATTCAGAGTATAGTGTAACAAAGTTTGGAGGATTAAAGAATACAATTCTTGGCGGAGAAGGACTAGTGACTGAAATTATGGGTCCTGCCACAGTGTATTTTCAAACAAAGAACCTCAGAGAACTAATTGATCTTCTTGGAGTCAGACACGCAAATGAGACCCAGGGAAGCGGAACATCTTTTGGAGGGTTTAAATTCGGCACATGATCCAAAATTTTTACCGGCGAGTCTGAAAACGCGAATTTATAACATTCCAAAGTATCGGAGTGGATCACACCGTTTTATATAGAATAAGGTAAGAATGTACGAAATACGTCATTTCCGGTTTTGGCAGAGGGGGTTTTTAAGATAGAGTTTTACCGTTAAGCCATGACAACGAGAAATTCACCAACAATACCAAAAAGCAAGAAAAGTATCACGCTAGAGAAGGAAATCGAGACCAAAGTGCGCAAAATTCAGGCACGATTAATAGAAAAAACCGATCAATCTTGGAGCATATCTATGGTTTTGAATATACTTGTAACTGGCGGTCTGACACATACCAAAAAAATTAACAGGGCAGAGTGGCAGAAAGTAAAAACAATGGTCGAAGAAAAAGAAGTCAGTTTTGATGACTCGATGATTACAGATTTCGTAAGAAAGATCGGCGAATAGCCACATCATCTTCAATCAACATTATTTTAAATTAATTTACATACGTATCTAATCGATAAATTTCATTAATTCTTCGTTCGTCTTTTCCATTTCTTCAAAATTCAAGCCGTGGCCACTTTTTTCGAATCGAACCAACTTGGATCCGGCAATCCCATCATTCATTACTTTTGCCAGATCAAAAGAACATATCTTGTCATGTACGCCATGAAAAATGGCCACGGGTACTTTCAATTCATCGATTGTTTTCATGTCTTTGCGAAGGTCGGCGTCTCTTAATTCTTCAATGCACTTTAAGGTCGCAAACGGGGACGCATCTAAATTAATTGAGTAGAGCCATCGTGCAATTTCTTTGCTGACAGAGCCTTCATCTTTACTGAAAAAGATCTTGCCAAAATCAGAGAGAAGTTTAGGCCGATCGCCGTAAGCTTGTGCGATGAGCGCATCAACACCTGATTTTTCCAGACCGTGTGGAAAATCTGCCCTTCTTGTCCAAGACGGAGCGGCAGCACCCATGAATACAACCTTGCCAATATTTTGCGCACGATACTTTGCCACGTAATGCATGACAATTGCCCC
>DATBQZ010000235.1:0-16447 GCA_036560565.1 Candidatus Nitrosotenuis sp.
GGTTCTGGTTTTGGTTCTGGTTTTGGTTCTGGTTTTGGTTCTGGTTTTGGTTCTGGTTTTGGTTCTGGTTTTGGTTCTGGTTCATGCCCGATATCTCCACTGCCAAAGACGGCCTCAAGGAACACTTGTTTATCAAACGGCTTTAGATCCGAATATTCCTGACCCACTCCAACATACAAGATTGGTTTTGATGTGATTTTAACTACGGACAGTGCGGCGCCCCCACGAGCGTCGGCATCGCTTTTTGTCAGTATTGCACCGTCAAACTGCACGTGCTGATAAAACTCCCTTGCCTGGTTGACAGTGTCATTTCCAGCTAGTGAGTCTCCTACAAAGATCTTTAGATCGGGTTTTACTACCTTGGTAATTTTTTCAATTTGATCCATGAGGTTTTTGCTTGTCTGCATTCTTCCTGCAGTATCAATCAAAACGCAATCAATTTTGTGCGATTTGGCATACAGTACAGCGTCTCGTGCAACTGCTGCAGGATCAGAGCCATAATTTTGAGCAATTATCTTAAGGTTCAATCGGTTTGCATGTTCCGTTAGCTGCTCTATTGCTCCTGCTCGGAACGTATCTGCAGCTGCAATCACTATTGAAAATTTGTTTTCCTTCAAAAGATGCCCTAGTTTTGCAAGAGTTGTTGTTTTGCCAGTTCCATTAATTCCAACGAACAAGATAACGCATGGCTCGCCAGAATTTTTCTTTGCAGTTATGTTTGACATTATATCAACAGTGCCAGCTGCGTCAAACAGTTCAGAAATGCTCTGAATCAGACTATTTTTGATAAAGGGTTCGATTTCTTTTCTGTCAACAGATGTGCCGATTAACTTTTTTTTAAGATCAGATTTGATTGCATCTATCACTTCGGTTGCAACGTCTGACTCCATTAGCTCGATTTCTAATTGGAATAAGAGATCATCAATATCATTTTCTTTTAGTTCCTTTTCACCAAGGCTTTTAGTGACAGATGAAAAGGCGCTTCGTAATTTATCAAACATGAGATCTCACTATTGTGGGGGATTTGCAGATTGTATTAATCGATTCATTTCCTGTTTTAGCTGCTCCAGTCTCATCAGGATCTGGTGTTTTTGCGATGCAGTCTCGTTTAGCGCCACTTGAAGCTCCTTTATTCTTGATTCAAGATAGTTGATGGCAGAATCGTGTTCCTTTTCCACCATTATCCCCGCACCCACATCAAGCAGCACCTTTGATGTTCCAGAAACGCTAGCCTTGACATATGTGCCAAGCCCCACAGGAATCAATGACTCGAACTCTTGCTTTTGGTTAATTCCCCGGATTGATTCGACTGATGATATTGCTTCACGTAGAAAAGTCATAATCGCTTCTTCTTTTTGATCCAAGCTGATTGTATAGGATTCAAGCATTTGCATTTGGTAAAGAAGCTGCTGGCCTTGTTCTTCGCTCATTTACAAAAAAATCACCTCAGATGCCTATAAATGCATTTGTTGGACAAAACGGGATACAAATGATTTCAAAGAAAAATGGATTATTTGTCAAGTCAAAAACAAAATGGATTCATCCGTACAAGGATCATCCAACAGACAAACTAAAGATCAAGTTAATTCTAAATGAAAAAATCAAGGGAAACAGGATAGTCGGACTTGAGGGACGAATCGAGCCGGGAGATGTTCACCAGTTGCACATTCACAAAAACGAGTATGTTCTTGTTTATTCGCTCAAGGGAAAATGCGTTGTAACTGTTGGAACAAAAACAAAAACAATCCTTCCCAATACGATGATTTTCATTCCGCCCAAAGTACCGCACAGATTTTACAATAAATTCTCAAATTCTTGGGAATGCATAGCGTTTGCAATAGGAACCAAGGAAAAAATCGACAATATCTGGATGGAAGACTAGACAAAAAAAGAAGATAGAATTATTTAGCTTTGGAATAACGCTTTTCTACTTCGTCCCAGTTTACGACGTTCCACCACGCTGCAACATAGTCTACTCTTTTGTTTTGATATTTGAGATAGTATGCATGCTCCCAGACATCAAGACCAAGCAGTGGAACTAGTCCTTCGGTTCTTGGACTTGTTTGGTTTGGCATTGATTTGTATTCAACATTGCTTGTTTTTGGATTGAATACTAGCCAGCCCCAACCGCTTCCTTGAACTCCTGTGGTTTTTGTAGAAAATTGTTCCTTGAAGGAATCAAAACTAGCAAATGTTTTGTTGATTGCATCTGCAACTGATCCGCCGGGTTTGCCTCCGCTATTTGGTTTCATGTTGTTCCAAAATAGCTTATGATTATCGTATCCTCCACCATGGAAGTTGATTGCGCCGCGTACTACTTCTGGTACTTGGGCAATGTTTGCAAGAACATCTAGTAGATCCTTTTGTTGTAAGTCAGCTCCAAGCTTGTCCCAGGCATCGTTTAGGCCATTGGTATAAGCTTGGTGATGTTTTGTGTGATGGATTTCCATTGTTTTTGCGTCTATGTGTGGTTCTAATGCATCATAAGCATATGGTACTTCAGGAAGTGTGAATTTTCCCATGGGATATCAAACATTTGTTCATAATTTAATGATTTGTCTTGTTTACCGTCAGAAATAAAATCCAAGCATGAATTTTATTCTATGAGGGAAAGGATCAGTGATGAGATATCAAAAGATAGTTTTTTGCGTATTTGTTGTTTTAATTGGCATTATTCTGAGTTCTCAAAAAATACAACCGGACATCACACTAGAAATTCTTCTTGACAAGAGCAGCAAATATGTCGGTGCAGACTATCCCCACGATTTAGGTTTCAGTGGAAATGGAATCAAGGTCGCAGTAATCGATACAGGTGTAGATTACAATCATCCTGACCTTTTTGGATTTGGCCCGTCGGGTAAGGTAATTGGCGGATATGACTTTATTGAAAACGACGAGTTCCCAATGGATACAGACGGACATGGAACCGAGGTTGCAGGAATAATCGCTGCAAACGGAAGCCTAAATGGAATTGCACCATCTGCAAAAATTCTGGCTTATCGTGTTTCAGATAGTGGTGAGGGAGTATCATCGGATCTAGTCATAAAGGCAATACAGCGGGCAGTGGCTGACGGTGCAAACATAATCAACATTAGCCTTGGAGTCAACAGAACAAATGAAAGAATTGACGAGGCAATCAATTACGCAGTAAAAAAGGGAATCGTTGTGGTAACAGCAGCTGGAAACAGCGGCCCTGATCTAAAGACAATAGGCAGTCCAGGAAAGGATCCCAACACGATTACTGTCGGCGCCACATACAACAACATCACATCCAGTCTTGTAGCAACACTCCAGATCGACGGCAATCGTGTGCAGGTCCTGCCAATGGCCGGGATTAGACCTACAAGTGAGCCAGTAGTATCCGAAATTGTTTTCGGTAAATACGGCAGAGCCGAGGATCTTCTTGGAGTTGATGCAAGGGACAAAATTTTGCTAGTTGAAAGGGGCAGCGATAGAAAAGACGAGCTTGTCTATTTTTCAGACAAGGAAAAAAATTCCGCAAATGCTGGAGCCAAAGCCATAATAGTGTACAACAACGAACCGGGAATATTTCTTGGAGAGTTAACCCATAAGCTTACGGGTCCGGATTACAAGCCGACGATTCCTGCCGTATCCATGTCAAGAGAAGACGGCTTGTTTTTGAAAGACATGATTCAAAACAAGACAATAGGCACACTCAATACATTTTACCATCCAGACTTTGTTTCATTTTTTAGCTCACGCGGACCCGTTTCTCCCTTTTACATAAAGCCAAACTTGGTAGCGCCGGGAGTTTTTGTGAACGCCACCTCAATTAATGGCAATTATAATCTGACAAGCGGAACTAGTTTTGCAGCACCGCATGTTTCCGGTACAGCTGCCATTCTATTGCAAAAGAACCCAAAACTCACGCCATACGAGATCAATTCCATCATATCGACTACGGCAGATCCAATATCAGACACCTACGGAACGCCATTTCCGCTAGAAATAAGCGGAGTCGGCAGGCTGAATGTAACAAAGGCGTTTAATGCAAATTTGGTCATAATGCCATACTATGTCATCTTTGATTTGTCACCGCATATCAAAACACATACTGCCGTATTGCAGATAAAAACAATCAATCAGGAATCCCCAAAAATAAAGGTGGATTTCAAGTCAAGTGATGATGCGTCAAATTTCGATTATTCCCTTGACGGCAATCGTCTGTACATTACCGCCAATCTTGTAAAGGAAATTCCAAGAGAGTATCAAGGAATGATCACAGTAGATGACGGAATGACAAAATATCACGTCCCAATGTTGGTAAGAGTATCAACAAGTTCAGTTGACGCAATTAACGATAACGGAAAATTGAACTTTATGATTCACTCAAACGACACCTGGTCTTATGCAAAGATCTCAGTGTATGATGAGGATTCGGATCTAGTCAGCACTGCATCTATAACTCCAACAAAAAGTGATTCCGTTCTAATTCATGAAACAGGACAGTACTGGATTGAGGCAAACATCAAAGATGGAAACAACACGATTAACGTGTACAACATGATACTTGCAGAGTCATCCACAAAAGGTCAGATTGATTTTAGTGGAATTGGAATACCTCAAAGGCAGCTACTAATAATATTTGGAATCATAGGGATAACAGCGGCAGTTGGGATAATAATTAGGAAAAAGTGATTACGGTTTTGTCCCGGCGTTTATTATTTCTGGGGCCACATTTTTGAACTTGTTAAAGTTGTCTGCAAACATTTGAGCCAGCTTTTTTGCAGAGAGTTCGTATGCGTCTTTGTCTTGCCACGTGGTTTTTGGATCCAGGATTTCGGGCGGAACCCCAGGACACTCAGTTGGGATATCCACGTTAAAGAGAGGATCGTGCCTGTATTTTACAATGTCAAGTGCCCCAGTAAGTGCTGCGGTGACCATCGCCCTGCTGTACTTGATGCTGATTCTTTTTCCAACCCCGTATGGTCCGCCTGACCAGCCTGTGTTAATCAGGTAAACTACAGTGTTGTGGCTTCTGATTTTTTCTCCCAATAATTTAGCATAAACTTCGGCAGGCCTGGGCATGAATGGGGCTCCAAAGCACTCTGAGAATGTGGCTTTTGGTTCTTTTATTCCCCTTTCTGTTCCTGCCAATTTACTTGTATAACCAGACATAAAGTGATACATCGCGCCTTCCTTGGTAAGCCTTGAAAGCGGTGGCAATACTCCAAGTGCATCTGCTGTCAAGAACACAATTACCTTTGGATTACCTCCAACACTTGGAAAGACTGCAGTCGGAATATACTCAAGAGGATATGCAGCTCGCGTATTTTCTGTAAGTGAGCCGTCATCAAAGTTTGGCTTGAGTGTTTGTTTGTCAATTACCACATTTTCTAATACTGCACCAGATCTAATCGCGTTCCAGATTTGCGGTTCTGCTTCTTGGTTTAGGTTGATGCATTTTGCATAACAGCCGCCCTCAAAATTAAAAACGCCCTTGTCTGACCAACCGTGCTCGTCGTCGCCAATTAGTAGTCGGTTTGGATCTGCAGAAAGCGTTGTCTTGCCAGTTCCAGAAAGGCCAAAGAACAATGCAGTGTCTCCTCCCTTGCCAATGTTTGCAGAACAGTGCATTGGGAAAACTCCCCGTTTTGGCAAAAGATAGTTCATGACAGAAAACATGGACTTTTTCATTTCTCCTGCATAGCTCGTAGCTCCAATCAAAACGAGTTTTTTTGTCAGATTGATAAGTATGAAAACATTTGATCCAGTTCCATCCACTTCCGGAATCGCCTCAAAGTCATTTATGCACATCACGGTAAATTCAGGCTCGTGGTTCTCAAGCTCTGCGGCTGACGGCCTGACAAATAACTGCCTTGCAAAAAGACTCTGCCATGAATGATCATTGATTACGCGAATTGCAAGACGGTTTTCAGTGTCTGCACCCACAAATCCATCAAATACAAAGAGCTCCTTTCCTTCGACAAATTTTTTCATTTTGTTGAAAATTTTATCAAATCTATCAAGCGGTAATGGATGGTTAACCTTTCCCCAGTCAACAGTATCGTGGGTTTCGTCATCATCTACAATATAGCGATCATCAGGGGATCTTCCCGTGTATTTGCCAGTTTTTACTGCAAGCGAGCCAGTAGTGGTAAGCATGCCCTCGTTTTTTTGCACTGCCATTTCGACTAGTTTTTCAGGCGAGGAGTTTCGGTGAATTTTTGACGGCTTTATACCAAACGCGTCAATCTGAGAGACAAACTTGGTAGTGATGGCTGACTTAGGATCAGTCATGTTTTGTTTATCAACCCAATTTCAAGGAACACAGGCATGAACGTCAAATATTCGATCCGGTTGCAGGTTCATTATTATCTCTTACTTTTTGCGCGAAAATTTGCACAAGTAACCTATTTATTGTAAAATCTAAGAGTCCGTATGTTGACCATCAATAAAGAAGAGCTGGCATTAAGAAAAACAATCGCAGAACACAGGCCAGATTTTCCAAGACAAGAAAGTTGGAGATACGCAAGAATCAAGGTAGCTTGGAGAAAACCAAAGGGAATAGACAACCATCAGAGAAAACAAAAGTTTAGGGGTCGACCAGGATTAGTCAAGGTAGGATACGGCGGTCCAAAAATAGCAAAGGGCTTGCATCCATCAGGATTTACAGATAATTTAGTTCACAATGTTGCAGATTTAGAAAAACTAAACCCAAAGATCGATGGCGTAAGAATTGGCCACGGTGTTGGAACAAAGAAAAGATTGGAAATAGTTAAAAAAGCAATGGAAAAGAAATTCAAAGTTTTCAATGCGAGAGTGAGGACTAGTGGTAGTAAATCTTAGAGCTAAAAAGCGCCTCGTGTCCCGAGTCGTCGGAGTAGGCCTAAGCAGAATTAAGTTTGATACTGAGAGCTCAGATGATATTGCAGATGCAATCACTCGTGAGAACATCAGAAGTCTCATAACTGCAGGTACAATTACAATCAAACCAGCAAAAGGAACATCTCGAGGAAGATCAAAATTCAAGAAATCACAAAAATCCAAAAGAGGAGCCACTACTGGTTCAAAGAAAGGAAGGAAAGGAGCACGTGTTGGAAAGAAACAAGTCTATGTGAAAAGAACGCGTGCATTGCGATATAGACTCAAGGTAGCAAAAGACAGAAAAGACATCACAAATCCGGAATTCTGGGAACTCTACAGAAAGGTAGGCGGAAACACAGTAAAAGACACTGCTCACCTAAGAGGCCTAATTGCGGAAGTAAAGGCAAGACGCAAAGCTTAGAATCGGAAAACAGTTTTTTCCCAATTTTGAATTTTTCCACTCTTAATTGAGATTCCTTCTTTTGAGAGCATGTTAGTTTTTACGTCTTCCCCGTAGAAATAGCCGCCAATTTTTCCATCAGATTTGACAACGCGGTGACATGGGATGATTACTGGAAACGGGTTTTTGTTCATAATTTGACCGATCACTCGCTGACCGTGTGGTAGATCAATTGCCTTTGCAAGATCGCCATATGTTGTGACTTTTCCTTTTGGCACCTCGAGCAATTTTTGATAAACTCTACGCTCTAGATCATTCAAAGTTTTATCATCTCCATATTTGCATTCTTGATTAAATCAATTACCTTTTGTTTGTGTGATCCCAGTCCTCCCCAGTCCAGTAATGCGGTTTTTGCCTTGTTTCTATCTAAAATATGAGAAAAGAGGGATTCGTCAAGAAATTCAAGTGCGTGCTTTGGGATTACGGTTCCCAAGGCATGCCTTCCCTCAATGAGCTCTTTTGTGAATTTGTCAGGATAGTGGGTGCCGCCAAAACATATTGCCACAGGACTAGTCGTTATTGGCTCAGACATAGTTTGCAGCACTAGATTTGCGACAGAGTTGCAGAGGGATTCGTCAGTCCACTGTTTTTCAGTGGTTCCAATTTCGATGAATATGGTAGGCTTGCTCAAAGCAGTCGGTCCGTGATGGGTAGCCTCTATTGTGATTTGAAATTCCGAAAAAGCATCCTTGTTTTTCCATAGTGTTCGCAGGTAGGACTTTTGCAGGTGCGGGTGCGGAACTGCAACTTGCCTGTCATTTCCGCCAAACTGCGCGACGTCAAAGTTCCCAGTACTGTGGCACGTCAGGGCAAGATCTCCAGACTGCGCTGCATGCTTTGACAAAAACACGAACCCATCATAATGATATTTTTCCTCAAGCCAGTCTGCAGAAATAGCTGGAGTTGGAATAATTACTAAATCAAAATTTTTTCCCCGGTAAATATCGCCGTCTTTTTTCATCTGCTTTGAGATGAACTTTGCCATGTTATGGCCAGCTGGGTCTTGCTCGTACGCAACTAGTAAGTCCATGGCCTAAAAGATATAAGGCCACTTTATTAACTTCCATCGATGGACCTAGTAAGCACCTTCAAGAACATGGCAAACACGATGAAACTTGCCAAAAAGTCAGACAAAGAGGACTATATGCAACATTTGAGACTGGTTCTTTTAGGAATTGCTGCCATCGGGACGATTGGATTTATAATTCAGTTTGTTTTTGCGGTGTTTAGATTCGGATAGATGGAATTGTCACAAGAAATTAAATCGCATCTTTTTGCAGTTAGAACCACAGGAGGTCAGGAAAAAGTAGTAATGAACTTGCTACAAAACAAGATAAAGACTAACAAGATTAACATTCTTTCAGTTTTACTAGTTGACAATCTAAAGGGCTATGTTGTAATTGAGGCAAAAGATGCAAATGCAGCTTTTGACGCCCTACAGGGAATCAGGCACATCCGCGGCCAGCTCAGAGGCGAATTGGAATTCAAAGATATCGAAGGTTATTTGGTAACTAGGACAAATGCAACACAATTGGCAATAGACAACGTTGTTGAAATTATCGGAGGACCGTTCAAGGGAATGAAGGCAACGGTAACGAGAGTAGACAATGAAAAGCAAGAAGCAACTGTTATTCTTCTAGATGCACCGTACCAATTGCCAGTCACAGTCGATAGCAACTATCTCAAGATATCCACGGCTTAGGAAGGATTAAATCTTCACTCAAAAAAAGATGAAAATATGTCTGATACTCAATCTGTTTCTGCACTAGTAACTGGCGGACAAGCTTCTGCAGGCCCGCCATTAGGTCCGGCACTAGGCCCACTTGGAGTAAACATCATGGAGATCATTCAGGCAATAAACGATAAAACTAAAGATTTCGAGGGAATGAAGGTTCCAGTAACAGTTAACGTCAACACCAAGACAAAAAAATGGGAGGTAACTGTCGGAATTCCATCTGCCGCTGCATTACTGCTAAAGGAGGCAGGAGTTCAAAAAGGCTCAGGAACTTCGGGCGCCACATGGGTTGGAGACATCAAAGTAGAATCAATTGTCAAGGTAGCAAAGGCAAAACTTGAGAAATCATATGCAAGTTCCCTAAAATCAGTCGCAAAAGAAATTGTCGGAACCTGTCTTCCACTAGGAATTAAAATCGAAGGTAAGACACCCAAAGAATTCACTGCAGAGATAAATGCAGGAAAGTGGGACGCCCAACTAAACTAAATCATTTAGAAATCAGGTAAGAAGGCTCTTTGTCAGTCTTTTGCAGTTCAACAAAAGTTTCAGTGCTTTGAATTCCCTCTATTTTACCAATTTTTTCAATCACAATGGTGTGTAGCTGCTCAAGGCTTTCTGCGTGAACCCCAACCATGATGTCAAACCTTCCAGTGACTTCAGAAATTGAGACAATCTCCGCAGTTTGGAACAATTGCTTGTGAATTGCGTCCTTTAGTTTTGGATCCCGGTTTATTCCGATTGTCGCTTTCACAGCAATGCCGAGTTGCGCCTCGTCAACTATTACGGTGAACTTTTTGATGATCTTCTTTTTGGTCAGTCTTTTGATTCTGCTATACAGGACAGATGCATTGATTCCCATTTTTTTTGAAAGATTTGGAACTGAGATACTTCCATCCTTGGTTAACTCGTAAAGGAGCTTCATGTCCAAATCATCTAATTTATGCAATGTTTACAAAATTGTCGATTTGATGTTAATAAATGTAATTTTTATTATGAGAATTTGTATATAATACAAAGCGACATAGTCAATTTAGAAAATTTTACAATTTTTCTCAAGTTTTGGCTTGCAAGCGACAAACGATTTTAAATAGGCTTTCGCGGAAAACCATGTTGATCAACGAGTCTGAACTAGTCAAGATGATAAAAGAAGCAAAGACAGTAGACAAGGAACGCAAGTTCAGACAGTCTGTCGAAATGTACGTAATTCTAAAGGATATTGATGTTAAGAAAGGATTTGCAATGAATGAGACAATCCAATTACCAAAAAAACTCAGCACCCCAACTACAGTCTGCATAATGGCAGGCGGAGACATGGGGTTAAAGGCAAAGAGTGCAAATGCAGACAGGGTTATCGCCGGCGATGAAATCAATGCACTTGCTGCAAACAAGCGTGAGGCTCGTAAATTCATCAACACTTATGACTTCTTTTTGGCAGACACCCAACTCATGACAACTGTAGGTAAGGTTTTGGGTCAGCTATTGGGTCCGAGAGGAAAGATGCCAGTTCCAGTTCCATTTAACGCTCCAATAGAATCATTCTTGGACAGATTTAGATCATCAATTAGAGTCAAGGTGAAGAATTCTTTATCACTAGCATGCAAGATTGGCGACGAATCAATGGACGATGCAGATTTGGCTGCAAATGCACATGCAATACTAAGTGCCATTGAAAAGAAATTGCCAAACGGGGAGAGAAACATTAGAAAAATAATAATCAAGACGTCAATGGGAAAACCAATCAAACAAACACAGCAGATGAAATAACATGAGAGAAAACAGAACAGAATATCCTAAAAAGAAAATGCAAATGTATCAAGAGCTGCAAGAACTCCCAAAAAAATACAGAGTCACAGCACTAGTCAGAATGGAAAAGGTAAGATCATCTCAGCTTTTGCCACTCAGAAAAAAATTCCTCAGTGAGGTAAAGATAGTCAGCGTAAAGGACCAAGTTGCCAGAAAAGCACTAGCAATGCTGAATGTTCCTGGAATCGCAAAAATGGCAGAGTCCCTCACAGGTCAGTGCGTTTTGATGTTTACAAACATGTCACCATTTAAGCTAAATGTCCTTCTTGGAAAAAACAAAGTAATGATGTTTGCACGTGGCGGGGACATAGCAAGCATCGACGTTACAGTTCCGGCAAAGAACACCGGAATTGCGCCAGGCCCAATGTTGACAGAGTTCAAAGAGGCCGGAGTTCCAACAAAGATTGACCAAGGAACAATTTGGATTACAAAGGATGTCACTCCAGTCAAAAAGGGAGGAGCAGTTCCAGACAAGCTGGCTACACTACTGCAAAAGCTCGACATAAAGACAATCGAGGCAGGAATTGCCCTAGAGGCAGCACTTGAGGAAGGACAGACATACAAACGATCTGAGCTGGTAATTGACCTTGACAAATACAGAGAGATGTTTGCAAGAGCACACCAAGAAGCATTATCGCTATCAATTGAGGCAGCATACATCACACAGGACAACATAAAACTCATTTTAGCAAAGCTAGGCCAAGGCGCCCGCTCTGTTGCAATCGAGGCAGGCTACATTACCGACGATACAAAAGACGCAGTCTTGCAAAAGGCAAACGCCCAAGCACAGTCAGTTGCATCAAAGGCAAAAGGCTACACCCCAGCGTAAAAAATTATTTTTCCCTAGCCCGCGGCAAATTCCAGTTGTATTTCATTGCAACAAGTCTTAGAGTCGTGGTAATTATGATTCCACTAACGGATGCAATGTATAGTGGTGTGCCGCCAACTAGAAGCAAGAAAAAGGCAACAATCCCTGCAAAGCTTGCAGTTGCATACAGCTCCTTTACAAAAATAATTGGAACCTCGTTAACGAAAACATCTCTGAGTATCCCCCCGCCAACTGCACTAAGAATGCCTGCAAATGCCATTGCAAGAAAATTTAGCCCAAAGATATTGTATGCAAATGTTGCCCCAGTTATTGAGAAAACTCCCAGGCCTATTGCGTCAAACTTCAAAAATACGTTCCAGTGCTTTTTCAAGTGAGGATAAAGAAAAAACAGAGAGATTGCAGATGCGACAGAAACTATCACGTACGACGGATCCGAGATGGAGTTTGGAGGAAACTTGCCAATTATGATATCACGGACTGTTCCCCCTGCAACACCGGTGATAATTGAGAGAATAATTATTCCGACAATGTCTGACTTGTGCTCAATTGCCTTGAATGCGCCTGTCACTGCAAATGCCATTGTTCCAAAGAGATCAAAGGCGTAAATCAGAATGGCAAACGATATGTCTGGCAACTAGGATTGGTTATACCCAATGATAATTAAAGGTAAAAATGAAAATTTTGAAGATTTAGCCGAACAGTGAAGCGAGGCCTTCCATTGCTTGTTCTTCAGATTTTCCTGCTGCTGCCTCATCTTTCTTTGCATCTCCGCCACCTGCTGGTGCTGCTGCTGCGGCTGGTGCTGCTGCAACTGCTACTGGTGCTGCCTTGATTGCCTCTTCGATGTTGACATCGGCGAGTGCAGACACTAGAGCCTTCACCTGGGCGTCATTTGCTGATTCGCCAGTGGCTTTGATTATACTAGTAATGTTAGCTTCATTAATTTCCTTTTTCATTTTGTGCAGAATTAATGCAGCGTAGACGTATTCCATTGTATCGTGATTTTCTTTGGGGATAATATAAAACTATGTAGGATTAGACGAGGATCTTAAGACTTCGACAAACAGAGTAAAGGTTCTGCTTTAGGTTCTTGTCGTACAGTGTTTCCATTCTTCGTTTAAGGGTGCGCTTTGCCTCATCTTTTTCAGCGCCTTCTGGCAGTGACAAAACATTGTTGATTAACTCTGGCAGTGACTCTCTTATCCACCCATCCAAAACAGAATACGCCTTTTCAGAAATTGGAATTATTCTGCCAGAATCCAGATCGATTACATCGTTAAAGTTTTCATGTTCGGTTCTGTAGATGAATGCAAAAATGCAGTTCTCAGGAGTCGGGGATTTTAGAATATCGTCAGAGCGCGGCCCTGCCTTTCCCTGCGAGACTTTATTTTTCAGACCGATTGGGTTTACAATTAATCCACTGATGCCGATTTTAGAGCCATCTACTCCTGTCACTATTCCAAAAATTATGTTCTTGTAGTCGCCATCTTGTTTTGATGAAAAAGCATAATCGCCTTCTTGGATTCCTTTTTTGCGACCAAACATGATTCAATGTCGCTAGGTATCGTATTTAATTTATCGTAATCGACAGTCCTTAATATTGGTCAGTTTGAATCTCAGAAGATGGACAAGGAAGAGATCCTTGCAAAGTTTTCAAGTGAGCCGGATAGATACTACAAGGTAAAATTATTTGCCGAGCAAGGCTTTGAGCGTAAATCGTGCTCAGTTTGCAAGAGATTTTTTTGGACCTTGGAATCGCAGAGAAAGACGTGTCCTGATCATTCTGAAGACACTTATTCGTTTATTGGCAATCCCCCCACGAAAAAGAGATTTGACTACACAGAGGCATGGAAGCAAGTAGAATCCTTTTTTGTAAAAAACAAGCACACCTCAGTATCAAGATATCCCGTAGTATGCAGATGGCGCGATGATCTTTACTTTACCATTGCATCGATTGTTGACTTTCAAAGAGTGATGGGCTCAAAGGTTGTCTTTGAGTTTCCTGCAAACCCGCTTGTTGTTCCACAGACGTGCCTTAGGTTCAAAGACTTGGAAAACGTAGGAGTCACAGGAAGACACTTTTCTAGTTTCTGCATGATAGGACAGCACAGCATTCCAAACGGGAACGGTTACTGGAAGGATGAATGCGTTGATTTGGACTTTAGATTGCTGACAGAATCTTTTGGAATAAACAAAGAGGAAATTGTTTTTGTCGAGGACGTTTGGGCAGGTGGAGGATCCTTTGGTTCATCACTAGAGTTCTACGTCAGAGGACTGGAATTAGGAAATGCAGTGTTTACAGAATTTCAAGGAGAGCTAGGACAGCACACCACACTTGATCAGAGAATCATAGACATGGGTGCAGGCCTTGAGAGATTTGCGTGGATTACAATGGGAACACCAACTGCCTATGATTGTTGTTTTGGGCCGATAACGCAAAAGCTAATTCAAAAAGTAGGAATTGACGCGGACGCAAACATTCTAACAAAATACTTTACCGAGATAGCAAAGAGCCTTGAAAAATATCCTGATCTGTCACAGGTAAGAAAGGCTGCGATAAAGGCAACAAATCTTACAGACGACAATGTAAATAGAATCATCACTCCGCTTGAGGGAATTTACACAATAGCAGACCACCTAAGGACTTTGATTTTTGCAATATCTGATGGCGCCCTTCCAAGCAATGTTGGTGGAGGATACAATCTGAGAATAATCCTAAGGAGAATCATGGCCACAATTGACAGGCTGGGCCTGAGTTTGGACTTGGATGATCTAATTGACAGCCACATCGACTATCTCAGGGCAACATATCCTGAGCTTGAGGAATACCGAGACGAGGTCAAGACAATAATTGGGATCGAGGTGGAAAGATACCACGATTCCAAATCAAGAATGGTAAAGATTGCCGAGAATCTAAAAAACAAGAACCTAAACGTAGACGACATGATCAGATTATACGAGTCAGACGGAGTTACGCCGGACTATCTAAAGGAACACAAGATAATTGCCGAAATTCCAGATAGCTTTTACAGCAAACTATCAGATCTTCACCAATCAGAAAAAAAGAAAGCAGGCGAGGAATTTGATCTAAAAGGAATTCCAGATACGGATCTATTGTTCTACAAAGACGATCCAATGAAGTTTGATGCCAAGGTAATCAAGGTAATAAAAAACAAGTTTGTCATATTGGACAGGACATCGTTTTATGCAAGAGGTGGTGGACAGGAGCCGGATCACGGGAAAATAAATGGCTCTGAGGTATCAGACGTTACAAAGCACGGCAACATTGTACTACATGAAATGAAAACCACTCCCAGCGAGGGCGCAATGGTCAGCTGTGAAATCGACATTCCAAGAAGGGAGAACATAACAAAACATCACACAAGCACGCATGTGATAAATTCGTCTGCAAGAAGCGTTCTTGGCTCTTGGGTATGGCAGCATTCTGCATTCAAAGAAAAGGATTACGGTAGACTCGACATCACGCACCACTCCAGTCTAAATGAAGAGGACATCAAAAAAATTGAAAGCGTTGCAAACTCGATAGTTCAAAAAAATCTCCCAGTCACAATCAAGGAATATGACAGAGGTCAGGCAGAGCAGACATTTGGCTTTAGAATATACCAGGGAGGGGTTGTTCCTGTAAAATCGGTAAGAATCGTAAGAATCGAGGACTTTGATGTAGAGGCATGCGGAGGCACACATGTGAGAAGAACTGGCGATCTTGGACTGATCAAGATTACAAAATCAGAAAGAATCCAGGACGGAGTGGTAAGGCTAGAGTTTGTTTCAGGAGAGGCAGCAATCAGATACGTGCAAAAGCAGGAAAGCGACTTGGCCATAATAATAAAATCACTTGGATCAAACAAAGAAAAGATAATCAAGTCATTTGAGCACGCAATGAATGATTCAGAGTCTGCAAAAAAGAAACTAAAGCAGTTAATCAAGAGGACCAGTGGAATAGTGGCAAAGCAGGCAGCAGATAATTCCAAAAGCTTTGGCGCCCTGAAATTTTATTCGGTAATTGATGAAGAGTTGGACGAAGAATTCCATATTGCAGTAGGCGAGGAGGTAATCACGCAGAATCCATCTGCCATTTACTGCGCTTTGATCATAAGGGGAGAGGGAATCAGAATTATTGTTTTTGCAGGGTCAGAGGCGTCAAAGACATTCAAGGCAGGAGACTTGGTAAAGGAAATTTCTGCAAAGCTTGGCGGCTCAGGCGGAGGAGACGCGAGATTTGGGCAGGGCGGAGGGAAGGACGTATCAAAGCTTGCTGATGCGCTCGCATACGCAGAACTGTTGATAAAAAAGACCGTGAATTTATGATAGACTGGAATGGAATAGAGGAAAAGTGGAGGAAAAAATGGCAAGAGTCAAAAGACTTTGAGACTGACCCAAACTCCAAAGAAAAAAAATTCATCACGGTTGCATATCCGTATCCAAATTCGCCCCAGCACATAGGTCACGGAAGAACCTATACGCTTGCAGACGTTCATGCGAGGTTTTTGCGCATGAAAGGCTACAACGTACTTTTTCCAATGGGATTCCATTATACCGGAACGCCCATCTTGGGTATGGCAAAAAGAGTTCAAGGTGGGGACAAGGAGTTAATCCAAAACTTTAGGGAACTGTATCACGTACCCGAAGACAAGATAAAAGAATTTGTAGAGCCGGTAAAAATTGCAGACTATTTCCACGAGGAGATAAAATCTGGAATGATAGAGATGGGATACTCTATTGACTGGAGGCGGGAATTTACCACAATTGATCCTGCATATCAGAAGTTTAT
>DATBQZ010000236.1:0-1797 GCA_036560565.1 Candidatus Nitrosotenuis sp.
TCAAAAACGATAGCGTTCAGGCAATAACCTTGAGCGAATTAAGATTTGGCGGATCAGTATATCAATTCGCTAATCCTGCCCCACTTACCGTATCAGCACTTGTTAGTGGATATACCATCGCAGGTGTTGTAGGAGGCACTGGAACTGATCTTATTGCTACGAGTTCTGTTGCAGAGATCCAACCAGGTCAAACTGGAAGCATCGTCCTAGCACTCAGTGAAGATATGAAGTCAGGTAGAGACACGCAATTCAAGATAACCACCACCAACGGTGCAGTATTTGTCGGCACTGTTGTTGTAGGTCAACAGAGTGGTTAACCCCTCTTTTCTTTTTATGGAGACAGAAAAATGAACAAAACTGTCTCGCAAAAAATCCCAATCATCTTTGGACTGATATTCATATTGATTTCAGGAAATACAATTCTAGTTCATTCCCAGACTGATGACTCGACTAATTTGTCACTAATGCTCAAGATTTCGCCATCTAGTGTAGAGGCAGGAGATCAATCACACAAAATAGGATACGTTGGATTTGTCAGCAAGTACGGAAGCATGGTAAAGATCTCAAAGGATACAACTATTCAGTTAGAGTCAAACAATGAAGCCGTAGCCTCCGTTCCTGCCCGAGTCACCATTCCTGCAGGTTCAGAATTTGTATCCTTTGACATATTGACTACAAATACTGCGGGCTCTGCAAAGATTTCTGCATCATACAATAATGAAAAAGCATTTGATACCATAATAGTTGGTGCGTCAGCTGACTTTGCAAACGATATCCGGCTAGTCATAAACTTGCCAACAAGTGAAATGAACGTAAATTCAGAGATGCCATTTTCACTATATTTGCAAAATTCTGACGGAGACATTACACAGGCGCCTTTTGACATAAGCGTCTCACTTGATTATGAAAGTGGCCTAATTGGAATAGCGGCAAATGACACCACGATAAAAAAAGGAAACAGCTATGTGTGGGGCACCATAAAATCGCATGACAAGGTAGGAAATGCGTTCATCCGGGCAACATCGGATAATCTTGGCATTGATGAGGCAAGAGAAATTAGAATATCCTCATCATTGCCTTCATCATTATCTGTTAACATATTCCCAGAAAAAATTCCAGCTACTATGAAAAGAGACATTGATGTAATAGTTAGTCTGGTAGATTCTGACGGACAGCCAACACTTACCCCTGCAGACATACCTTTGCAGTTTTTCTCTGATGATAATTCAATTGGGAATCAAATTGACAGGGGCTTTAAAGAATCACAAAGCAAGCCGGTGATAAAAAAAGGACAGTTCAGCTATCATTTCAGCCAGAGGCTTGACTTTATCAAAGAGAACAAGACAATTACGATTGGCGCAACAACCAAGGGATTGGGAGTGGCATCAGATACATTTTCCACAGTCAAGCCATATACCACCAGCAACCCACTTGCTGAAAACAAGACAATGCAGCTTTTGACATTGAGCAAGATACCGACCAAGTCTCAGACAATTGCCATATTTCAGATAGGCATGCTTTTGCCAAAGCAGGTGGACCCAGACGAGTCGTCACAGCAGACCGCTGAGCAAGTTGAGAATGAATTCTATCCGCTAATCATAAACGAAAACTATGCCTCTGACGGTAGCGATAAAAAGATCAACTTGATTTCAAGCAACGATCTCCTGCTAAAGATAAAGGAAATTGGAAACATCGATGTCACATCCTCATACGGCACGGCAATAATTGAGAGCGGTCAGGAAACAGGGCCAGTGGTTCTTTCATCTACAATCAAGGGAATTGGCTCTGCTTCAATTC